>NZ_LWEX01000367.1 GCF_001634885.1 Sulfitobacter sp. HI0040 | reverse complement strand
GGACTTCGTCATCTCAGTACTCCACGATATGCTGGGCGCTGACACCCACGTCGAGACCTTCGAACACACTGGACATGAAGCTGACCGGCATGAGGTCGGTTGCCGGGGTGCGCAGCCACGTGGTGACAAACCCGTCGGCGACCTCGGACCCGATGGTGATCGAGGCGTCGAGGTAGGCGAGACGGGCGAGGACGTAATCCTCAACCTCTTTCAGGTCCTGCAGCCGACCGAGGGAAAAGGCCCGGTTGCCGTCCTGAATGACGCGCAATATCTGGGATTCATTGAAGAACACCATCGATACATTGATGATGAAGCCAAGCAGAATCATGAACATCGGCAGCCAGATCACCGTTTCGATCGTGGCGCTGCCGTCCTCGTTCCGGCAAAAATGCCGACACTTCGTTGTCCAGCGATGTAACGCCCTGAACTTGGCGGGCTGACCAGTACACATTGTCCGAATCCTTCATGGCGGACTTCAGGCTTCGAACTTCCTTCATGAATCGTTCGAATCTGTGGCGGGATCGCGATGTTTTGAAGGAAGTTCCATCGCAGGGTCGCGACAATCCGGGGCGATTATCAAAAAAATCTGAACACATCTGCTGGGATAGCCGCCGTGGCTTTCCGGGGCGCATCCCCTAGACTCGGGTGTCATGCAATCAAGTGAGGAACCTTCATGTCAGCCCGCTATTATTCCCCGAAGGGTGGCCATCCCGGTCAGGACCAGCTGCTCACGGATCGCGCGATTTTCACGGATGCCTATGCAGTGATCCCGAAAGGAACGATGCGCGATATCGTCACCAGTTTTGTGCCCTTCTGGGAAGATACGCGGCTGTGGGTTCTGGCCCGCCCCCTGAGCGGTTTTGCGGAAACCTTCTCGCAATACATCATGGAGGTCGCCCCCGGCGGCGGGTCGGACCGGGCGGAGACCGATCCGGCGGCACAGGGCGTCCTGTTCATCGTCGAGGGGGTCGCCACGCTCAGCGTCGGGGGGCAGACGCATGAGTTGCAGCCGGGCGGCTATGCCTATCTGCCGCCGCGCTCTGGCTGGACACTGCGCAACGGGGGCGGCGAGATGCTGCGCTTTCATTGGATCCGCAAGGCCTATGTAGAGGTCGAAGGCCTCGATCAGCCCGATGTCGTCATCGCGAACGAGCAGGACATCGCGCCCACGGTGATGCCCGATACCAACGGCGCCTGGGCCACGACGCGGTTCGTCGATCCTGCCGATCTGCGCCATGACATGCATGTCACCATCGTGACCTTCGAGCCGGGTGGCGTCATTCCGTTTCTCGAAACCCATGTGATGGAGCACGGGCTCTACGTGCTCGAAGGCAAGGCGGTCTACCGGCTCAACAACGATTGGGTCGAAGTGGAGGCCGGTGATTACATGTGGCTGCGCGCCTTTTGCCCGCAGGCCTGTTATGCCGGGGGGCCGGGGCGGTTCCGCTACCTGCTCTACAAGGATGTGAACCGCCAGATGCCGTTGCGGCCGCTGACCTAGCCGTCCTGCCGGCTGGGCGCACCGCCGATGGCCGCCGATACACCTTTTGCGGCGGCCACGACGGCGAGGCTGAGGGTCTTCACCTGTTCCGGCCCGATCCGCGACGTGGGGCCCGAGACGGAGATACCGGCAATGGCCTCGCCATGGACATCGAAGATCGGCGCGGCGATGCAGCGCATGCCCAGATTGCGCTCCTGCCCGTCGATGGCGTAGCCGCGTCTGCGGACCTCTTCCAGATCGGCGAGCAGCAGGGCGGGTTCCGTCAGGGTATATTCGGTAAAGCGTTCCAACGGTGCGGCGGCGAGAAGCTTCGCGCGCCGTTCGGCGCCCATTTCGGCCATCAGCGCCTTGCCAATGCCCGAGGCATGGAGCCGCGACAACGTACCGGGGGGAAAGAAGGCGCGGATATTGGCGTGGGTTTCGACCTGGCTGACGAAGAGCACCTGACCGTTCTGTTCGATCCCGAGGTTCGCGGTTTCGCCCGTGTCTTCCATCAGGTGCCGCAGGAAGGGTCGTGCGCGTTCCACCAGGGTGGTGCGTCTGAGAAACCGGGAACCGATGACGAAGGCGCGGGGACCGACATGCCAGACCTGATCGGTCTGGTCGAATTCCACCAGCCCCTTGCCTTCCAGCGTCACGAGCACGCGGTAGACCGTCGCCGGGGACTGGTCGAGTTCATGCGCCAGCACGGTCAATGCCTTGCCGGCGGGCGCCTCGCTCAGAAACTCGAAAATCGCCAGCGCGCGGTCGAGGGACTTGATGGTGTTCTGGGCGGTCTTGTCGTCCCAGTCCCGGGGCCTGCCGCGCGATTTGCGGGCCTCCTGAAAGGTATTCTTCGGCAAAACCATAAGATGCATTCCGAAACAAATGAAAGAGCCTCTCATCATATGAAAAATGTAAGGTGCTGACAATGCGTCATTTTTCCCAGTGCGTGCAAAATGAAAAATAGTTTTAAAAAAGTATCGCCGTTGCGGCGGGGTCGGTAAATTCTCCTCAACATCCAGAGAAGGAGATGATCATGAGCTTTCAGAACCCTGTCTTCATTCCCGGCCCCACCAACATGCCGGAAGCCCTGCGGCAGGCCTGCGACATGCCGACGATCGATCACCGCTCGCCCGTTTTCGGTAAGATCCTGCATCCCTGCCTCGATGGTGTCCGCACGGTTCTGAAGTCCGACAGCGCCCGCATCTTCATCTTTCCCTCCACCGGGACCGGCGGGTGGGAAACGGCGCTCTCCAACACGCTGAGCAAGGGGGACGGGGTTCTGGCGGCGCGCAACGGTATGTTCAGCCACCGCTGGATCGACATGTGCCAGCGCCATGGTCTGGATGTGCAGATCGTCGAAACCCCCTGGGGACACGGCCTGCCCGCCGACAGATACGAGGAAATCCTGAAGGCCGACAAGGACCACAAGATCAAGGTGGTGCTCGCCACGCATAACGAGACCGCGACCGGCGTGAAATCCGACATCGCCGCCGTACGCCGTGCGCTGGATGCCGCGGGCCATCCGGCCATGCTCTTCGTGGACGGGGTGAGTTCCATCGCCTCGATGGACTTCCGGTTTGACGAATGGGGCGTGGATGTCGCCGTGACCGGCAGCCAGAAGGGGTTCATGCTGCCTGCGGGACTCGCCATTCTGGGGTTTTCCGACAAGGCGATGAAGGCCACCGAAAGCGCCACGCTGCCGCGCACCTTTTTCGACATCCGCGACATGCAGAAAGGCTATGACGCCAACGCCTTCCCCTATACGCCCCCCGTGGGGCTGATGAACGGGCTTAAACTGTCGCTCGACATGCTGCTGACCGAAGGGTTGGAGAACGTCTTTGCCCGCCATCACCGCATCGCCGAAGGGGTGCGCCGCGCCGTGGATGCATGGGGGCTCGACCTCTGCGCCGCCTCGGCTGACGTCTATTCCGACACGGTGAGCGCCGTCCGCACGCCCGAGGGGTTCAATGCAACCGATATCGTGAGTGTCGCGGCAAAGGACTACGGCATGGCCTTCGGCGTCGGGCTGGGCGAGGTCGCGGGCAAGGTGTTCCGCATCGGGCATCTGGGGATGCTGACGGATGCGATGATGCTGTCGGGTCTCGCCACCGCCGAAATGGTGATGGGCGACCTCGGGCTCGAGGTTGAGCTGGGTTCGGGCGTGGCCGCGGCGCAGGATTTCTACCGCCACGGCAACAGCTCCGGCAGGAAGGCGGCGGCGTGATGAGGGACGAGATGTATATCCCCAGCTATCAGGACATGCTGGACGCGCATGAGCGGATCAAGCCCCATATCCGGCGCACCGCGGTCCGGACATCGGCCTATCTCAACGAATTGACCGGGGCCGAGCTGTTCTTCAAATGCGAGAACTTTCAGGAGCCGGGGGCCTTCAAGGTGCGAGGCGCCTCGAACGCGGTGTTCGGGCTGGATGACGAACAGGCCCGGTTGGGCGTAGCGACCCATTCCAGCGGCAACCACGCCTCCTGCCTCAGCTATGCGGCCATGCTGCGGGGCATCCCCTGCAACGTGGTCATGCCGCGCACCGCACCGCAGGCCAAGAAGGATACCGTCGCCCGCTATGGCGGCAAGATCACCGAATGCGAGCCTTCGACGTCATCGCGCGAGGAGACATTCGCCAAGGTGCAGGCGGAAACCGGCGGCGATTTCGTGCATCCCTACAACGATCCGCGCGTGATCGCGGGGCAGGGGACCTGCGCGCGCGAATTCATGGAGCAGACGGACGGGCTCGATATGGTCGTGGCGCCCATCGGCGGGGGGGGCATGATCTCGGGCACCTGCCTGACGCTTTCGAACATGGCGCCAGAGGTGCAGATTATCGCCGCCGAGCCGGAACAGGCGGATGACGCCTATCGCAGCTTCAAGGCGGGGCATATCATTGCTGACGATGCACCCAAGACCATCGCGGACGGGTTGCTCGTGCCGCTCAAGGACCTGACGTGGCACTTTGTTTCGAACCACGTCACGGACATCTTCACCGTCTCCGAAGAGGAGATCATCGATGCGATGAAGCTGTCATGGAAGCACCTGCGCGTGGTGGCCGAGGCGAGTTCCTCGGTGCCGCTGGCGACGATCCTCAAGAACAGGGACCGGTTCGCGGGCAAGCGGGTCGGTGTGATCATTACCGGCGGCAATGTCGACCTCGACAAGCTGCCGTGGATTTGACCGAGGGCATTGGCCCCTCTGAACAACTGGAAGGATAGACAGATGAAAGACGTGAATTTCGATGACCTCGACGTCGGTTTCGACGCCCCCGCCGTGCCGGGGATGGACGAGGCGGACATCCAGACGCCCTGCCTGATCCTCGATCTGGACGCGCTGGAGCGCAACATCAAGAAGATGGGCGACTACGCCAAGGCGCATGGGATGCGCCACCGTGCCCATGGGAAGATGCATAAATCGGTCGACGTGCTGAAGCTGCAGATGGAACTGGGCGGCGCCGTCGGCGTCTGCTGTCAGAAGGTGAGCGAGGCAGAGGTTTTCGCGCGCGAGGGCATCAAGGAGATCCTCGTTTCCAACCAGGTGCGCGACCCGGCCAAAATCGACCGTCTGGCGCAGCTGCCCAAACTGAGCGGCGGCGAAGTCATCGTCTGCGTCGACGATATCGACAACGTCGCGGACCTGTCGGAAGCGGCGCAGAAACACGGCACCGACCTCGGCGTCTTTGTCGAGATCGACTGCGGCGCGGGCCGCTGCGGCGTGACCACCACCGATGCGGTGGTCGAGATCGCCAAGGCCGTGCGCGACGCCGACAACCTGACTTTCCGCGGTATCCAGGCCTATCAGGGCGCGATGCAGCACATCGACAGCTTCGACGAGCGCAAGGCGAAGCTCGACGCCGCGATCAAGCAGGTGAGCGATGCGGTCGAGGCGCTGAAAGCCGAAGGCATCGAGACCGATCTCGTCTCCGGCGGGGGTACGGGCTCTTACTATTTCGAGAGCAATTCAGGTGTTTATAACGAGCTTCAGTGCGGCTCCTACGCTTTCATGGACGCCGATTACGGTCGTATCCTCGACGAGGACGGCAACCGGATCGACGCGGGCGAATGGGAAAACGCTTTCTTCATCCTGACCAGCGTCATGAGCCACGCCAAGGCGGACAAGGCCATCGTCGACGCAGGGCTTAAGGCGCAATCGGTGGATAGCGGTCTGCCCGTGATCCACGGGCGCGACGACGTGGAATACATCAAGTGTTCGGACGAGCACGGCGTCGTTTCCGACCCCAAGGGCGTGCTGAAGGTCAACGACAAGCTGCGCCTGATCCCCGGTCACTGCGACCCGACGGCCAATGTCCATGACTGGTACGTCGGCGTCCGGGGCGGAAAGGTCGAAACGCTGTGGCCGGTGTCGGCCCGGGGCAAGGCCTACTGACGGGCCATCCAAAACGGTCTTTCGGGCGGGGAGGCCCGGAAGACCGCGAGCATCTACCATATCGCTCATCAAGGAGGAGATCGAAATGACCACGATAGACACGCATCACGTCGCCCATGGCGGCACGTTGGATCCCGAAGGCCACAACACGCTGAACCCTGTCGGCCCCGAGGAAAAGACCTGGGGCTGGTTCGCCATCTTCAACATCTGGGCGAATGACGTCCAATCGCTCTTTGGCTATTCGCTGGTGGCATCGCTGTTCATTTCCTTCGGGGTCGGCGGCTGGACCGCCTTTGCGGCGCTCATCACCGCCGGCCTTTTCGTCATGTGGATGGTGAACCTTTCGGGCGCCGCGGGCGAGAAATACGGTATTCCCTATCCCGTCTTTGCCCGCGCGAGCCTTGGCACCCAGGGCGCGAAACTGCCCGCCGTGCTGCGGGCGACGGTCGCCGTTTTCTGGTACGGCGTTCAGGTTTACTTTGCCTCAACCGCGCTGGCGCTGCTGATCCGGTCGCTCACCGGGGCGACAGGCGGGGCCGAGATCCTCGGGCTGACCGGGATTGACTGGCTTTCCTTCGTGATCGTCTGGGCGTTTCATATCTTCATCTTCTGGCGCGGCATGGGCTGGGTGGAAACCTTTCTGAACATTGCCGGGCCCTTCGTCTATTTGGTGATGATCGGTCTTGTCATCGTGCTGTGGCAGCGGGCGGACGGCCAGCTTCTGTCGGCCACGGCGACGATCTTTGCCAACCCCGAAGGCACATTCGCAAACGAGTTCCGGGGCTTCATTGCCATCGTCGGAACCATGGTGGCCTATTTCGCCGCCGTGATGATCAACTTCTCGGACTTCTCGCGCTACGCCAAGGACAAGGCGACGATGAAGCTCGGCAATCTCGCCGGTCTGCCGTTCAACATGATCCTGTTCTCCGCACTGGCGCTGCTGACCACTGCGGGCGCGGCGGTTGTCTTCGGAGAGGCGATCATCAACCCGACCGAGATCGTGGAGCGCACCGACAGCGTACTGCTGGGCGTCATCGCGGCCATCACGTTCTTTGCCGCCACGGTCGGTATCAACCTCGTCGCCAACTTCATTCCGGCGGTCAACGGCATTGCCAACCTCGCGCCCGACCGCATCAGCTTCCGCGCGGCCGGGCTGATCACCTCGGTCTTCGCGCTGGTGATCGGCGGTCTCTGGACCAGCTTCATCAGCCAGTTTGGCATTAGCGGCTTCGTCAACACGCTGGGTGCTACGCTTGCGCCGATCTTCGGGATCATGATCGTCGACTATTACTGGCACCGGAACGAGGAGTTGATCGAAGACGACCTCTACAACATGGAGGGCGGTGCCTATCACTATGAAAACGGCTGGAACACCGCGGCGGTCAAGGCATTCGCCATCGCCGCGATCTTCTCTGTCGCGACCGTCTGGGTGCCGTGGTTCGGCTTCCTTTCGGGCTACAACTGGGTCATCGGTGCGATCCTTGGCGGCGTCATCTACAACGCCATGGCCAGGAACCGCCGCGCGGCCTGATCCCTTCCCGGCGCGCGCCCGCGAGGATGCGCGCCGGTCCCTTTTTTTGCAAAATACCGGAGTTCCCATGCTGATCGTACCCGAACGTGAAATCGCCGATCTGATGACCCCCGAGGCCGCCTTTGACGCGGTGGAGCGGGTCTTTGCCGCCATGGCGGCGGGCGACGCCTACAACTTCCCCGTCGTGCGCGAGGCCATCGGCCATGAAGATGCGCTTTACGGGTTCAAGGGCGGGTTCGACAAGGCGGGGCTGACGCTGGGGCTGAAGGCCGGGGGGTATTGGCCCAACAACCTTGAAAAGCACGATATCATCAATCACCAGTCCACCGTCTTTCTGTTCGATCCCGATACCGGCAAGGCAAAGGCGATGGTGGG
>NZ_LWEX01000366.1 GCF_001634885.1 Sulfitobacter sp. HI0040 | reverse complement strand
TCATCGGACGAAAACCGCTCCATGTCTCTCGCGCTTGTTACGGCTGCGGGCAGCGCCGGGCAGGTCTTTGGCGCTCCGGTCGCTGAATGGATGCTGACGTTTCTGACGTGGCAGATGACCTTCCTTGTTTTCGCGGGGGTTGTCCTCTCGCTCGTGCTGACGCTTCCTTTCATGCGTGCGCCCGCCATGGCCAGCAAGGCGGAGCTGGAAGAATCCATGGGCCAGATCCTCGTCAAGGCGTTCCG
>NZ_LWEX01000365.1 GCF_001634885.1 Sulfitobacter sp. HI0040 | reverse complement strand
CGCCCTGGCAGGGGCCAATTTCTGGCGGGTGGCGGGTCGCGCGCTGATGCTGGCCGGAGCGATCTATGTGGTGCCATTTCTGTTTGTGTTTCGGCCGGGCATACTGGCCCAGGGCGGCACGGGGCAAATCCTAATGGATATGGGCGTTGCCTCCGCCGCGGTTTTGCCGTCAGCGTCGGCACAAGCGGCTGGTTTCGTGGAAAGGTGCCGGTCATCGGCCGGTTGCTGTTCCTGTCGGCTGCCGCCTTGCTGTTTTACGCCGCG
>NZ_LWEX01000364.1 GCF_001634885.1 Sulfitobacter sp. HI0040 | reverse complement strand
CCGGGACCTCACCAACCAGGAGGCCCCGGATCAGGTCCGGGGCGGGAGAACGCAAAATGGCAAAGCAATACCTCAAGCGCGGCAAGTCAGAGACCGACCGTGCCGAAGACGACGCCAAGACCGCATCCGTGGTGGCTTCGACGCTGAAGGACATCGAGGCACGGGGTGACGACGCGGTCCGCGAACTGGCAGTGAAATTCGACAAGTACGATCGGGGAAGCTATCGCCTGACCGAAGGCGAGATCGCGGCGATCATTGCCAAAGTCAGCCCGCAGGACCTTGCGGACATCAAGTTCGCGCAGGCGCAGGTGACCAATTTCGCCCAAGCTCAGCGCGACTCGATGCTGGATATCGAGGTCGAGACGCTACCCGGCGTCATTCTGGGCCACAAGAATATCCCGGTACAATCGGTGGGCTGCTACGTGCCCGGCGGCAAGTTCCCTATGGTGGCCTCGGCGCATATGTCAGTGGCCACCGCCAAGGTCGCGGGTGTGCCGCGCATCGTCGCCTGCACGCCGCCTTTTGACGGCGAGCCGAACCCCGGCGTGATCGCCGCAATGCACCTCGGCGGCGCGGACGAGATTTATGTTCTCGGCGGCATCCAGGCGGTGGGCGCTATGGCGATCGGCACCGAGACAATCGACCCGGTGCACCTGCTCGTCGGTCCCGGCAACGCCTTCGTGGCCGAAGCCAAGCGCCAGCTCTTTGGTCGCGTCGGCATCGACCTGTTCGCCGGCCCGACCGAGACCATGGTCATCGCCGACGAGAGTGCCGCAGACGCCGAGCTTTGCGCCACCGACCTTTTGGGGCAGGCTGAACACGGCTATAACAGTCCTTGCGTGCTGCTCACCAATTCCGAGAAGCTGGCGCAGGAGACACTCTCCGAGATCGATCGCCTGCTTGGCATCCTGCCCACCGCCGACACCGCGAAAGTCAGTTGGGAGGATTACGGCGAGGTGATCGTCTGCCACACCTACGAAGAGATGCTTGAGGTGGCCGACGACATCGCCAGCGAGCACGTGCAGGTGATGACCGACCGCGACGACTGGTTCCTCGAGAACATGACCTGCTACGGCGCGCTGTTCCTCGGCCCGCGCACAAACGTGGCCAATGGCGACAAGGTGATCGGCACCAACCACACGCTGCCGACCAAGAAGGCAGGGCGCTATACCGGCGGGCTCTGGGTCGGCAAGTACCTGAAGACGCACAGCTATCAACAGGTCACCACGGACGAGGCCGCGGCCCGGATCGGCGCCTACGGCTCGCGACTCTGCCTGCTGGAGGGCTTTGTCGGCCACGCTGAGCAGTGCAACGTGCGGGTGCGGCGTTATGGCGGGGTGAACGTGCCTTACGGCGAGGCGGCATATCTGCCCGAAGCGGCGGAGTGAGTTGAGAGTGCGGGAACGAGGGGCCAGCTCGTCGTGCTACCCGAGATATTTTCGAACCAGAGAAGGACCGGACCCTTTCATGGATGTCCATAGCGCCAACAAGGACTTGATCGCGACGCTGCGGGCCGCGATGTATGATTTCGACGAGGCCACCGTGCGCAAGGCGCTGGCCGATGTCAGTACGTCCGACACATTGTTCCGCCTCTGTCATCCCTTCGGCGACAGCACCGGGCCGGAGGCGTTCTACAACACAGCCTATCGCGACCTGCTCGACGCATGGCCGGATCTGGAACGGCGCGATTACATCGTCATGGCGGGGCCGGATCAGGACGGCGCGAACTGGGTTGGCTGTGGTGGCTACTACACCGGAGTCTTCACCGGCCCGTGGCTCGATATTCCGCCGACCGGGCATCAGGTCACCGTGCGGTTCCACGAATTCTATCGCATCGAGGACGGCAAGGTCATTGAGGTGCAGGCGCTCTGGGACATCCCCGAAGTCATGATGCAGGCAGGCGTCTGGCCCATGGCACCATCGTTGGGGCTGGAATTCCACGTACCCGGACCGGCGACGCAGGATGGGCTCGTGCCGGGGCCGTTCGATGTGGATAAAGCGCGCGCGTCCCAACAGCACATCATCGACATGCTCGCCTGTCTGAAGAAATACCCCAGCCAGGGCGGACCGGAGGTCATGGAGCTTGAGCGCTACTGGCACCCGCGCATGAACTGGTATGGGCCGTCGGGCATCGGCACGGCGCGCGGCATCGCGGGCTTCCGCAACTGGCACCAGATCCCGTTCCTGACCGCCATGCCCGACCGGGGGCAGCATTCGGACGAGACGCACCACCATTTCTTCGGCGACGGCGCTTATGCCGGTGTGACCGGCTGGCCAAACATGGCACAGACGGTCAAGCATGGCGGCTGGCTGAGCATTGCGCCCTCGGACCGGAAGATAACCATGCGCAGCCTCGACTTCTGGCGGCTGGAAAACGGCCGCATCCGCGAAAACTGGGTACTGGTCGATCTGCTGCACGTCTATGACCAGCTGGGCGTCGACGTCTTCGCCCGGCTGCGCGAGTTCAACAAGGCCCGCAACATCGGGCGCATCACCATTCCGGACGGTATGAGCCAGTGACAGACCTGCCCCGCACCCCTTCCCTGCGCCTCGACGGCAAGCGCGCGCTGGTGACCGGCGCCTCCTCTGGCATCGGACAGGCTTGCGCGGCGGCACTGGCCGAGGCTGGTGCGCATGTGATCTGCGCAGCGCGAGGGGTGGAGCGGCTGCAAGACACTGTGCAGGCGATGCAGGCCGAAGGCTGGTCGGCCGAAGCGCTGGCGCTGGACATCGGCAATCTCGACACGATGACCGACGCGTTGGCGGGCCAAGAGCTCAATGTGGTGGTCAACTCCGCCGGGCTGGCACGCCACGGCCCGGCGCTGGAAACCACGGCGGAGGATTTCGACGCGGTGATGGGGGTGAACCTGCGGGCCGCCTACTTCCTGTCGATCGCGGCGGCGAAGTGCATGGCCGGGACCGGCGGCTCGATCATCCATATCAGCAGCCAGATGGGTCACGTCGGCGGTATCGACCGGGCGGTCTACTGCGCATCGAAACACGGGCTGGAAGGCATGATCAAGTCGATGGCGATCGAATGGGGTAAGCAGCAGATCCGTATCAACTCCATCTGCCCGACCTTCATCCGCACGCCATTGACCGCGCAGACCTTCGACAATCCTGAGCGCGTCGCCTGGCTCGAGGAGAAGATCAAGCTGGGCCGCGTCGGCGAGGTCGAGGACGTCATGGGGGCGGTGCTCTACCTGGCCTCGGACGCCTCATCTCTGGTCACCGGCACCTCCATGCTGATCGATGGAGGTTGGACGGCGGATTGATGGCAAGCGAACGCATCACATCCTTGCAGGTGGCGCATCGCGCCGGGGTCAGCCAGTCGGCGGTGAGCCGGGTGTTCACCCCCGGTGCCAGCGTGTCCAAGGCGACCCGTGAAAAGGTGATGCGTGCCGCGGAGGAGTTGGGCTACCGGCCCAACGTGCTGGCCCGCGCGATGATCACCGGCAGGAGCCGGATCATCGGACTGGTGGTGGCCTACCTGAACAACCAGTTCTATCCGGAAGTGGTCGAACGTCTATCGGTCGCGCTTCAGGACAAGGGCTATCACGTGCTGGTCTTCATCTCGCGCAACACGGCGGCGGATGTCCAGAAGGTGATGACCGAGATCCTCGACTATCAGGTGGACGGCATCGTGCTAGCCTCGGTCTCGATGTCGTCGGAATTGGCCAAGCGCTGCCATGAGCACGGCATCCCCGTGGTGCTGTTTAACCGCGTTCAGGACGATCCGGGGATGTCTTCGGTCGCCACCAACAACCACCTTGGCGGGCGGGCCATCGCGGCGCATTTCGTTGCCGCGGGACACAGGAAGATCGGCTATATCGCCGGCATGGAGCAGGCCTCGACACAGCGCGACCGCGAAGCGGGCTTTCGCGAAGGGCTGGAGGAGGCAGGGCTCTCACTGGCAGCGCGCGAACTGGGCAACTTCGAATATGGACAGGCCCGGGCAGCGGCGCTGGAGATGTTCGCCGGGCGCGAACACCCCGACGCGGTCTTTGTCTGCAACGACTACATGGCCTTTGCCGTGATGGACGTGATCCGGTCGAAGCTTGGGCTGCGCATTCCCGAGGATGTGGCGGTGGCCAGTTTCGACGACGTGCCCATTGCCGCCTGGCCCGCCTATGACCTGACCAGCTATCGCCAGCCGATCAACCGGCTGGTCGCCGGAACCGTGGACATCCTGATGCGCCGCATCGAGGACAGCGACGCGGCGCCCGAACACATTAAGCTGCCCGGCGAGTTGATGCCGCGCGGCTCGACCATCAACGCGGGAGACAGCTGAATGCGCGGATTTGACCCGAAGTGGCAGGACGTGCCGCACTACATCATCGGCATCACCAAGCAGATCTGGGAGGACCGTGAAATCGGCTCGCTACGGCACCTCTACGCCGACGGGCTGATCGTGCGCTCGCCCGCCTCGGTAGTGCAGGACAATACCAACGTGATCGCTGCCACAATGGCGACGCTGGCGGAGTTTCCCGACCGCGAGCTTCTGGGCGAAGACGTGATCTGGTGCGACGACCCGGAGGGCGCGACCGAGACCTCCGAGGCATACCTTTCCTCCCACCGGCTGATCTGCAGCGCGACGCACAGCCATCCGGGCATGTACGGCGCGCCCACCGGAAAACGCGTGACCTATCGCATTCTTGCCGACTGCGCGATCCGCGACGATGCGGTCTATGACGAATGGCTGGTGCGCGACCAGTCGGCCATCGTGGCGCAGATGGGCTTTGACCTAAAGGACTGGACCCGCGACCTGATCGCGCGCGAAGGCGGGGCCGATGCCTGCGTCAAGCCGATGACGCCCGCGACGGACGTAGCGGGCCCGTATGACCGGCACGGCAACCGCAACGAATGGGGGCAGCGCTATGCGGATGTGCTCCGCTCCATCATGGCCGCCGACATGGAGGTGATCCCGCGCGCCTACGACCGCGCCGTCAGCCTGCATTATCCCGGCGGGCAGGAGGGGCTAGGCTGGAGCGACGCCGATTTGTTCTGGATGGGGCTGCGCGCGGCCTTTCCGCATGCCGAGTTCAAGGTCGAACATGCGGTGGGCCGCGACGATCCGCTGATGCCGCCTCGTGCCGCGGTCCGCTGGAGCCTGCACGGCAAGCACTCCGGCTGGGGCCGCTTCGGCCGTCCGACCGGAGCCGAGGTCTACATCATGGGGATCAGCCACGCCGAGTTCGGCCCCTTCGCAGGCAACGGCCCTTGGGGCGAACCGACTGTGCGCCGCGAATTCACCCTGATCGACGAAACCGCGATCTGGAAACAGATCCTTCTGCAAACGGGTCAACACGAATGAAGGCTTTCTCGAACCGGTTCAAGGACCTGCCCGATTACATCCTGAAGATCACCCGCGAGATCTGGGAAGACCGCGGGCTCGCCACGCTGCATCATTACTATGGCAAGGACATCCCCATGCGCTTCCCCTCGGGGCTGGCACAGGGCAACGCCGGGGTGATCGACGGCACGCTGGCGACACTGTCGGAGTTTCCCGACCGGCAGTTGCTGGGTGAGGACGTGATCTGGTCCGAAGGGCCGGAAGACGGCCGCTATCTGTCCTCGCACCGCATCGTCACCACCGGCACCCACACCGGACATGGCGCCTTCGGTCCGCCCACCGGCAAGAGCTTCGTCATCCGGGTCATCGCCGACTGCGCCGCCAAGGCAGATGTGATCGACGACGAATGGCTGATCCGCGATGTCGGCGGCATCGCGCGCCAACTGGGCTGGGATCCGGCGGAATATGCCCGTTATCAGATCAAGGCCGAGGGTGGGCCGGAGACCTGCCGGCGCCCGTTCCACCCCGACCACGACGTTTCCGGGCCCTACTCCGGGCGCGGCAACGACAACGAATGGGGTGCGCGGCTGGGCGATATCCTGACCCGGATCATGGACAAGGACTTCACCGTCATCCGCGAGCAATACGACCGCGCCGTCCGGACCGAGCATTGGGGTGCACGCGGAGGCTGGTCCTACGACTTCGCCGAGACCGACTGGATGCGGCTGCGCTCGTCCTTTCCGACCGCGACGTTCGAAATCCATCACCAGATCGGCCGTTCCGATCCCGGCACGCCGAACCGTGCCGCGGTGCGCTGGTCGTTGACCGGCAAGCACTCGGGTCACGGTTTCTTCTACGCGCCCACGGGGGCAGAAGTTCATGTGATGGGTGCAACCCACGCAGAATGGGGCGAATGGGGCCTGCGGCGTGAGTTCACCATGATCGACGAAGTCGCCATCTGGAAACAGATCCACCTGCACACCGGCGCTCTAGAATGAACTCGATCACGTCGCTTCTGAGCGCACGGCACGGCTATCTGGCAAGCCTGCGCGCCCGCCGGTTGAACAACCGTCCTCCGGGACGCTGAGCAAATCCCATCCGATTTGTTCAATCGCCGCGGTCCGCATGGCCCGGCAACACGAAGGAAGATCCTGATGACCCAACACGAAATGACCGACCGCATCGTCCGCTACGGCGAACTCAAACCCTGCAAGACCGCCTTCATCGACGCCCACACGCCGGGCAGCGATCAGAAGGAGAACTTCACCATCATCGGCGGTGGCGTCTCCGAATCTGCCGACCAGCACGTCCACATCACCATTCCCCACGGCTTTAACGTCGGCGCGGCCGGGCAGCCGCCGCATTGCCGCAACTCGCTGCACAACCACCGCACCGCGGAGGTGTTCTTTGTCCTGTCCGGCCGCTGGCGCTTCTTCTGGGGTGAAAAGGGCGACGCGGGCGAGGTCATCCTCGAAGAGGGCGACATCATCAACATCCCCACCAACATCTTCCGCGGGTTCGAGAACGTTGGCACCGATTACGGAATGATCATGGCGATCCTCGGCGGCGACGATGCCGGCGGCGGCGTGACCTGGGCGCCGCATGTGATTGAAGACGCAAAGGCGCACGGGCTGATCCTCGGGGACAACGGCAAGCTCTACGACAGCAAGAAGGGGGAAAGCCTTCCCGAGGGCGTGAAACCGATGCCGCTACTAACGCAGAAAGAGCTCGCCAAGGTCGATCGCCCCACCGGGGCCGACGTGGTTGGCGGTCACGTCCGTCGCTACCTGGACATGGTGGCGCTGTCGAACGACGGCCCGGTCAAGGTGATCGGCGAGACCGGCATCATGCGCGACAAGCCGGGGTTCGAGGTCGACTTCCTGACCCGTGCCAATGCGCCCGACGAGATGCACACGCATGACAAGCCGTCGGTACTGATGCCGGTCAGGGGCCATTGGCGCGTCGACTGGGACGGCGGCAGCACCACGCTCGCACCCGGCGATACCATGAGCATCCCGGAGGGGCTGCGTCACAGTGCGGAGCCTTCGATGACGGGCGAGGCCGCGCTCTACCGCGTCATCGCCACCGACGATCCCGCCGGCCCGACCTGGCGCGGCTGATGAGCGCCACCGATCCCGAAACCACGCGCGCCGTCTATGACGCCGAGGCCGCTGCATTCGATGCGCAGCAGTCCCGGCCGCTGTTCGAGGCGCGCTGGCTAGCGCGTTTTGCGGCCGGCCTGCCTGCAGCCGGCCATGTGCTCGACCTCGGCTGCGGCGCGGGCGAGCACATCGCGCGCTGGTTTATGGCCGAAGGCTTTCGGCTGACGGGGGTGGATGTCGCCCCCGCCATGCTGGACATCACCCTGCGCTGCTGGCCGGAGGTGGATTGGTACGAGGCCGACATGCGCAGCCTCGACCTCGGGCAGCGTTTCGACGGCATCGTAGTCTGGGACAGCCTGTATCACCTAACATCTGACGACCAGCGCCGCACGCTTTCCCGTATCGCGGACCATCTGCGCTCCGGGGGAACCCTGCTCGCCACGGTCGCCCCCGGGCAGGCGAGGCTGAAGGTCAGGTGGCAGACCGGACCGTCTATCACGCCAGCCTGTCGCCGGCCGGATACGCACAGCTGCTGGAGGACCACGGCCTGCGGCTCACCGGCTTTCTTGCGGAAGACCCCGAGTGCAACAACGACAGCGTGCTGATGGCGCGCAAGGAGGAATGACCATGCCCATCAAGACAACCCACGTCGGTTCCCTGCCACGCAACCAGAAGGTCGTCGACTTCATCTTCGCGCGCGAAAACGGCGAGGACTACGATGCAAATGCCTTCGACGCCGCCATGACCCAGGCAGTGAGCGAAACCATCCGCAAACAAGCCGAAGCGGGCATCGATATCGTCTCGGATGGCGAGACATCGAAGATCTCCTACGCCACGTACGTCAAGGACCGCTACACCGGCTTCGGCGGCGACAGCCCGCGCAATGCACCAGCGGATCTGAAGCGCTTTCCCTCCTTCCTCAAACGCATCGCCGACGAGGGTGGCACACCGCAATATGCGCGGCCGATGTGCGTGGGCGAGGTCAAATCCAAAGGTCAGGGCGAGCTGGAAAAGGACATTGCCAACCTCAAGGCGGCGATGGACGCGCATGGGGTCGAACGCGGCTTCATGAACGCGGCGTCACCCGGCGTGATCTCGCTGTTCCTGCAGAACGATTTCTACAAGACGCGCGAGGCCTATCTGGCCGCGCTGGCCGATGCATTGAAGGCGGAATACGAGACCATCGTCGCCTCCGGCCTCGACCTGCAACTCGACTGCCCCGACCTCGCGCTCAGTCGTCACATGCTGTTCAACGACCTCAGCGACGCCGAGTTCGTTAAGGTCGCGGCCAGCCATGTGGAGGCGCTCAACCATGCGCTCTCGGATGTGCCGCAGGACAAGGTGCGCATCCACATCTGCTGGGGCAATTACGAGGGGCCGCATGTCTGCGACATTCCAATGGCCAAGATGTTCGACACGCTGATGTCGGCCAAGGCGCGCTATGTGCTGTTCGAAACGTCGAACCCGCGCCACGGCCACGAATGGACGGTGTTTCGTGACCGCAAGGGTGACATCCCCGACGACAAGGTGCTGGTGCCCGGCGTGGTCGACACCACTACCAACTTCGTCGAACATCCCGAACTGGTGGCTCAGCGCATCGCGCGGTTCACTGATATTGTCGGGGCCGAGCGGGTGATCGCCGGGTCGGATTGCGGCTTCGGCACCTTCGCGGGCTACGGCGCGGTCGATCCCGAGATCGCCTATGCCAAGCTGGGCGCTCTGGCCGAGGGGGCAAGGACCGCCTCATGATGCCGCTTGTCCTATTGCCCGGCATGATGTGCGACGCCCGGGTTTACGCGCCGCAGATCGCCGCACTGTCCGGCACCCGCACCGTGCATTGCGCGCCCATCAGCGCGCATGACACGACGGAAGCGCTCGCCGCGGAGGTGCTGGATCAGGCCTCGCCCCGTTTCGCCCTGGCGGGTCTCAGCATGGGCGGCATCGTCGCCATGGAGATGCAGCGGCAGGCACCGGGCCGCGTGGCCGGGCTGGCGCTGCTCGACACCAATCCGAAGGCCGAGACCGACGAGGTACGCGCTCGCCGCCGGCCGCAGATGGATAAGGTCCGCGATGGCCAGCTGGCGCTGGTGATGCGGGACGAGATGAAACCCAATTACCTGACCGACGGGCCGCAACGGGCCGAGATTCTCGACCTGTGCATGGAGATGGCGCTGTCGCTGGGCGAGAAGGTCTTTCTCAACCAGTCGCGCGCACTGGCCCACCGCCCCGATCAACAGGACACGCTGCGCGGCTATGACGGTCCGGCTCTGGTGCTCTGCGGGCGCGACGACGCGCTCTGCACGGTGGCGCGGCACGAACTGATGCACGACCTGATCGCCGGCAGCACCCTGCGCGTCATCGACGGCGCGGGGCATCTGCCGACCCTTGAACAACCTGACGAGACCACTGCCGCCCTCGCGGCCTGGCTGGAGCAAACCGATGGACTATAAACTTCTGACACTCTTGCGCAGCGTCGACACGCCGACCGTCTGCAATGCCATCGAGGTGGCGCAAGGCCAGCGCGGTTTCAACGATTTCACCCGCGGCACGATGCTGTGCTCCGACCCCGAGGCGCCCCCGGTCGTGGGCTATGCGGTGACCGCGAAAATCTCGGCTCTGGCCCCGCCGACCGAGCCCGCGGAGGTGATCCGCACCCGCCGCATGGCCTATTACAAGGCGATGGCCGAGGGCCCCAAACCCTCGGTCGCGGTGGTCGAGGACGTGGACGCTCCCGGCTGCATCGGCGCCTACTGGGGGGAGGTCAACACCACCGTCCACAAGGGCTTCGGCGTGTCCGGTGCACTGACCAACGGCGTGATGCGCGACCTCGGCGACCTTGCGCCGGAGTTTCCGATCATCGCCGGATCGATCGGTCCGAGCCATGGCTTCGTGCATGTCACCGAACTGGACACTCCCGTGACGGTCTTCGGCCTCACTGTGCGACCGGGAGACCTCGTCCACGCCGACCGTCATGGCGCAGTCGTGATCCCGGCGGACATTGTCGACCGGCTCGCAGCAGCGATTGACAAGATGCAGAGCACCGAACATCTGGTGCTGGGTCCGGCACGCGAAGAAGGTTTCGATTTCGACAAGTTCGAAGCTGCCTGGACCGCGTTCGAGAAAGCTCGGACCTGAGACCGTGTCCGGGCGCGGCGCGGCGTGTCCTGATAGACAGCTATCTCGCACCGCTGGTCATCGTGTCGATGGGCGATGACGTCGGCTACACCTAAGAAATTTTCAAGCCGCTGCACTTTTCGACCTCGAACGGCTTCGCCGTCATCTCCCGCGCTGACGAGGACCGTTGGAGCGATCTCGACTCGCTGCTGACCTACCTTCTTGTTGCCGTCGTGGTCGGCGTCTTCGCCCTGCCCGAGAAGTTCACTGAGATCGAACAGGGTGCGCTCAACGCCCGCAAAGAATATCGGGTTCCGTCGCAAAGTTTTCTCTCGGTCAGGACGATGCTGCCAACGCTCACCGATAGACCATCGCCGTGAAGTTTGCGACAGAACCCACCAATGTCAACGTTTCGCTTCATGGTTTCCCCCGAAAACAAAAAGGCCTCATGCGCACTGGTGAGTGCGACATGAGGCCTGATTGCCATGCGGATCTATCCACTTTGTAGATTTGATAACTCGACGGATGCCGCCTGTCGAGAAAAAATGAGACTTTTGAAATTAAGTGCCGAAAAGGGCTCGATTTTGGTTCGAATGTTTCCCCAGGACCTGGGTCAGGTGCTGGCCGACACCCTAAACCGCCACACCCTTCGCGTCGAAGAGGATCTGATCGCCTGCGTCCCAGCCTAGCCCGACGCTGGCGCCTTCCTCGGGCTGCAATTCTCCCGCGCTCTGCCGCACCGTCGCCATCGTGCCGTCCGGCAGGGCCACATGCACCAGCGTCTCGGCCCCCAACGCTTCGGCGTATTTCACTTCCGCCGTCAGGCGCGGATCGGTGGGCGTGATCCGCATGTGCTCCGGTCGAACCCCCAGCCGCGCGGCGCCGGGCGCGACCTCTCCCGCAACGTCCAGCGGCAGGAAGTTCATCGGCGGCGAGCCGATGAAGCTTGCCACGAATTCCGTCCTCGGGTTGGCGTAGACCTCCAGCGGGGGTCCGATCTGGTCGGCGACGCCTGCATTCATCACGATCATCCGGTCGGCCAGCGTCATCGCCTCCACCTGGTCATGCGTGACATAGAGCGATGTGACTCCCAGCCGCCGTTGCAGCTGCTTGATCTCCAGCCGCATCTGAACCCGCAGCTTGGCGTCGAGGTTCGACAGCGGTTCGTCGAACAAAAATACCGCAGGTTTGCGCACGATGGCCCGACCCATGGCCACCCGCTGCCGCTGCCCGCCCGACAGCTCGCGCGGCCGCCGGTCGAGGTAGGGTTCGAGCTGCAACAGCTTTGCCGCCTCCCCTACCCTCGTGGCGATCTCGGCCTTGGACCTGCCCGCGATCTTCAGCCCGTAGGCCATGTTGTCGAAGACCGACATATGGGGATAGAGCGCGTAGTTCTGGAACACCATGGCGATGTCCCGGTCCATCGGCTCGCGCTCGTTCACCCGTTGCCCGCCGATCCGTACCTCGCCCGAAGTCACGGTCTCCAGCCCCGCAACCATACGCAAAAGCGTTGACTTGCCGCAGCCTGACGGGCCGACGATCACCACGAATTCCCCGTCGGCGATGTCGATATCCACGCCGTGGATCACCTCCGTGCTGCCGAAGGTCTTGCGGATGTCTGTCAGGGTGACGGTCGCCATGGATTACTTCTCACTGTCTACAAGGCCGCGGATGAAGAGCTTCTGCATCGAGATCACGACCACCACGGGCGGTATCATCGCGAGGATCGAGGTCGCCATGATCACCGGCCAGTCGGCCAGATCATCACCGCTCGGGAACATCTGTTTGATGCCCATGACGATGGTGTTCATCGACGGATCGGTGGTGATCAGCAGCGGCCAGAGGTACTGGTTCCAGCCGTAGATGAACAGGATCACGAAAAGCGCCGCGATGTTGGTCCGGCTCATCGGCAGCAGAATGTCCCAGAAAAACCGCATGGGCCCGGCCCCGTCCACCCGCGCGGCTTCGGCCAGTTCGTCCGGCACGGTCATGAAGAACTGCCGGAACAGGAAGGTTGCCGTGGCGCTGGCGATCAGCGGAAAGATCAGGCCGGAATAGCTGTTGAGCATGCCAAAGCCCGCGACCACCTCGAAGGTCGGCACGATGCGCACCTCCACCGGCAGCATCAGTGTCAGGAAGATCAGCCAGAAGAACAGCCGCCGCCCCGGAAACCTGAAATAGACGATCGCGAAGGCCGAGAGCAGCGAGATCACGATTTTGCCGAAGGCAATTCCCAGCGCCATGAAAAGCGAGTTCAACATCATCAGCGCCACCGGCGCGTTGATGCCCGACACCAGCGCCTTGCGGTAGTTCTCGAAAAACTGGTCGCCGGGCAGCAGGGGCATGGGCGGGCGCACGATCTCCGGCTGGGTCACGGTCGAGGCGACGAAGGCCAGCCAGATCGGGAAGAAGATGAAGAACAGCCCGATGATCAGGCCGAGATGGGTCATCCAGTACCCCGCCCCGCGCCGCTCCACCATGCCCTCGGGCGGGGTGCGACCGGACTTCAGCGGCGGGGTCGTCACCACAAGTGCGTCACGGGCGGTCAATAGTGCACCCTCCGCTCGATGAACTTGAACTGAATGATGGTCAGCGCGCCCACGATCAGCAGCAGGATCACGGATTGCGCGGCGGAGGACCCGAGGTCCTGCCCCACGAAGCCGTCACTGTAGACCTTGTAGACGAGGATCGTGGTCGATTGCTGTGGCCCCCCGCTCGTGATGGTGTGGATGACGCCGAAGGTCTCGAAAAAGGCATAGACAACATTTACCACCAGCAGGAAGAAAGTCGTGGGCGACAGCAGCGGCCAGACGATGGTGCGGAAGCGTGTCCAGAAATGCGCCCCGTCAATCGCCGCCGCCTCGATCACGCTGCGCGGAATGGCCTGCAGCCCGGCGAGGAAGAACAGGAAGTTGTAGCTGATCCGCCCCCAGGCCGAGGCGACGACAACGAGGCCCATCGCCTCCCCCCCGTTCAGCACATGGTTCCAGTCGTAGCCCAGTGTGCCGAGATACCATGTCACGATGCCCACGCGGGTGTTGAACATGAACAGCCACAGCACCCCCGCCACCGCCGGTGCGATGGCATAGGGCCAGATCAGCAGCGTTCTGTAGACGCCCGAGCCCTTGATCAGCCGGTCGGCCAACACCGCGAGATAAAGCGCGACGCCCATCGACACCAGCGTCACCAGTACCGAGAAGATGGCCGTGGTGACGAAGGAGGCACGGTAATAGGAGTTCGTCAGCAGGTATTCGAAATTCCCCAGCCCCACGAACTGCATCGACAGCCCAAAGGGATCGGGAATGAACAGCGACTGCCAGACCGCCTGCCCCGCCGGGTAGAAGAAGAACACCGCCGTGATGAACATTTGCGGCAGGACCAGCAGCAGTGGCAGCCAGATGCCCTTGAAGGTGACGCGCTTTTCCATCACCGCGCCGCCGCTTCGCCCGCCGTGCGGCCGGGTCGCACCATGCGAGAAAGGAGTGGTGCCCTAACGGTCAAGGTTTCCATCTCGATCTCCGATCAGCGGGCGGCCTGTGCCCGCAAGCAAGTGGAAGTGGGGCGCTTTGCATTTACCTCGTCCGGATATGAGGCTCGGAATGCCGGGTTCTTCGAGATGTTGGATGCCAGAGCGCAAGAACCGACGGAGGGCCGTACGACAATTGCCCAGATGGCAGATGATATGATCTGCAAGAAGAGGGCGACGCTTGATTTCCCCGGCCGACGGAGAAGGCGCCGTGAAGGCGCCCTCCCCTATCCTTCAGCGGCTGGCTTGCTCGAAGCGGCGCAGCAATTCGTTGCCGCGTTCCACCGCTGTGTCCAGCGCCGCCTGGGCGTCCTTGTCCCCTGCCCAGACCGCTTCCAGCTCTTCGTCGATGATAGTGCGGATCTGGTCGAAGTTGCCGAGGCGCAGGCCCTTGGAATTTGCCGTCGGCTCCTTCGCCGTCATCTGCTTCACCGCGACGTCGGTGCCCGGGTTCTCGTCATAGAACCCCTGCTCGCGGGTCAGATCCGCGGCGGCCGAGGTGATCGGCAGGTAGCCGGTATCCTGATGCCATTGCGCCTGAACCTCGGGGCTGGAAAGGTAGTTCAGGAAGGCCGCGACGCCCTCGTACTCCTCTTCCGTCTGCCCTTCCATTACCCAGAGCGAGGCACCGCCGATGATCGTGTTCTGCGGCGCTGCGTCCACATCCGACCAGACCGGCAGCGGGCGTACGTCGAAGTCGAACGTGGCCTCGTTCTTGATCCCGGCGTAACCGGCCGAGCTTTCGGTAAAGAGCGCACATTCGCCCGCGCGAAAGTTTGCCCCGCCCTCGTTGCGACGCCCGGCATAGATGAACTTGCCGTCCTGAGCCCAGTCACCCAGCGTCTGGATGTGCTTGACCTGCAGATCGCTGTTGAAGGCGAGCTCCGTGTCCAGCCCGTCGAACCCGTTCGACTGCGTGGCGAATGGCACGTCATGATAGGCCGACAGGTTCTCCAGGTGGATCCAGCTCTGCCAGGCTGTCGTCATCGGACAGGTGGAGCCCGCATCCTTCAGCTGCGTCAGCACCTCACCCACATTCTCCCAGGTCGACAGATCCGTGTCGGGATCGACCCCGGCCTCTTCCAGCGCATCGCGGTTGACCCAGAGCACCGGGGTGGAGGAGTTGAACGGCAGCGAGAGCATGTCGCCCTCGCTCGAGGTATAATATCCTTTCACCGCCCCGATATAGCTATCGGGATCGAACGCTGCCCCCGCGTCTTCCATCACCTCGTAGACCGGCTTTACCGCGCCCTTGGCACCCATCATGGTGGCGGTTCCAACCTCGAAGACCATCAGGATGTCCGGTTGTTCGCCCGCGCGGAAAGCAGCGATGCCCGCGTTCAGCGTTTCGGAATAGTTGCCCTTGTTGGTGGCCGTTACCTTGTAGTCCGACTGCATCTCGTTGAAGTCGGCGACCTGGGCATCCACCAGCTCTCCCAGCCGGCCGGTGAAGGCGTGCCAGAACTCGATCTCGGTCTGTGCGGCGGCGGGCCCTGCCACCAGCATCGCCGCCACCGAGGCGTGCAGCAAATTCTTCGTCATCTTGAGATCCCCCCAGAGTTTTAAAATTGCCTATTATTGAGGCAGCTTATCCATCGTTGGCTGCGCAAGGCAAGCTCTGCATTTCAGGAGCGTGTAACGGGATGATGACGGTGCCCAAGATTTTGTGCGCAATGAAAGACGCCCGAAAGGCTTGGCCCGTTGAGGCCGTGGCGTCCGGCATGACTACGTGGCCTGACGTTCAAGCGCTTCCGAGCCCGCTTTGGCAAGGCCGCCGATGTTTGAAAGATGTTCGATCACCTCCGCCACGCCAACGCCCCCGCGGAGTGAGCAGAACACCGTGGGCAGGGAGGGTCGCATGCGGGCGCTGTCGCGCTTCATGACATCCAGTGAGGCGCCTACATGCGGGGCCAGATCGGTCTTGTTGATGATCAGCACATCCGACCGGGTGATCGCCGGGCCGCCCTTGCGGGGGATTTCTTCGCCTGCCGCGACGTCGATCACGTAGAGCGTTACATCCGCCAGTTCCGGGCTGAACGTCGCGGACAGGTTGTCGCCCCCGCTTTCGATCAGAACGATCTCTAATTCGGGATGTCGCTTCACCATCTCCGCAACGGCGGCCAGATTGATGGAGGCATCTTCCCGGATCGCGGTATGCGGGCAGCCGCCGGTTTCCACGCCGATGATGCGGCTTTGCGGCAGGATCTGCAGCCGCATCAGGGCTTCGGCGTCTTCCTGAGTGTAGATGTCGTTGGTGATGACACCGATGGAATAGCTATCCTGGAGGGCACGGGCCAGCGCCGCTGTCAGGGTGGTTTTACCCGCGCCTACG
>NZ_LWEX01000363.1 GCF_001634885.1 Sulfitobacter sp. HI0040 | reverse complement strand
TCCGGTTCGGAGGCCGCGCGCCTTGCGGCGGCGCTGACATCGAACAATGTACCATAGGCGTCGAAGATACAGGTGGTAACGGGCATACCGGCTCCCTTTTTGATACCGCCAGACTGTCATGGGGCCGAAGCGGGGAAAAGAGCGGAAATTGCGCGGTCCGGGGCAGGGGTTTACTCTTGGGGTCAACTTCTTCAGGGTGCGTGCCGAATCGGA
>NZ_LWEX01000362.1 GCF_001634885.1 Sulfitobacter sp. HI0040 | reverse complement strand
ACCTCCAGCGCGCCGGTGCGCACCAATGCCCCCATCACGATGAACATGGACGCGATGGTCCAGGGCGCGGGGTTCGACAGAACGGCCAGCGCATCGTCATAGGGCAGCACGCCCAGCGCCAGCAAGACGGCGGCCCCGGCAATCGCCACGACCTCCGTCGGGAAGGATTCCCGCAGAAAGGCGACAAACATGACGACGACGGTAACGAGCGTGAGCACGCTGCTTT
>NZ_LWEX01000361.1 GCF_001634885.1 Sulfitobacter sp. HI0040 | reverse complement strand
GGCCTTCCTGACCAAGATCAACGGCCCCGGTCGCCTGTCCTACCGTATGGCGGCTGAGGCGATGCGCGCAGCGCGCAAGGCTATCGAGGCGGAAGAGTACGACACCCATGCCCTGCGCTACACCGCAGCCGTAGAACTCTGCCGTGCCGGATGCAGCGACGAACTGATCGCAGCAGTCACCGGGCAAAGCCAGCGCATGGTGG
>NZ_LWEX01000360.1 GCF_001634885.1 Sulfitobacter sp. HI0040 | reverse complement strand
CATGTGCGGCAAGCGCTGCCGCATCCCGGCCATCGGTACGCGCGGGATCACGCAGTTTGCGGCAAAGCGCCGAACCGGAAAGACCGCGCCAGCCAAGGGAAGCGGGCGGCAACCGCCAGGCGTCATCGACGGCGGGCGGCGCATGGGGACGCTGCAGAACCGGCGCACGCGACAGGTGGCAGGTCCGGCAGGGCAAGGTCTCCGCCCCGATCCGGCTGGCCCCGGCGACGATGTTCATCCCGTGCAGGGCTCCCCCTCCCTTGCC
>NZ_LWEX01000359.1 GCF_001634885.1 Sulfitobacter sp. HI0040 | reverse complement strand
TCAGGTATCAGCAACGGAAACCGGCAAGACTCGAAACCATCGGGGAGAAAACAGTGCTTTCACAGAGTCTTAGCACCCAACAAAATCGGCAACAGCTTAGCCAAAATCGACTTGTGGTACTTCGTCCACAACCCCCGCGTCCTCCAACTGCTCGCGATCGGGAAGATCGCGAAGGCTTTCCAACCCGAAGGCCAAAAGGAACTGTTCGGTGGT
>NZ_LWEX01000358.1 GCF_001634885.1 Sulfitobacter sp. HI0040 | reverse complement strand
GATCCAGCTTTGCGCCACATCGGCAAGGTTCGCGGCCATGATCTGGCTGGTGATCTGCGCCTTCACGGTGGGGTTCTCGATCTCGACCAGCGTTTCAACCCGGCGGGTGAGGTTGCGGCCCATCCAGTCCGCCGAAGACATGAAGACGCGCGCCTTCTTGTGCGGCAACCCGTGGCCGTTGCCGAAACAGACGATGCGCGAATGTTCCAGAAACCGCCCGACGATGGATTTCACGCGGATATTCTCGCTCAGCCCCTGAACGCCCGGGCGCAGCCCGCAGATGCCCCGGATCACCAGCGAAATGCGGACCCCGGCCTGCGAGGCGGCATAGAGCGCGTCGATCACCTCTGAATCGATGAGCGCGTTCATCTTGGCCCAGATCTCCGCCGGTTTGCCTTCGCGGGCAAATTCGGCCTCCGCCGCGATCATCTCCAGCAGGCGGGTCCGCAGCGTGAGGGGCGAGATCGCGATATTGTCCAGCGTATCGGGCTGGGCATAGCCCGACAGGTAGTTGAACACCTTCGTGGCGTCGCGCCCCAGCCGCTGATCGCAGGTGAACAGTGACAGATCGGTATAAATCCGCGCGGTGATCGGGTGATAATTGCCCGTCCCGTAGTGGGTATAGGTCACAAGCTGCGTGCCCTCGCGTCGCACCACGGTAGAGATCTTGGCGTGGGTCTTGAGGTCGATGAACCCATAGACCACATGCGCGCCTGCCCGCTCCAGCCTGCGCGACTGGCGGATGTTGGCGGCCTCGTCGAAACGCGCCTTCAACTCGACCAGCGCGGTGACCGACTTGCCGTCCTCCGCCGCCTCGCAGAGCGCCTCCACGATGGGGCTGTCGCGGGAGGTGCGGTAGAGCGTCTGCTTGATCGCCACCACATCCGGGTCCCGCGCCGCCTGCGCGAGGAACCGCACCACCATGTCGAAGGTCTCATAGGGGTGGTGCAGCAGCATGTCCTTCTGGCGGATGGCGGCGAACATGTCGCCATCATGGTCCGTCACCCGCTCCGGCACGCGGGAGGTGAAGGAGGGCCAGAGCAGATCGGGCCGGGCGTCGGTGACCAGTTCGGCCAGATCGTCCACGCCGATCATGCCGTCGATCTCGATCACCTCATGGGGGCGCACGCCCAGTTCGGACATGATCACCGCCTTCAGTTTTTCCGGCGCCCCCACGGAATGGGTCAGCCGCACGACCTCGCCCCGGCGGCGGCGTTTCAGGGCCACCTCGAATTCGCGTACCAGATCCTCGGCCTCATCCTCCACCTCCAGATCGCTGTCGCGCAGCACGCGGAATTCGAAATGCGATTTGAGCCGGTATCCCGGGAACAGGTTCGGCACATGCAGCAGCAGCAGGTCTTCGAGCGGCAGATAGCGCAGCGCGCCGTCGGGCGCGGGCAGGGGCACGAAACGGTCGATCATCGCCGGCACCGGCAGCAGCGCCTGAAGGCTGCGCTTGTCGGCGGTACGCTCAAGCTGCAGCGCCAGCGCGAAACCGGTGTTGGGGATGAAGGGGAAAGGATGCGCGGGATCGATCGCCAGCGGCGACAGCACCGCGAACACCTGATTGAGGAAGACCTGTTCAAGATAGGCATGATCGGTCGGCGCCAGATCGGCGAGCCGTACCAGCGTGATGTCTTGGCCCCGCATTTCGGTCAGCAGTTCCGCCAGCACCCGCTGCTGGGTCATCATCAGCTTGCGCGCGTTCTCGTTGATCAGCACAAGCTGTTCCGAAGGCGTCAGCCCGTCCGCCGCCGGGGTGGTGTTGCCGGCATGCGCCAGTTCCCGCAGGCCCGCGACGCGGACAGTATAGAATTCATCGAGGTTGTCGGCGGAAATGGACAGGAACCGCAGCCGTTCCAGCAGCGGCACGCGCGGGTTCTCCGCCTCTTCCACCACCCGCCAGTTGAAGGCCAGCCAGCTCAGCTCGCGGTTGAAGAACCTGCCGGGTCCGGCAAGGTCGACGTCCTCCAGCGAAATCGGATCCGGAAAGGGATCCTCCAGAAAATTGGCGTGCGACATGGGGCCCTTATGACGGTTTCCTGCGACGGTTTTATGGCAATGGGCCGATTATCGCGCGGGCCCGTCGGCATTGTCCAGCACCTCCGCCGCAAGGCGGCGCGTGATCCCGCGTTTCTGGGCAAGACTGGCGGCATCCAGCCGTTCCACCAGATCCCCCGCGGCCGCAAAGGATCTGTCCATCCGGGACACGAGATAGGCGATCACCTCTGGCCGGGGGGTAAGCTGGCGGTCCGCCAGCATCTTGACCAGCACGGCAGCCAGCAGCGCGTCGTCCGGCGGCTCGAGCATCGCTTCGGTGGTGCCCCGCATGCGGCTGACGAGATCGGGCAGCGTCAGGCCCCAGCGGGCGACGGGGGGCGTCCCGGTAAGCAGCAGCGCCCGGCCCTCGGCAAGGACGAGGTTGTGCAGATGGAAAAGCGCTGTCTCCGCCGCCTCATCGCCTGCGATCTCCGGCACATCCTCCACCGCCACGGGTGCGCGGGCCAGGGTGGGGATGTCGGCCCCGGGCAGGTCGCGGGCCGCAACGATGGCCGAACCGCTGGCCGCCGCCCAGACGTGGGCCAGATGCGTTTTGCCCGATCCGGGCGGGCCGGTCAGCACCAGCTTGCCGCCGGGCCATGTCTGCCAGCCGTCGATCAGTGCCGCCGCCATCGCGTTGGAGGGGGCCACGAAAAATGCGTCTCGCCCCAGCGCCGTCCGGCTGGGCAGGTCGAAACCGAGCTGTCGGGCCATGTCAGTAGATGTCCTCGTCCACCGTGGGGTGCGCCCTTGTACCCTGATACAACAGGCTGCGGCGGTAACTGTCGGCGGCAAAACGCGCGATGACCCCGATCGCCGCCGCCACCGGCACCGCCACCAGAAGGCCCACGAAGCCGAAGAGTGTGCCGAAAACCGACAGGGCAAGGATCAGCCAGACCGGATGCAGCCCCACCGAACCGCCGACCATCTTGGGCGTCAGCACATTGCCCTCGATCACCTGACCGAGCACGAAGATACCCGCGACCAGCCCGATGCTGACCCAATCGCCCCAGAACTGGAACAGCGCGAGCCCGATGGCCAGCGCCCCGCCCAAAAGCGCGCCAAGGTAGGGGATGAAAGTGATCAGCCCGGCAAAGAACCCCACCACAAGGCCGAATTGCAGCCCCACCACCATCAGGGCGATCGCGTAATAGGTCCCCAGTATCAGGCAGACGGTGCCCATGCCCCGCACGAAGGACGCGAGCGTTCGGTCGATTTCCGACGCGAGCCTGCGGATGACCGGCGCATGATCCCGGGGCAGCATGTCATCGATGGCGGCAACCATCCGGTCCCAGTCGAGCAACAGGTAGACGGCGACGACAGGCACGATCACGAAGAGCAGGATGACGTTCAGGATCGAGGCAAAGGATGCCAGCGCGGTTTCCAAGAGGGCGCCGCCGCGTTCCTGCACGGTCACGCCAAGGGCGGTGATCGAATTGCGCAGGGTCGAATCCTCTTCCAGCAGCGACGGGAACCTTTCGGTGAGGAAGCGGGTGAAATTGCGCGCCAGCGTGGGCGCCGTCTCGAACAGGTTCACCGCCTGACTGATCAGGTTCGGCACCACAAGCAGCGCCAGCAGAACGAAGATCAGTATCCCCACGATGGTGATGATCGCAGTGGCGAGCGCGCGGCTCAGGCCCAGCCGTTCCAGCCGGTCGGCCACGGGATCGAGGAAATAGGCGATGGCCCCGCCCAGCAGGAAGGGCAGCAGCACATCCCCGATGAACCAGAGCATCACCATGAAGACGATGGCGGCGAAGCCCCAGTATTTCAGTTGATCTCGGATCGGCAGCGCCATGGGGTTCTCCGTTTGCGTTCCCCCCACATCGCCCATGTGCGCGCCCTAATCAAGTGTGGCGCCGCCGCGCCCTTCGCGCCTTTAGTGCAGCGTGCCCAGCTCCGGCGTGTCCTCGGCTGCATCCTGCCCGACCCAGTTGGTCCGCCAGACCTCCGCCGACCAATGCCCGCAATGAACCTCCGGCCGGTCGAACCCGGGCAGGGGGGCCAAGAGGGGGCGCACCACCACGTCATGACGGGGCACCGCGAAATAGGGGAAGGAATAGCGCTCCTTGCCGGTGCGGTTCATCACCCGGTGCGGGGTGGAAACGAGCCGCCCGCCCGACCAAAGCTCCAGCATGTCGCCGATGTTCACCACGAAGCCACCCTCCGGGCAATCGGGCGTGATCCAGTCGCCCGCTGGGGTGCGCACCTCCAGCCCGCCGACGCGGTCGGGGGCGATAATGGTCAGCGCATCGGTATCCTTGTGCGGATGGATGCCGAAGCCGGGGGCGTCGGGTTCCTGCGGCGGATAGTGCAGCAGGGACATATTCGTCAGCGGCGCGCTGAACGCCGCGCGGAAGCTGTCTTTCGGCAGGTCCAGCCCTTCGGCCAGCGCGTCCAGCAAGCGCAGCGCAATGGCGTCCATGGCCGCCCAGTAGGCCAATACCGTCTCGCGCGCCTGCGGCACCTGCGGCGGCCAGAGGTTCGGCCCGTAAAGCGCGCAATCGGCCCGCACCGGATCTTGCGGGTCGGTCTCCGCATGCAGTTTGTAGCCTTCGTAGCGGTCCGGCGTGCCCGAGCCGTCGTTGGGGGTGAAAAAGCCCAGCGGGATATAGCCGCGGTAATTGGCCGGCGTGATGGCCTGCGCCCATTTGTCCTGCTCGGGGACGGCAAAGATCTCCTCCACCGTGGCGCGCATCCGCGTGATGAGCGCAGGGTCCACCCCCGTCCCGGTGATGCACAGAAACCCGATATCCCGGCAGGCCGCCATGATCTCTGCAACGCAGTCCGCGCGCTGATCCCCGCCATCGAGGGCCGAAATGTCAATGACCGGAATATGGTTCATCGGATGCGCACTCCTTGGGTTTCCAGTGTCTTCTGCACGGCGGCCAGATCGATCCGGTCCATGGCCACACCTTCGGCCAGCGCCTGCGCCGCCGCCACGCCCGCGCCTTGCCCCGCGACGGCACAGCAGGCCATGTTGCGGGTGGCGGCATGGGCGATGCGGTCGCCCCCGATGGCGCGCCCGGTCACCAGCAGGTAGTCCACCCCCTTGGGCAGCATGGCGCCATAAGGCACATGCATGTAGCGCCCGGTGGTGGGCAGGATCAGAACGCCGTAGCCGTCGATGAATTCGGGGTAGATGCCGATGGTATCGTCGAACCGGGCCTGCCCGCGCACATCCGCCTCGGTCATGTTGTAGGCCGCATCGATCTTGCGGGTGTCGCGGATGCCGATGCTCATGCCGAAGTTGCGCAGGCGGGCAGCTTCGCAGCCGGGCGTATAGGCGCGCAGCGCCTCGATCGCCAGCATCGCCTGGGTGCGGCCCTCGATCTCGAAACGGGTCAGGCTGTCGGGATCTGTCCCGTCGCATCCCGCCAGATGAACGAGGTTCATATAGGTCATCTCGCCGCTGTCATGCACGGCCCCCCATGTCCCCCCGATGGTGTTGAGATGGGCAGGGATCAGCCCCTCGCGGATCGCCCGCTCGAACGGCTTGCCAAGAAAGGGGGAGAACATGTCATCCTCCTTGCCGTCGGTCTCCACCTGCCATTCGCCGCTGGACCAGTCCTTGTAGGTCTGCGGATCGGCGCGCACACCGGCCATGAAGGCCGCCTTGTCCACGCCCGCGATGTGGAACATGACGCTCGCGGCCTGCATCTCCTCCACCGGGGTCTTGATGGTAGCGGCCCCGGCGCGCTGGGCCACGTCCGCATCGCCGGTGGCGTCGATCACCACGCGCGCCAGTATCGCCTCGCGCCCGGCCTTGGATTCGACGATGACCCCGCGCATGGCCCCGTCTTCGACGATGGGGGCCACGAACTGGCGGTGCAGCATCGGGTGAATGCCCGCTTCCTCCACCAGCCGGTCGGCCACCAGCTTGAAACCCTCGCTGTCGAGCTCATAGCTCAGCGACTGGCTCTCCGGCACGGCGGCGCCCATTGCCTTGGCGCGGTCCTCGAACTCGCGCCCGATGCCACCCGCCTCAACCGTCTGTTCATGCCGGTACCAAGCGAAACCCTCGACCCCCACCACCGTGATATTGCCGCCGAAACAGCCGAAACGGTCCAGCAGGGTCACCTCGGCACCTGCGCGCGCCGCCGCCAGCGCCGCCGCCAGCCCGCCGGGGCCGGAGCCCACGACCAGCACGCCGGTTTCATGGATCACCGGCGTTTCGCGGGCGGGTTCGTGAATGGACTGCATGGGCACCTCCGGCAACTCGCGTTCCGACAAAGCGGATATTGACTGCCGGGTCAACGAAAATGCGCGCAGCTTCCA
>NZ_LWEX01000357.1 GCF_001634885.1 Sulfitobacter sp. HI0040 | reverse complement strand
CCCCGACGTCAGCGCCCTCAGGTTCGTCTCGAACCCCATGGCGGCCAGCGGTTCGGCAAGCTCTGCCGCGGCTGTGCCCTCCTCCAGATCATAGGCGCCGAAGCGGTTGACCGCATGGGGCTGGGCGGAGGCCTCTTGCACGTCGTAGCCCCAGTCGACTACTCCCATGATCGCCTCGGCCACGTAGCCGATGATGCGGCTCCCGCCGGGGCTGCCCAGCGCCAGAACGGGCGCGCCGTCTTTCATCACGATGGTCGGCGCCATGCTGGAACGCGGGCGTTTGCCCGGCTCCACCCGGTTGGCGATGGGGCGGCCATCCTCATGGCTGCGGAATGAGAAATCTGTAAGCTCGTTATTCAGCAGGAACCCCCGCACCATGAGACGCGAGCCAAAGCCGTTCTCGATCGTGGTCGTCATGCTGGCCACGTTGCCCGCCGCATCGACGATGGAGATATGGGAGGTCGACGGCAGTTCGATAGAGGCATCATCGGCCCAGAGCAGGGCATGGTCAAAGGCCGGCTCCCCCGCCTCAACCTCGGCAAGGCTGCCCGATCCTTCCAGCAGTTTCGTACGCGAGGCGAGGTATTCGGCGTCCAACAGCCCGGAGACGGGAACCGGAACGAAATCGCTGTCGGCCAGATAGCGGCCCCGGTCCGCGAAGGCGAGCCGGGAGGCATCCCCGATGAGCCGCCGTACCTGCGGATCCCCGGGTCCGGCGCTCAGGTCATAGGGTTCGAGAAGGCCCAGTATCTGCCCAACCGCCACGGCCCCCGAAGACGGCGGGCCCATGCCGCAGACCTCATGGCCCCGATAGGGTCCGCATACGGCGGCCCGCTCCTTCACCGCGTAAATCGAAAGATCCACCCCCGAAAGCACGCCGGGGTTGGCCGCACCGCGCACTGTCGCCACGATATCCTCGGCGATGGGGCCGGTGTAGAAGGCCGCCGAACCGCCTTCCGCAAGCGCGTCGAGAGTTTCGGCATAAGCCGGGTTCAGCAAGGTCGCCCCCGCCTCGATCGGCAGGCCGCCCGGCAGGAAATATGCCGCCGTAGCGGGCGCGGAAGCCAGACGTTCGGCATCGTCGGCGACCAGCCCGGCAAGGCGCGGCGATACGGCGAAACCGCTCCGTGCCATGCGGGCCGCTGGTGCCAGCAAAGACGCCCAGTCGAGCGTGCCCCAACGCCGGTGCGCTTCCTCCATCAGCGCGGGTGTGCCGGGCGTGCCGACCGACAGGCCCCCGACAACCGCATCGAAGAATTTCAACGGCTCACCCGCATCGTCCTGAAACAGCCGCGGAGTCGCTTCGAGCGGAGCAGTCTCCCGCCCGTCCAGCGTCGTGAGTTCGCCACTGGCCGCATCATACCATACCAGAAAGGCCCCGCCGCCCAGACCCGAAGACTGCGGCTCGACCAGCCCCAACATTGCCTGAACGGCGACCAGCGCGTCGGCCGCGCTGGCCCCACGGGCCAGGACATCCGCACCCACCTCTACGGCATGGGGGTTGGCCGCCGCCACCATCCAGTTACCGGCCACCACCGGCTCCCCCGCCGCCTTCGCGGCCAGGGCGGCACTCGCAGCTGCGTTCAACCCCGCAAAGGCACCCGCGCCCGCGGCTTCCGGCGCAACCGCATCGCTGGCCTGCTGGGCCACAGCGGCGCCGCCGGCCGTGAGCGTCAGCACCAGGGCCATCGTTGTCTTGAATCCGATCATTACGTCATCCCTTCCTCTTGCAGGGGATCCTTCTCATGATCCCAAATACTTCGAGGAGCGCGAGGGGCTGGCCCCTCGCTCCTCCGTCGCGTGGAAGCGGGCGTTCGCGATCAGAGCATCGCGGGCACCACCTGATCCGGCGGGCGATGGCCATCGTCGAAGGTTTTGATGTTAATGATGACCTTTTCGCCCATCTCGATCCGCCCTTCCAGCGTGGCGGACCCCATATGCGGCAGCAACACCACGTTTTCCAGTTTGCGCAGGCGCGGATTGATGTCCGTCCCGTGTTCATAGACATCGAGACCGGCGCCCGCGATTTCCTTTGCCCGGAGCATCCGGGTCAGCGCGTTTTCGTCAATGACCTCGCCGCGCGAAGTGTTCACGATCACGCCGTCGGGCTTCATCAGCTTGAGCCGCCGCGCGTTCATCAGGTGAAAAGTGGATGGCGTGTGCGGACAGTTGATACTGATGACATCCATCCGCGCGACCATCTGGTCGAGGCTTTCCCAATAGGTCGCATCGAGGCCCGATTCGATCTCCGGATGAAGGCGGCGGCGGTTGTGGTAATGGATCTGCATCCCGAAGGCCCGGGCACGCCGCGCCACCGCCTGCCCGATCCGCCCCATGCCGAGAATGCCCAGACGGCGCCCGCCGACCCGTCCGCCCAGAAGCGCCGTGGGGGCCCAGCCCTGCCATTCGCCCGATTGCATGACGGCCATGCCCTCCGACATGCGCCTTGTGACAGCGAGGATCAGCGCCATTGTCATGTCGGCGGTGTCTTCGGTCAGCACGCCGGGCGTGTTGGAGACCAGCACCCCCCGCTGCCGCGCGGTCGCTACATCGATGTGGTCCACGCCCGCGCCGTAATTCGCGATGAGCTTCAGCCGGTCGCCCGCCTGCCCGATCAATGCGCCGTCGATCTCATCCGTCACCGTCGGAACGAGGACGTCCGCGCCCTGAATGGCCTCGGCCAGTTCACTGCGGGACATGGGTGTATCATCCTCCCGCAGGGTCACGTCGAAAAGCTCCGACAGCCGTGTTTCAACCGCATCCGGCAACCGTCGCGTGACTACAACACTCAGCCGCTTCTTGCCCATCACCGCTCTCCCCCTGCTTGGCGTTCAGCCTGTTGCGGTGCATGGTGGGGCAAGCAGCGACGAGGCACAAGAACCCCGCGCGGCAAAATGAGCAATTTGACCCGATCCCGCAGGCATCCCATGTTCCCTTTCCGATTTCACGGCGTGTTTCTCGCGCTGACCCTGATGCTGTCCCCCGCCCTGCCCACCTTTGCGCAACAGGTCGGATCGGTGACCAGCCTGCCACTACCCCGGTTCGTTTCGATGAAGGCGGCGGAAGGTAACGTGAGGCGTGGGCCCTCGCTGTCGCACCGGATCGACTGGGTGTTCAAACGGCGCGACATGCCCCTGCGCATCACCGCCGAACACGGCCACTGGCGCCGGGTCGAGGACCGCGACGGCATGGGGGGCTGGGTGCATTATTCGCTGCTGTCAGGCAACCGGACGGTGCTGGTGGAACAGGACATGCTGGAGCTTCTCGTTCGCCCCGATCCGCGCGCGCAGGTGGCCGCCGCACTGGAATCAGGCGTGGTCGCCAAGTTGGGAAGCTGCACGCTGGAATGGTGCGAACTGCGCTCGGGGGGCTTCAAGGGATGGGCGCCCAAGGCACGGCTCTGGGGTGTGGGGCCGCAGGAACTGCGGGACTGACCAGCGGTCGCCCCGCCATTGGGCGAGGTTCAGGGCCGGGGGCCAGCCCCCGGACCCCCGGAGCATTTGTCAAAGTGTGAAAAGGTCAACTGAGCCGGATCAGGAAAGTTCGCCCTTCGCGAATGCGTCGATTATCCGGGCGAGTTCCGGTCCTGCGTCTTCCTGCAGGAAATGGCCCGCATCGGGGATCAGGCGGTGCGGCTGTCCCGCCGCCCCGGGGATCAGCTTCTGGAACACCCCGTCGACACCGGCCATGATCCTGTCATCCGCGCCGAAGGCGGTCACGACCGGGATCTCCAGCTTGCGCAACTCCTGCCAGGCAGCGCGATTGGCGGCGGCTTCTGGATCGTCCGGGTCGACCGGGACCAGCATCGGAAATGCGCGCGCGCCGGCCTGATAAGAGGGATCCGGATAGGGCGCGTTATACGCCGCCACCTCCGCATCGGAGATCTTGCCGGTGGTGCCTCCGAAGACGATGCGGCCTGCGTCGAAATGTTCGACGTTCTGCGAATAGTCCCGCCAGCCCATGAAGGCTTCGCCCATGGGCTGGTCGCCCGTGGGCAGGGCGGTATTGGCGATCACGACCCGGGCGAACCTTTCGGGCATGGCCGCCAAGAGCCGCAGACCGATCAGCCCGCCCCAGTCCTGACAGAAGAGCGTGATGTCCTTGAGGTCCAGTTGCTCGACCGCTGCCCGCATCCATCCGACATGGCGGGCATAGGTGTAATCCGCGCGTTCCGCCGGTTTGTCCGACCTGCCGAACCCGATGAGATCCGGGGCCACCACCCGGTGCCCTGCCTGTACGAGAGGCGGTATCATGTGGCGATACAGATAGCTCCAGGTCGGCTCGCCGTGCAGCAGCAGTACCGGTGCGGCGTCCGCCGGGCCTTCGTCCAGGTAGTGCATTCGAAGGCTGCCGCCTTCGGTATCGTCGACCTCCAGGTAGCGGGGGGCGAAATCGTAATCTTTCAGACCTTCGAAACGGTCATCGGGGGTGCGCAGATAGTGCATGGGAATCTCCTTTGCCGGAGACTAGGCTGAGCGGAACGGAGATCACAAGGAGCAACCCCATGCGCGCCATCACCTATTCCGCCTTCGGCCCCGCGGAGGACGTTCTGCACATGGACGATATCGAAAATCCCGACCCTAGGGCGGGCGAGGTTCGCGTTCGGCTGATGCGTTCCGGCGTGAACCCTTCGGACGTGAAAGCAAGGGCGGGGACACGCCCCGGAGTGGTGAAGCCCGCCTTTCCCAAGATCGTGCCGCACAGCGACGGCGCAGGCATCATCGAAGCGGTTGGCGCGGGCGTCGATCCGGGCCGGAAGGGCCAGCGGGTCTGGCTCTGGAACGCCCAATGGCAGCGCGCCTTCGGCACGGCCGCGGACTGTATCACCCTGCCCTCCCACCAAGCGGTGCCGCTTCCCGATGGGGTCGATTTCGACACCGGGGCGCAGCTGGGCATCCCCGGGTTGACGGCCTGCCACACCGTCTTCGGCGGGGGTGCCGTGGCCGGTGAAACGGTTCTGATACAGGGGGGCGCCGGAACCGTCGGCCTGCTGGCGGTGCAACTGGCGCGCTGGGGCGGTGCAAAGGTCATCGCGACCTGCAGCGCCAAGGATCGTGACCGGGTCGAGGCGGCAGGCGCGCACCACGTCATCGACTACCGCAGCGCGCATCTCGCCGAGGAGGTGATGGCCGCCAATGGCGACGCCCCGGTCGAGACGATCGTGGAGGTCGAGTTCGGAGAGAATATCGAGGCCGACGCCCAGATCATCGCCCCGAACGGACGTATCGCCGCCTATGGGTCGGCGCGGCAGATGTCCCCGGTGCTGCCCTTCGGCCCCCTGCTGTTCAAAGCCGTCACCATCGACGTCGTCCTGATCTACCTTTTGCAATCCGGCCCGCGCGATCTTGCAATTTCCCGGCTGCACGACGCGTTGGAGGAAGGCGCGCTATCCTGCCCAGTGGAAAAGGTCTTTCCGCTCCGCCAAACTGCCGAGGCGCATCGCGCGGTCGAAGCGGGCGCACGCGACGGCGGCATACTCATCGACTGCGAAAGCTGAGCGGGACCGGCGGGATTGCCGGCGCGCGCCACGCCGCTATCTGAGGTTTTCACCGCCGAAGGGTCCGATCCATGCGCCTGCCCGCTGTCCTGCTCTGCTTCCTGATGCTTCTGCCGTCTGCGGTATCCGCCCAGACGGCACCGGCGAACGACGAGCAGCCGGGCGGCACCATTGCCGTCACTGACGACGGCGCAACGGATGCGGCCATTGCCCGGCGCATCCGCAACATCCTGTCGGAACTGGAGGGCTACGAGAATATCGAGGTCGCCGTATCCTCCGGCATCGTGACCCTGACCGGTACCACACTCGACAGCGCGGCGGCCGCCCGGCTGACCGAACTCGTCGGGCGTGTGGAAGGGACCGTCGCGATCGAGAACGAAGTGTCGGAGACCACCGATGTCGTCGAACGCCTGAACCCGGCGGTGGACCGCTTCCGCGCGCGGGGTGGTCAGGTGCTGGCCTTTCTGCCGCTGGCACTCATCGCGCTTGCGGCCTTCGCCATCATCGTTCTGGCCGGGCTCGCCTTGGCGCGGATGCGCAAGCCGTGGGACAGGATCGCACCCAATGCTTTCATCGCGGATATCTACCGCCAGATCCTGCGGCTTCTTTTCGTGATCGGCGGCCTTGTGGTGGCGCTCGACATTCTTGGTGCAACGGCACTGCTGTCAGGCATCCTCGGGGCGGCCGGGATCGTCGGGCTGGCCATCGGTTTCGCCGTGCGGGACACGGTGGAAAACTTCATCGCCTCGGTCATGCTGTCGATACGCCAGCCCTTCCGGCCCAACGACACGGTGGAGATCGAGGGCGATACCGGCAAGGTGATCCGGCTGACGAGCCGCGCGACCATTCTGCTCAGCTTTGACGGGAACCATATCCGCATCCCCAACGCCACGGTCTTCAAAAGCCGCATCGTGAACTACACGCGGAACGCCGAACGGCGCTTCACCTTCGCGCTGACGGTCGCGCCCGATGCTGATCTGGCCGCGGCGCAAGACCTGTCCCTGCGCACGTTGCAAGGGTTGCGGTTCGTCCTAAAAACGCCGGAAGCCTCCGTCTGGGTGGAATCGGTGGACGACTGCTGGGTCACCCTGAATTACGCCGCCTGGATCGACCAGAACGAGACCTCCTTCGTTCTGGCACGCAGCGAGGCGATCCGCCTGTGCCAAGCCGCACTCGATGCGGCCGATATCGCGGCCCCCTTTCCCACCCGGCGGGTGGTGATCGAACGCAAGGGCGCGCAGACAGATTCGAAGGCGGAAGCCGGTGCGAGGGCAACAAAGGTCACAGAGCCGCCGGGCGAGGTTCAGGATGTCACCGCGACAGCGGAGAAGGAGCTGGCCCGGATCGTCGAACAGGAACGCGCGGAACTGCCCCAGTCCGACCTTCTGAGCCGTGCGGCGCGCGAGGAATGACGGAATTTGCCAAAACGGGTCTTGCACCCCGCCGTTTCAAACTCTAATTACCGGCTCACGTTGGGGTGTAGCCAAGCGGTAAGGCATCGGTTTTTGGTACCGTGTATCGTAGGTTCGAATCCTACCACCCCAGCCATGTTTTCCCATTCAGATCGAAAAGCCCAAGGAAATAGGGTCGACAGTTCCCTGTCGCAAAATGCTGTGTCACACTCCGCTGAGGGTGTGACACAAACTGTAACACAATCCGTGACGCAGGACGTCTCACGGCCCCCATCGCCCCGGCATCGCGAGACAGGCACCATCGGACGCAGGCCTTCTGCCCATCGGCCCGCGGGGCCCTACCTCCAGCGCCGGGGCCGTATCTTCTACTTTCGGAAATGCTTACCCAACGTCATCTCGAAAAATGTCTCCCGCGATTTTTTTTGTATTTCCCTTCGAACCCCTTTTCTGGCCAAGGCGATGAGCCGCGCGGCTCGTCTCCTCGCAACATTGAAACGCGAAGAGAGACCAGAATAATGACCGACCCTATTTTCCAGACCATGTCCCCCGAAGAAGCCACCGCCCTTCTCACCGAAGCCCTGCGGCGCGAACTCGCCTGTATCCTTTTCGAGCAGGATCGCGGCCCCGCCCGGAGTGACGGCGAGATCGACGCCCTCATCGAACTCCTCGAGCAGGAGAAACTCACGCTTAAGCGCCGCGCGCGCCGCGGGGGACTTCACGGGCGTGGTGGTGCCGCTGCGCGGCGCGGCCGAGGCGATTGGAGTAACCTTGCCCGCGACGATCCGCGCTACAGACAACTTTTATAACGGTCTGTAAAACGCGCCGCGGCCAGCCCGCTTAACATTGCAATCTCGCAGTGATCGGCTCACACGTCCGAACTTTCGCGGTCCGGAAGGGTCAGCCATTTGCAGCTATGCTATTGCGGGACAAGGTCGCAAGAAGGTCCGAAAAGCGATCTCCTTGGATCGTAATGTGGTCGCGCATGGCTGCATTGGCCGCCGCCGCATCCCCGCCCCTGATTGCCTCAACAATCGACGCATGCTCGGAGAGGGACCGTTCCATCCTGTTCCGCGCCCTTAGCTGAAGCCGGCGATATGCCTTCAGACGTTTTTGCAGTGTATCAATCTCATCTCGGAGGAAGCAGTTGCCGCTTATGGTGCGGATCAATTCGTGAAAAGTCTCGTTCTCGTAGTAGTAACGGTCGCTATCGCCGCTCTCTGCTGCTTTTGTACAATCTGCGTGACAGGCCAGAAGCATTTCGATGTCGCTTTCCGTCGCCCGTCGGGCCGCGTTGGCGGCACAAAGGGCTTCCAGCTCGGCCATGACTTGAAACATCTCGCTCAGTAGCTGGGGACCAACCTCGGCAACGTATGCCCCCCTTCGAGGGCGTTGCTCAAGGAGCCCGGTAGCAGCGAGCTGGAAGATGGCCTGTCGGACCGGCGTTCTGGAAACCCCGAACTCCTCAGCGAGGGTGACCTCATCGACGCGGGTGCCCGGCAATAACTGGCCAGTAAGAATGCGATCCTCAAGCGCATCGCGGACGGAAACCTTCACCTTTTTCACGGACCCACCTGCCCTCTAACTTAATCTTCAGCGCAATTGTATTACCTATTGACTGAATTGTATACAAGGGTGCTATGGTGAAATACACTGCTGTTATTGATACCCATGCGGCAAACCGGGAGGAGAATCGGTTGCTGCGATATCGTTCGTGGAGGAACAAACATGACATTCCTGAAATCCGGTGTTGCTGCCGTTGCCTTGGTCAGTGCGATTGCATCACCAACCCTCGCCGAGAACCTCAAACTCAGCCACCAGTGGTCCGAAGGCGACGTGCGCCACCAAGTCGCCCAGATGGTTGCCGATGAAGTGGCTGCCGCAAATGTGGATCTGAATATCCAGATCTTCCCGAACCAAACACTCTTCAAAGCGCGCGAGCAATACACGCCGCTTTCACGTGGTCAACTTGACATGACAGTTCTGCCGCTCAGTTACGCGGGTGGGCAGCAACCAGCTTACAACCTGACATTGATGCCAGGTCTGGTGAAAAACCATGAACACGGCGCACGCCTTTCAAATTCTCCTTTTATGGAAGAAATTGAGTCGGTTATGGCCGGAGATGACGTGATCGCCCTGGTGCACGGGTATCTTGCTGGCGGGTTCGGCTCGAACAAGGAGTGTATAACCGGGCCGGAAGACGTTGAGGGCGTCAGCATTCGCGCGGCTGGCAAGTCGTTTGAGCAGATGTTGGCCGGCGCAGGCGCCTCGATTTCATCAATGGCATCATCCGAAATTTACACGGCTCTGCAAACTGGTGTTCTTGATGCTGCAAATACATCTTCCGAAAGCTTTGTTAGCTACCGCCTCTATGAGCAGCTCAAATGCTACACTCCGGCAGGTGAATACGCCCTCTGGTTCATGTATCAACCCATGTTGATGAACAAGACCACATTCGAAAGCCTGACCGAAGAACAGCAGGCCGCGCTGCGCGCCGCGGGAGAGAAGGCCCAGGCTTTTTATCTGGAGGAGGCAAAAAAAGGTGATGAAGCTGCCGCAAAAGCATTCGCAGATGCCGGCGTAGAACTGGCAGAAATGTCGGAAGAAGACTTCAACGCATGGCGCGAACTGGCAAAGACAACTTCTTATCCGGCCTTTGTTGAGGAGTTGCCGGACGGCCAGAAGCTACTTGATATGGCGCTTGCCGTCGAGTGACGACAAGAATGGGGGCGCAGGTTCTCCAGCCCCCCATTTGCACTTGCCTTATAGATTCAGGGAGGGTTCCCGGTGACCCAATTTGCACGTCCCGTAGGGCGTATACCAATCGCAGTTCAGGTGATTGGTTGGATCTCGACTGTTTGCGGCATCATCGCTTCGTTCATGATCCTCGCCTCAGTTCTCATAACCTGTCAGATGATCTTTATCCGTACAGTCTTGAACCAATCGACGATCTGGCAGACCGAAGTCGTCATCTACCTGATGATTGCCGCCACGCTGATCGGGTTGCCCTACGTGCAAAAACTCCGCGGCCACGTGGGTGTGGATCTTTTACCGACAATGCTGCCGTCCAGGATGCGTCGTGGTCTTTCTGCAGCGACCCTGGCGGTGACCGGAACGATGATTGCGCTCATGCTCTTCTATGGTTGGGAGATGTGGCATCTGGCATGGGCCCGCAACTGGAAGTCCGAAACTGTAATGGCGATCCCACTTGCGATCCCCTATCTGGCGATCCCGTTGGGCTTTGCCCTGTTCTTGCTGCAATTGCTTGGCGATCTCTGGATGGTTTTGTCCGGTGCTCCCATTGATGAAAAAGGCATGGCCGCCACGTCATCCACCAATTCGCTCGAGGATCTCTGATGGACCCTTTGATACTTGGCGCCCTTGTCGCCATCGCAACTGTCATTGTCCTGTTTTCGGGTGTCCCAGTCGGCGCAGGCTTGTTGATCGTCGCCACCTTTTTTCTCTACGTCTTTGACGGTCCTCGCAGTCTGCAAGCGCTGCCTGAGCTGTTCTACGGGGATCTGAACTCCTTTGCATTGTTGTCGATCCCTATGTTCATCATCATGGGGGCGGCAATTTCATCCACTCGCGCGGGGCCCGACCTTTACGAAGCACTGGAACGTTGGCTTACAAAAGTACCTGGTGGCTTAGTTGTCTCTAACCTCGGAGCTTGTGCCTTGTTTGCGGCTATGTCTGGTTCCTCTCCCGCCACATGTGCAGCCATCGGCAAAATGGGTATCCCCGAAATGCGCAAACGCGGTTACCCCGATGAAGTCGCGGCGGGATCGATCGCTGCGGGGGGCACATTGGGCATCCTGATTCCACCCTCGGTCACGATGATTGTTTATGGAATTGCCACTGAGACCAGTATTGGCCGGTTGTTCCTCGCAGGCGTGATGCCGGGAGTCTTGCTGGTCGCCCTTTTCATCGTATGGGCTATCTATGACACTTGGCGTCGCGGGGCCGCCGGTGTTGCTCTCTCGGGCATCAGCTATACTTGGGCACAGCGCCTCGAAATCTTGCCCCGCGTTATACCGTTCATTCTGATCATCGCCGGCGTTCTCTATGCGCTCTACGGCGGCGTTGCTACACCCTCGGAAACCGCTGCCGTCGGCGCGCTGCTTTGTATCGTGGTCGCTGTCGTTGTCTACCGGATGTACCAACCCACGGCGCTCTGGGCGGTTTTGCGAGATTCAACACGTGAGTCGGTAATGATCCTGTTCATCATCGGCGCGGCGGGGGTGTTTTCATTCATGCTCTCCTCGCTCTTCGTGACACAATCGGTAGCGGAGTGGATCGCAAACCTTGATGTAAATCGATGGGTGTTGATGGGGATCATCAACGTCTTCCTTCTGGTTGCCGGCTTTTTCCTGCCGCCTGTGGCAGTGATCTTGATGTCGGCCCCGATCTTGCTTCCGATCATCATTACAGCCGGGTTCGACCCCTACTGGTTTGCGGTCATTGTCACGATCAACATGGAAATCGGGCTGATCACGCCCCCCGTGGGGCTGAACCTCTATGTGATCAATGGCATCGCGCCAGACATCTCGCTGAGGAAAATCCTTTTGGGCTCCATGCCGTTTGTTGGCTGTATGATTTTGGCCATCGTTATTCTGTCGGCTTTCCCTGGAATCGTTACTTGGCTGCCCGACGTGGTCATGGGCCCGGAGCTTTAGATTGGATAGGGCGATGAACCGAGCCAGCAATATTCTGAACGACTTGATAGGGCGGGTCGCGGACGCAGGACGTGGGTTGATGAAGTCAGCCGCACAGGACGATATCTTTGACATCTGCGAAGCGCTGCTCAGCGGAAAGGGTGAGGCCACAGGCTTGGCGCAGGCTCGGGTTATTTTCGATCGCTATGCCAGGCTTACTCCTGAGAAAAAGCACCACTTCTTCAGCACTTTGCGCGACCAATTTGGTGTTGATCGCGCAAAGTTTGAGGCGGCTTATGCGCGCGATGCAAAATCCTTGCGGAAACTTCACGCGGCCTCTGAACCCCTCTCGCAGGAACTTATACGGCGCCTCAACCGGGCCCCGGGAGGGACATTAAGACTTGTTTCGATGCGGCAAGATCTCTTGTCCTGCATGGAGAAGGATCCCGAGTTGAAACCGCTGGACGACGACTTCAGGCATCTGTTCAGTTCATGGTTCAACCGGGGTTTTCTCGAACTGCGCAGCATTGACTGGAATACACCGGCATCGATCCTCGAAAAGATCATCAGATATGAAGCGGTGCATGAGATCAGGGGCTGGAGCGATCTGCGCCGCCGCGTGGCTGCCCCGGACAGAAGACTATATGCGTTTTTCCATCCAGCTCTCCTTGATGATCCATTGATCTTCGTCGAGGTCGCATTGACCTCGTCCATCCCCGGCAACATTGATGACATCCTTGCCTCCGAACGGTACATGCTGACACCGGATCAGGCGTCCACCGCCGTATTCTACTCGATTTCGAACTGCCAAGACGGGCTACGCGGCATATCATTCGGCAATTTCCTGATTAAACAGGTGGTCGAGGAACTGCAGCGAGATTTCGGAAAGTTGACCACTTTTGTGACCCTGTCCCCGGTCCCCGGATTGCGCAGCTGGGCGCTGGCACAGCAGGAAGCGAAGGCCCTGCCCGAGCGGCTCGATAAGGTCGTGCAGCAAGCTGAAGCCGGTGCAAATCCCGCGGAATTGTCTGAGCTTACAGCACGCTACATGCTCGTCTCACGATCCCCGCGCGGGGGCGCTACCGACCCCGTCGCACGGTTCCATTTAGGCAATGGAGCGCGGCTGGAACAAATTCATCCCAGCGCCGACACGAGTGAGCGCGGACAAAAGGCATCATGGGGCGTGATGGTTAACTACCTCTACGATCTTGCAACGATCGAACACAACCATGAAGCCTATTCGACTGCAGACGAAATTATCGCGTCTCCCGTTGTGCGACGGCTGGCGAAGACCCGCTGAAAAGGACAAAAAATGTACGATGGGAACCACCTTGCCCGCACGCTGCGCGCCGCCTCTTCCGGCCGCGAGTCTGCGACATTCTCGACTGATCCCGCTACTGGCCAGACCACCAGCTCCGGTGCCCTTTGGGAGAGAGCGGAGCGCGTTGCCTCGGCCCTCGTGAGCTTGGGCGTGGAACCCGGGGACCGAGTTGCGGTGCAAGCGGAGAAATCACTTGGAGTCCTGGAACTCTACCTCGGTACAATATTGGCGGGCGCTATTCACCTGCCTCTTAACACCGCCTACACGGCAGCGGAGATCGGGTACTTTCTGAGCGATGCCAGCCCAAGACTGTTCGTCTGCGACCCGTCCCGTCAAAATGAGTTTGCCGACGTCATCAGCGGCGCCGAAATTAAATCCGTACTAACCCTCGATGCCGACGGGAATGGGTCTCTGACCGAGAAAGTAGAGAGCGCGGCACCGTTCCAAGAGCCGGCCCCCAGAGGGGCAGATGATCTTGCCGCGATTCTTTACACCTCGGGCACCACGGGGCGCTCCAAAGGGGCCATGCTCACACATGGCAATCTCGCTTCCAATGCGGAGACCCTGCGGGATCTGTGGCAATTTACCAAAGAGGATGTGCTGATCCACGCCCTACCGCTCTTTCACACGCACGGGCTCTTCGTGGCGATCAACATCACGCTTGTCGCCGGGGGCGCGATCCTACTGCACCGCGCCTTCGACCCCGATGCGATACTCGCCGATTTCAATCGCGCAACCAGTTTGATGGGCGTCCCGACATTCTATACCCGCCTTTTGGCCCACCCTGACTTGACCCAGGACTCCATAGCATCGATGCGCCTGTTCGTGTCCGGCTCAGCACCTATGCTTGCGGACACACACCGCGAGTGGCAGGCGCGCACCGGACAAACTGTGCTCGAGCGCTACGGAATGACAGAAACCTGTATGAATACCTCCAACCCATACGAGGGTGTCAGGAAGCCAGGTACAGTTGGCCTGCCTCTAAAAGGCGTTGAATTGCGCATTACCACAGCGAAAGGAAAGGTACTGCCAAGGGGCGAAATTGGCGGCATTGAGGTGCGGGGTCCGAACCTGTTCAAAGGCTATTGGAACATGCCAAAAAAAACCGCTGAGGAAATGCGGCCCGACGGGTGGTTCATCACCGGCGATCTCGGCCACATTGATGACGATGGCTATGTGACTATCGTCGGCAGGTCAAAGGATCTGATTATTTCTGGTGGGTACAACATCTACCCCAAAGAAATCGAGGCAACTATCGACCAGATTGAGGGCATTGTGGAAAGCGCAGCCTTCGGCGTTCCGCACGCAGATTTCGGCGAAAGCGTCGCAGTCGCCATCGTGCGGGAAGCAGGCGGGACAATTTCGGCAGATGACATCATGGCAAAGATATCAGGAGAACTTGCGCGGTTCAAACTCCCGCGGAAGATTTTCTTCGTTGACGCATTGCCGAGAAATACGATGGGTAAGGTACAGAAAAATCTTCTTCGCAGCGGTAAAATTTAGGGGGTGTCCGCAGACTGATCTGATCCCCGCAAACTGGACCGCTTGAGGTTGCAGTTTTCCGCTACGATTTCCCGGGTGGGAGAGGAGCGAAACCACATGAAGGCACCGAAGTTTTCGGACGCGCAGAAAGCGTTCATTCTCAAGCAGGGCGAAGAAGGCACGCCGGTTGCAGATATCTGCCGAAGGCCGCGATCAGCCAGGCGACCTACCTTAACTGGAAAAAGAAGTAGGCGGGCCTATTGCCGACGGAAACGAAGCGGCTGAAGCAGCTCGAGGACGAGAACAGGCGCCAGAACAACCCTTCCGCTACGACCTACTTCTGCCTGCGACCCGCCAGCCGTCGCGCGTGGCGGGGCAGTTCTTTTTTGGAGTTGGTGGAGGCCCGTTTCGAGGCGCCTGATCGCGCTCGATTTTAGTCACTCGAAAATGATAGGCTGTTCGGGCTTACCGGGAGCAAAAGCTCATAGACTCAAGCGCCGCACTGCGGCAGCGCAGGGTGTGACGAAAGCCCGCTCTGGGCCGCAAAGGCCGCTCGCCTGGGTCGCCTCCTGACAATACCCCTGCGTGGCTGTCAGAAACTTCGAGCTACCATTCTAAGTAGTCATCTTGGGTGGTTTCGTGATCTGCCAGCGGATGCTGCGACCCGCCTGACCCGGTCGAGGCGCCGTTGCCCCCGGGTGATCCGTGCCGAATCGGTGAGTACTCGCGCGGCGGCTCCGTGACGCTTCGGCAGCCTCTATGCGCCATTCTCACGGACACTCTGGCGCCGCACCGGCTATGACGCCCCTCCATTCCTGCTGCTCAAGGTGCTTGGCGCCGATCCATCTGCTTAATGAGAGGCAGGATGTTGCGAGACCACCATCCCAGCCGCGCTGCAACACTTGGTGAGGCACAATTGCTATTTCCGAATGAAACCTCTTAACACCATATCCCAATATTCACCATATTATAAATACTAATCAATTAGTTAACATAGAATCCTACCGCCCCAACTACCCATCTTCGCGCGACCTTGGTTCATGACGCTCAGAACATCGAGCCGATGTCGGAAGCCCCCGTCGGATAGGCGGCAGGCATGGATTTAACCTGCGACGCCGTTAGCCCCAGCTTGATCGCCAGCGAAAAGACATTGATCAACTCGGCGTAGTCCGGGCCGAACATATGGGCGCCGAGGATCTTGCCCTGCTTGTCGGTGATGATCTTCGTGCCAGCATGGCTTTCACCCAGCCGCATCTGCGAAAACCAGCCGGAGGTGTCATTGAAGCTCACATCAACCTCGCCCCTCTCGCGTGCCTCCTCTTCCAGCAGGCCGACACGGGCGAGTTCGGGAATGGTGAAGACCACGCTGGGCACGCCGGTATAGTCGGGCTCAGTCCGCTTGTCATTGAGCATGTTCGATGCGGCGATCTTGCCTTCGAAGACGGCGACCGGGGTCAGGGGTTTTCCAGGCGAGGCGGCGGCGTCGCCAGCGGCGTAGATGCGCGGGTTCGATGTTGATTGCAGCCAAGGGGTGACCTTCACGCCGCCGTTCTCGGTCTCGATGCCCGCGACGGCAAGGTCGAGATGGTCCGTGGCGGGCACACGGCCCGCGCCATGGACGACGAGGTCGGCTTCGATGGTATGGCTTTCGCTAGCCTTGCGATAGGCGACGCGGTGCGCGCCATCGGCATCCTCGATACGCTTGGGCGCTGCCTCGGTCACGATCTCGATCCCTGCCGCACGGCTGCGGTCCATCACCATCTCGACGAGATCGGGGTCGAACTTCTTCAACTGCCTTGCGCCATGATCGAGGATCGTGACCTCTGCCCCCGCCCGCGCCGCGATATGCGCGAACTCGAAAGAGACATAGCCGCCCCCGACGAAGACGATCCGGCGGGGCAGTTCGGGGAGATTCAGGAACTCAGTACTGTCGATCAGCTTTGCGGCACCGGGAAAGTCCAGCGGTCGCGGCGTGGCACCCGTGGCGATCAGGGCGTGACGAAAGGCAATCTCGCCATGGCCCTCGACCTCTATCCGGTCCTCCGCGATGAACTGCGCGCGGCCATGAAGGGTCTGCACGCCTGCCTCCTTCAGCCCGGTTTCCATATTTTCCGGTACCGGATCGGTGAAGCTCTCCTTGTGCTTCATCAGCGCTGGCCAGTCGATCCGCGTCCCCCCCGCGACGCCCTTGCCATTAAGCCGACGCGCGGCCTCCACCGCTTCCGCGCCGGCGCGCAGCATCTTTTTGGGGTCGCATCCCCTGAGCGCGCAGGTGCCCCCATAGGGCAGCTCGTCCACGATGGCTGTGGACCAGCCGGCCTTGCTGCATTTCTTTGCCGCGTTGATGCCGGCCATGCCGGCGCCGATGACGATCAGGTCAAGTGTATCGGTCATGAAGATTCCTCTTTCCTTTCTATCAATCTCTTTGATTTCAGACCGGGGGACGCGGGCCTGCGATAATGACGGCGGTGCCCAGCAGACAAAGGCTCACGCCGATCATGTCCCACCGATCCGGCCGCATCCCTTCGACCGCCCAAAGCCAGACCAACGACGCCGAGATATAGATGCCACCATAGGCTGCGTAGGCACGCCCGGCGGCGGCGACATCGGCCAGCGTGAGCAGGTAGGCAAACAGCGCCAGCGAGGCCATCCCCGGGACGATCCACCAGATCGTCTTGTCGAGCCGGAGCCACGCCCAGAAGGCGAAGCATCCGGCGATTTCGGCGAGGGCAGCACCGATATAGGCGGCAAGGGTCGGCATGGGTCGCTCCGTGTTGACGAATGATCGAACCGCTACCCGGCACAGCAGCTGAGCGCGGCCACGTCCTTTTCGAACGTCTGCGCCGCCAGCTTCAACCCCTCGACGGTGGTGAGGTAGGGCATGATCGTGTCGCCCAGATCCTCATAGGTCATGCCAGCCGTCAACGCCATCGCCGCCGTCTGTATGCTGTCCGCGCCCTCGGGGGCGAGGATTTGCGCACCCAAGAGCCGCTTGCTGCCCGCCTCCGCTACCAGCTTGATCAGCCCTCGCGTGTCCCGGGCGGCAAGCGCGCGGGGCACGGCGGTAAGCGGCAGGACCGAGGTGACGACCTCGTGCCCCGCTGCCCGGGCCTGTGCCTCGCTCAGCCCCACGCCCGCCACCTGCGGATCGGAAAAAACCACCCATGGCATTGTGCGGTTGTCGTAGCGGCGTTGCTCCCCCGCTACCGCGTTCCGGGCGGCGAGCTTGGCGCCGAAGGCGGCCATATAAACGAACTGGTCGCGCCCGGTGACGTCACCTGCCGCCCAGATGTTGGAGTTGGTGGTGCGCATCCGGTCGTCGACGATGATACCGCCTCTGGCATCCGTTTCGATCCCGGCGGCGCCGAGGTTCAGCCCATCGCTGTTCGGCACCCGCCCGGTCGCAAGCAACATCCGCTCGGCTTCATAGGCTACGTTATCTGTGCTCGTCAGACGTACGGTATCGCCATCCCTCGCCATGCTCTCATAGCCAGAGACACGCGCCAGCTGAATACCCTCGTCGGAGAGGTAACGCTCCAGCGCTTCGGAAATCTCCGGCTCGGCCCCGGGCAAGACGCCACGGCGGCTCACCAGCGTCACCGCAACACCGGCCCGGGCGAAAAGCTGCGCCAGTTCAACGCCGATATAGCCCCCGCCCAGAACCAGCAGGGAGGCGGGCAGTTCAGACAACTCCAGCGCCGACGTGCTGTCGAGTGCATCGATCCCTTCGACACCGGGGATCGCCGGCACATGCGGGCGCGAACCGGTGGCGATGACGATCTTCGTCGCCGGAAAGACCGCGCCATTCACGGTCAGGCGGCCCTCATCGTCGAAGCTTGCGCGCCCCTCGATGTACTCGACGTTTTCGTGCCGAGGCAGCACATCGGCGTATTTCGCCGCGCGCAGCTCCTCCACCAACGCCTGTTTCTGCGCCACGGTCGCAGGCCAGTCGGTGACCCGGGCGCTCGCCTCGATACCGTCGAAGCGAGCGGCGGCGCGCGCGTGATGAAGGCTTTCCACCGCGCGGATCAACGCCTTGGAAGGCACGCAGCCGACGTTGACACAGGTGCCTCCGATGGTGCCCTCGCCGATCAGGGCCACCCGCGCCCCGGCGTCCGCGGCAGTGATGGCGGCGGAGAACCCGGCAGAGCCGGCACCGATCACGGCGAGGTCGTAGGCACCTTTGGGGATGCAACAATCAGTCATATCAATCTCTCTTCAGGTCGTACGTTGGCGCCGCCAGAGCGCATAGAGGGTGATGCCGATGAACACCGCCAATGCCGGAAACAGGACAAGGTCGATCCACCCCAGCACTGCCGAGAGCCCCACCACGCCGAACAGGATCACCAGCACGGGGGTGAAGCAGCACAGCGCCACGATGACAGTGCCCACCAGCCCGTATTTCAGCAGGCGGTCGTTCTTGTCAGGGGTTGGTTCAGGCTCGCTCACGAGCCGCTCCCTGAGACGAGCGTCGCGCCGTAGCCGACCCCGGTGATGGCGGCGATCAGGGCGTCGGGTCCGGTGACGTCGTCATCGTAACGCAGGACATAGATGCCATCCTCCGCCTCACCTTCGGTGAATTCCGTGATTTCCACCGTCTCGACCGTCTTGAGCGCGGTGGCGACGATATAGCTGCATGACGGACAGGTCAGCCCGGTAACATGCAGGCTTGTTTCGGCCTCGGCGGCCAGCGCCGTGGCGGGGGGCAGCAGCAGTGCTGCGGAAAGGAAAAGCTGTTTCATGGAGGATCTCCGTTTCAGAAAGTCAGGATGTGCGGCGCGACATAGGGAAAGGCCAGCGCCAGCAGGACCATCGCCAGCGCAGACCAGAGCAGCGCCCGCATCACGCCGCGATCCAAGGGGCGCGCACAGGCGCCGCTGGCGCAGTCCTCGGCAGGTACCGGGCGATAGGCCTTCCAGAAGCCATAGCCGAGTGCCCCCGCCGCCAGCGAAAATGTCACCCACTTGTAGGCGTAGAGCGCGGTGAGCTGGCCGATGAAGACGCCGGTGACGCCAAGGCTCACCAGCACCAGCGGCAGGATGCAGCAGGAGGTCATCGCCAGCGCGCCAAGCACCCCGGCCCCCGTCGCGGCCCAGCCGCTCTTGTCGGGTCTTTCCCCTGTCCGCTCTTCGGTATCTGCTGTCGCTGTCATCGTCTTGCCCCGGTTGTGCTTCGATGACAGGCAAGATAGGGTCTGTACCAACTACAGGATCAAGGAGAAATTTCATGCCCGGTGATCACGCTGCCGTGACTGCGCTCAAACGCTCCGATCTTGCCCGATTGACCGGCTGCAATCTTGAAACCATCCGCTATTACGAAAGCGTCGGCCTGATGCCGGACCCGCCGCGCACAGCGTCCGGCCACCGGCGATACGGTCCGGCGCATGTGGAGCGGTTGAACTTCGTGATGCGCGCCCGCGATCTCGGCTTTACCATGGAAGAAATCCGCGGGCTGCTATCTATGGTCGACCGCGGCAGCCACACCTGTGCCGAAGTGGAACGAAGAGGGCGCCATCATCTCGATGTAGTCCGCGCCAAGATCCGCGATCTCCAACAGATCGAGACCGTTCTTGCCGGAACCATCGCACGCTGCACCGGGTCGGACACGCCCGACTGTCCGCTGCTTGAGGTTCTCAGTGAGGGGCACAGGGACCCAATGGCGGGGGAGATCACGGCCAAATAGCCTCGCTGTTGAATGTTAGGCGACACCCCTGCCCGGGCCCGCTATGAAGACCGCACCACCCCGCAATGCATCACACGCGGCCCAGCGCGGCCCCTCCCCTCAATCGTCGCCCCACATCCGATAAAGATTGCTCTTGGCCTTGAAGAGCCGGTCGAAGGCGGGCGTCTTGCCCTGCGTGGCGAAGATCTCGCTCGCCGCGACATCGAGATCATAGAGCACTTCGCGCCGCGCGGGATCGCGCACGCGGCTGGTCACCCAGCCCACGAAGGCCATGCGCTCGCCCCGGGTCACAGGCTCCACCCGGTGCAGGGCGCTGGTGGAGTAGAGCACGGCATCGCCCGCCGCCAGCCGGATCACACGCTCCTCTATCCCGTCATCGATCACGAGACCGCCGCCGTCATAGTCTTCGGGGTCCGAAAGGGGCAGCGTGAAGGACAGGTCTGTCCGGTTGCCGTTCATGTAGGGATCGTCGACATGCAGCCCGTATTCCATGCCCGACCGATAGCGTGACAGCAGCATGCGCGCGAACTTGCTGGGCCGGGCGGCGGCGCGAAAGACCTCATTGTCGCGCAGGGCGGTGCGGACCTTTTCGAACTGGGCTTCGAGCGCCTTCGAAGGTTTCGCCTGAAGGTTCTGTTTGACGTCCTTGGCGTAGCGCCCGGCGGTCGTCTTGCCATCGACGAATTCCAGCCTCTCGGTGGCGGCCCTCAGGGCCGCCACCTCTTGACTGTCAAGCACATTGGCTATGACAATGATCATGGATCAGTCGAGCTCCAGCGCTTCGAGTTCGATCTGTGCGGCGGCTCCGTAAAGCAGGCTCGGGTCGAGCGTCATTTCGCCCTCACCCTGAATATCGCCGAAGGCCGCATCGGTCTGTTCGAGATATTCAAGCGCTTCTTCCGCCACATGCCGCGCACCCTCGTCGCCGGATTCAGCGATGCCGCGAAGTTCTGCTTCGACGACCCGCAGGAAGCCCCAGCTGTCCTGATACTCATGCAGGTTGGTGACCGTGCCGCCCTCGACCGCGACGGCGTATTCGGCACCGGCAACGCGCACCAGCTCGGCAAGACCCAGCACCTGATCCTTGACCGAAATGCCTTCACGGACTTCCTCCATCGTCGCGCGCACGACTTCGAACGCCTCGGCGACTTCGGCAACTGGCGCTTCGGCTTCCGTCGCGGACGCTACCGCCTTGATCTGGTCGCGCAGCCGTTCGAAACCGCGTTCGGCGAGCGGTTCGGCAACGGCACCATATTTTTCCTCGATCGGGTGGCCCATGTGAGTCTTGGCCGCAGCAAGGTCGCCCGCCTCATAAAGCGTCATTCCGGCGTGGAGGTGCCCTTCCATGAAGCTCAGGTCGCGTTGCAGGGCGTGATCCGAGTCGCCGGAACCGGCCCCTTCGCCTTCGCCCCTGGCAGCACCTTCGCCCTCACCTTCGGCCTGGGTGCTGCCTTCACCTTCGCCCTCAGCGTGGGCGTTCCCTTCACCCTCGGCGGCGGCGCTGCCTTCGCCCTCGCCCTCAGCGTGGGTGCTGCCCTCACCTTCCTTCTTGATCTGGCCGGTAGTCCCCTCGCCTTCACCTTCGACGGATGCCGCCGCATTCACGGGCGCGGGGGCAAAGGACGGTGCCTGTTGCTGCCACAGATCGCTCCCTGCGACACCAGAGGTTGCCGTCAGACCCACGGCGGCCGTGGTTGCCGTCAGCGACAGCATGCGCCGTACACTCACCGTACGCGGTTTTTTCTCACTCGACATTTGCGTGGCTCCTTTAACCTACAAAAACACTCAGGAATCAGCATACTCTCAGTCCGGATGCAATAGCCAAGCTGAGCGGCCCGGTAACATCTGCTTGCGCGTCCGGCTTGACGCGGGCGCGACGCGGCCCCGGCGGAGTTCCGCCTCAAGAGCGCCAATCGGCAATAGCTTGACGATTTAGTGAGCAGTTCCGATGGCCCGATAGTAGACAAGCGACAGCTCTGCTCCTAAATGGAAGCCATGCGTTCACTGGCCCGTCTCTTTGCGATCTGCCTTTCGCTCGCCCTTCTTGGCGGGGTGATGGCCCATGAAGTGGTCAGCGCGCGCATGTCGATCGACATGGCAGCTTCCGCATTTCAAGAGCAGCAGGACGATATCTGTCCTGCCTGCGGTGCAGAGGACGAAGAGGCCGTGGTCTGCGATCTGGATTGCACTGCGCCGCTTCTGTTTGCCCAGACAATGCTCCCGCCCCTGCCCGAACGGCCTTCGGTGGGGCATGTGCAACTGGTTGACGCACTGATAGAGGCGCGCCGACCGGGTTTCGATCCCGCTCCTCCACGAACCAGCATCCTGAGCTGACCGGCCGCACCCTGTAGGTGACGGCCCGGTCCCGCCATGGCCGTCCTGCGCGCAGGACAGCCCCGACCCGACCTTCCATCTCAGGACAATTTCATGACAACCACTACCACAGGTGTGCTTTCGCGCCGCCGGTTCCTGTATACCGGGCTGGCCGCGATTGGCACCGCCATCGTCACTCCCCGGTATGCTCTGGCCCAGACAGGCCCGGCATTCGGAACTCCGACCGTTCTTGCCTTCGAAGGCTCCGCCCTTCTCGCCGCCACGGCGAAGGGCCTGCACCGGCATGACGGCGCGGGCTGGCGCCGTCTGAACGAAGAAAGCCCCAGCGCCCTTGCAACTCATCCGGGCCGCCCCGGCGTGATCTTCACCGGCTCCCGCGAAGGCCACATCCAGCGCAGTACCGACGGCGGCCAAAGCTGGACGTCTGCCGCCGCCGGATTGCCGGGCGCCGCGGTCCTTTCGTTGACCATCGGCGCGCGAGCACCGGAAACGCTCTACGCCGCGCTGGAAGGTGATGGGCTGTGGCGCAGCGAAGACGACGGCGCGAACTGGGAACTTGTGATGGACCGGCCCTATCTGGAGGGCGCGGAACATGACGTGCTGAGCCTCGTTTCCGTGGCACATGAAACGGGCATGGGCGGCATCTGGCTCTATGCGGGCACCACGGCGGGGCTGACCCGCGTGCCCGACTGCTTCTGCCGCTGGCAGGACGTCGTGGCCGGCGACGCGCTGGATGCGCTTGTCGCGGGCAAGGAACCGGAGGAGGCGGCATCCTTGCCGGCGGACGCCCCTGTGCAAATCCTCGCCCTCGCACCCGAGACGCCCGAGACGCTTTATGCCGCGCTGCCCACGGGTCTGTGGCGGTCCTCCGACGCGGGCGTGAACTGGGCACAGGCCCATTCGGAGCCACTCTCCGCGCTCACGGTCAATCCCGCGGACGCCCTGCACCTGATCGCCGCCCACTCCGGGGAACTGCGCGTTTCCAAAGACGGCGGCACCACCTGGACTTCTTTCGATCCCATCAAGGAAAGCTGACATGACCCCCAAAACCACAATCCTCTCCGCCATCGCGCTTGCCACGGTTTCCGCCGCTGGCTTTGCGACCCTCTCCATTGCCGACACCGATACCGCCGCGAAGGCAGCGACGGAGGCTTCTGTTTCTTCGGACAAGCAAATGACGATCTGGCGCGATCCGAACTGCGGCTGCTGCGATTCCTACGCCGATTACATGGAAAAGCACGGCTATGAAGTGACCCGGATCGACGATCGCGACTTTGACAAGCGGTCCATCGAAGTCGGCGTCCCGGCGCAGGGGCTTGGCTGCCATCTTGCCGAAGTGGATGGCTACTATGTCAGCGGCCTCGTTCCCGCAGAGATCGTGGAGCGCCTGACGACCGAACGACCCGAAATCACCGGCATCACCCTGCCCGGCATGCCGATGAACGCCCCGGGCATGGGCGGCAAGAGCGGCACGCTCAAGACCTATGCGTTCAACGGTGACGAGATCACCGTCTTCTCCGATGAGTGAGTGTATGGAGGAAATGATGTCGATGATGAACGGGCCCATGATGGGCGCGATGATGCTGGGCGGCGGGCTGGTCCTGCTGCTGATCCTGACACTCCTGACGCTGAGCTTCATGGCACTGATCAAATACCTCAGGAGCGCGACATGAAGGCAGGTTACGTAATTGGGGCATCAGGCCTCTTCGGGGCGGCGGCACTTGCCGTATTCGCGCAGGATGCGGGGAAAGGCGCCGCGCCTGATCTCGCGGGCCTCACCATCCTGGGGGAGCCGGTCACCCAAACCATGGTCGATACGGGCGCCGAAATTTACGAAACAAGCTGCGCGTCCTGTCATGGGGCGGAGCTTGAAGGGCAGCCGGACTGGCGTCGGCGGACGGAAGACGGGCGTATGCCCGCGCCGCCCCACGACAACAGCGGCCATACCTGGCACCACACCGATCAGGCATTGTTCACGATCACGAAGCTCGGGGTCGGCGCTGTCGTACCGGGCTACGAAAGCGACATGCCTGCCTTTGGGGAGGTGTTGAGCGATGAAGAGATCGCGGCGGTGCTGGCCTATATCAAAACCAGCTGGTCCGAACGTGAACGCGCGTTCCAGGCCGAGGTCACAGCGAACGCGGAGGACAAGGCGTGAGCGCCGCAGAAGATGCGGTGCAAACCCCGAGACGGCGCCGGGTCCTCGCTTTCCTGCCGGTCGCCATCTTTGCCGGTCTGGCGGGTGCGTTCTATTGGGGGCTGATGAATTCGGGGGACGAACTGCCATCGGCCCTTGCCGGGAAACCGGTGCCCGAATTCGATCTGCCGCCCATCGAAGGCCGGGAAACCGGTCTGTCGTCGGCAGACCTTTCGGGCGACGTGTCCATCGTCAATGTCTGGGCCTCGTGGTGCGTGCCCTGCCGGGTCGAAATGCCGCTGCTTGTCGAACTGGCCAACCGAAACGAAGTCGCGATCTACGGGATCAACTACAAGGATCAGCCTGTTGCCGCCCTGCGTTTCCTCGAAGAAACGGGCGACCCCTACACCAAGATCGGCGCAGATCGTTCCGGGCGCGTATCGATGGACTGGGGCGTCTACGGGCTGCCGGAGACCTTTGTCATCAATGCTGCGGGCCAGGTCGCCTACAAGCATGTGGGCCCCTTCGACCGCCGCGCGCTTGAGGAAGAGATCATGCCGGTCGTTCGCGGCCTTCAGAAGGAGAGCGTATCATGAGCACCCCGACCCCAACCCGTACCGCCGCAATCCCGACCCGCCGGTTTCCTGCTCTGGGCCGACGCGGCTGGATGGTGGCGGCGCTTGTCCTGATCGTCAGCGGCATGGTCCTGAACTGGGGCTGGCTTACCGCCGTGGGCGCCGCCCCGCTGATACTGAGCTTGGCCCCCTGCGCCGCGATGTGCGCTCTGGGGCTTTGCATGCGCGGGGGGTCTTCCGCCTGCGCGACCAAAGAGGTTTCGGCGGACAAGCCGGACCTTTCCACTGACTGAACCAACCCTGAAAGGAAAAGATGATGACAAATTTCACCAATTTCGGCGCAACGCTTGCAGTGTCCTTGCTCGCCTTCGCCCCCCTCGCACAGGCGCAGCAAACCGCACCTGCAGAATCCGAGGAGACGATGCAGGATCATGGCCACAAGAACGGTGACATGGCCGGAATGGAAGGCATGCAGGGCATGGCCGGAATGGAAGGCATGGAAGGCATGATGCCGATGATGATGAAGCACATGCAGGAATGCATGAAGATGATGGAAACAATGCACACCAATATGGAAGACCATCACAAGCCTGCTGACAAAGGCTGACAAAAGTCCGCCCGGGCTTCGGCCCGGGCGCACCCTTTCCGGAAAGACATAAGAAATGCCTACGACATCTCCAGATCATTTTCACAAGCGGCTACGTTTCGTTTTATGGGGCGCCGCGGCCCTTGTTGCCCTCGCTGCATTGGCGGCTCTCGCCTTCCGCGACAATGAACCACCCAAGGTCGCCTATACGGGCGAGGCCGATGTCCGCTCCGACTTCGAGCTTGTCGATCATACCGGGCGCGCGGTGACGGAAGCGGATTATGCAGCCCGCTGGCAGCTTGTGTTTTTCGGCTTCACCAACTGCCCTGACATCTGCCCGACCACATTGGCCTACATGGGCAGCATGCTGGACCTGCTGGGGCCCGACGCGGATCGGGTCGCACCGATTTTCATTACCGTCGACCCCGCGCGGGACACGCCCGAGGTCATGGCGGAATATGTCGCGAACTTTCATCCAGCCCTGATCGGGTTGTCGGGCACTCCGGCCCAGACGGCCGCTGCCGCGCAGAGCTTCAAGGTCTATCATGAACCAATGCCCCATGATCACGCCCCCGACGGCTACACCATGGCGCATGCCGGTTATATCTACCTGATGACCCCCGACGGACAGTTCGAAGCCATCTACCAGCAGCAGGACCAACTGCCCGAAGCCCTTGCCGCCGAGATCGAAAAACGTTTGGACAAGGCAGTGCAGAGCTGATGCGGCATATACTTCTATTGTCCGTAACGGTGCTGTCGCTGGGCACCGGCGCCCTTGCCGATCATCCCGGCGAGCGGCTGAATGCGGTGACAGCGGAAAAGGAGGCGGGCTTCGAGGCAGTCTCCCGCCCCGGTCCCGAACTCAATCTGGTTTCCGAGGATGGTGAGGCCATTGGCCTCAAAACCTTTGCCGGTCGTATTCTGGTACTGGCCCTGCGTCCGGCAACCTGCGGGGAAAGCTGCGATGCGCAGCAGGCCAAGCTGCAGGAGACAGTGACCGCCCTGAATGCGAGCCCCATGCGTGATATGGTGAGCTTCCTGACGGTTAGCGAAACGCCCAAAGGAATTGACAGCCCCGAAGCAGAGAATTGGGCAATAGCGCACCCTAAAGACGACCTTGCGCCCCTCCAGAACCAGCTTGCCGCGGCATCCATCCGGCCGGACGACGGACCGATGCTTCACCTGTTCGACCGGCAGGGCCAGCATGTCGCTATCTTTCACGGAACCGACTTCAAACCGCTGAACCTGCTGATGCACATCAACGGGCTGACCAACGCCCATCCCCATCCGAAGCCCGAGGGATTTCTGACCAAGCTAAAGGGATGGTTCGAATGACCGCCCTGGCAATTGCACCCAGCCACCCGGGTCCGGACTGGCTCGGGGCGATGCGGCGTTATTTCCTGTTCTCGCTCATCGGTCATTTTCTCTGGGAACTTGCCCATATCCAGCTTTACACGATCTGGACGGAAGGAAGCACCGAAGAGATTGCCTTTGCCATCCTGCACTGCACGGGCGGCGACCTGATGATCACCTTCAGCACCTTGCTGCTATCCCTGTTCTTCTTCGGTGACGGTGAATGGCCGGGCCGCCGGGCCGGACCCGTCCTTCTGGCGGCTCTCGTGATGGGCGTCGGCTATACGATCTTCAGTGAGTGGCTGAACATCATCGTCCGGGAAGCTTGGGCTTATCGCGACATCATGCCCGTGATCCCGATCATCGACGCAGGTCTCACGCCGTTCCTGCAATGGGTGGTCATACCCACGGTTGCCTACCTCGGCGCGACCCGTCGAATTCCCTTCAGGGGGTTGCGCTATGCCTGATATCCAGACCCTCGGGCTTCTGGCCGCGCTCTTGGCGGGCACGGTATCCTTCCTGTCCCCCTGCGTACTTCCACTGGTGCCCGGCTATGTCTCCTACATCGCCGGGCGAACGGGAAATGGTGCCGCACCCAGCCGGACCACGATGATCTGGCTGAGCTTTTGCTTCGTGCTGGGATTTTCGACCATCTTCATTGCCCTTGGCGCTTCCGCCACAGCGCTCGGGCAGGCGCTTATGCAATGGCGGTACGAGTTGAACATTCTCGGCGGGGCGATCGTGGCGCTGTTCGGGCTCTTCATTCTCGGTGCCACCCGTATCCGGGCACTGGAGCGCGATCTGCGCTTCGATCTCGATATTCCCGGCGGGCGGCCGATGGCCTCCTATATCCTTGGCCTCGCTTTCGGCTTCGGCTGGACCCCCTGCATCGGCCCTATTCTTGGCGCGATCCTGACCGCGAGCGCCATGCAGGCCAGCGTCTCCGACGGCGTGATGCTGCTGACAGTCTATTCGGCCGGACTCGGCGTACCGTTCATTCTTGTCGCGGCCTTCATCCAGCAGGCAGGCGCCAAGCTCCGTTCGGTCCGCGGCATGGGGCGCGGCCTCCACAAGGTTGCGGGAGGGGTTATGGTTGTCATGGGCCTCGCCATGATGACCGGCCAGCTGAGCGTGTTTTCCTACTGGCTGCTCGAAACATTTCCCGTTCTGGGCACGATCGGATAGGGAACGGAAGCCGCTCGCAGTCAGCAAGCCCGGATCCATTTGGCCCTATTATCATTGGCCGTGGGGGCATTACCTCCTGAGATATTTCACCAAGGCCGCAAACCCATCCCGAACATCATTCCACCGTCCATCATCTTTCAGGTCCTTTCGCTTTTGCATCGTCAGTATGACGATAGAGTACAGGCAAAACAGGACTCCGGCGCTGGAAGGTTCTTATCTGGAATGACCAAAGGTCGATGGCCGCCTCACCGCAGCAATCGTTTGACCTCCAGCGGGCCCAATTTCAGATCGCTTACCTCACGCACTTCGTTGGTGTAGTTGAACCAGAACACCTCCTCCCCCGTGCTGCGGCGGCGCAGGCCCTCGGGGAGGTCGAGAGTATCGATATTCGCTTCAGCGCAAAGGCTGCGGAGCAAACCCGTCAGCGCTTCCCCATCCAGCCAGGCGGCGAGGTAGATCAGCGATCCTGACCGCACGGCGACCGTTGTCCCATCAACGCTTTTCAGCAAGGGCGGCAGCGCGCTCTCAAGGACCTCACGGTAGTGCTGCACCGCGCCGCCCCCTTCCAGCGCAATGGGCATGTCCGGGCGGAGGCTTTCCACGCGTGTGACGGTGGCGTCCAACCCCGGCAAATCGGGCGGCAGCGGTGTCGGGATACGCATGTCCGCGGTGCGCGCCGCGCTGCGCGGCCCGACCAGCGCAAGACCGCCGAACCCTGCGAGCGCGTTCTTCTGCGCATCGCTCATCGTCATCATGCCGGGCGCCGCGACCAGCCGATAAGGCGACAGATCGTCCCCGGGGCGCAGGATGTCGATGTTCAGACCAAGCTGCCGAAAGACACGGTAGGTGCCGAGAACGAGATCGAAGTAAGTGAGACCGGCGCCATGGGGTTGGGTCGTCCATGCCCAGTCTGCGTCGTAGTCGAACAGCAGGGCGACATCCGCCGGGGCCTGCCCCACTTCCGGCGCCTCCGCGATTTCACGTGCCACCTGCGCTGCTTCGGCAAGGCCGGGGGCCGGGGCGCTGTCGGGCCGCAGAAGGCCCGCGTGCATCTGCTCCTGCGCCATGGGTGCCTGCCGCCAGCGGAAATAGCAGACCGCTTCCGCCCCGTGGGCGAACGCCTCCCACGACCAGAGCCGGACCATCCCGGGCAGCGGATCCGGGTTGTAGGGCGCCCAGTTCACCGGGCCGGGTTGCTGTTCCATCACCCACCAGCGGCCCCGGCCCACGCGCCGGTAAAGATCGTGGTGAAAGGCCTGAAAGTCAGGGTCGCCTTGCCGGGCATAGCGCCGTTTGTAGTCGGCAAGCGCGTCGATACGGTCTTCAAGAAACCCGAGGGGATAGCTGTCCCAGCTCGCGATATCGAGGTCATCGCCAACGGCATAGTGATCGAAATCCGTGACGCGGCCCATGTAGTTATGTGCGATGGGCGCCCGCGACCGCTGTCGGATGATCTCTGCCTGCAAACGGTTGAAACGCACCACCTGATCCGAACTGAACCGGCGAAAGTCGAGCACATGTGAGGGGTTCGGCTCCGTCACCGTCAGGTTCGGCAGATCGATTTCGTCGAAGCCGCCGTATTCCATCGACCAGAAAACATTCCCCCACGCCCGGTTCAGCGCGGCGATATCACCATCGTTGCCCCCGCCGGGATAGCGTGCGCGCAACCAGTGACGGAAAGCCTGTCGGGCATTTTCGCTATAGGACAGCACAGTGTCGTGGCAGCCGTATTCGTTGTCTGTCTGCCATGCGGCAACATGCGGGTTGCGACCATAGCGATCAGCCAGACGGGTCACGATCTGCGCGCAGGCCTCGCGGTAGCCTTCGTGGCTGAAGCAATAGTGCCGCCGGGAACCAAAGCGCCGGAGGTTGCCTGACGCGTCCACCGCCCGCATGTCGGGATGCCGGTCGAGCATCCAGCGCGGCGGCGTAGCAGTAGGCGTGCCCAGCACGACCTTCAGCCCCGCCACCCCCAGAACCTCTATGGCATCGTCGAGCCAGCCAAAGTCATACTCCCCCGGTTTCGGTTCCAGCCGGGACCAGGCGAATTCACCGATCCGTACCCAGGTAAGGCCGGTTTCAGCCATCCGGCGGGCGTCCTCCTCCCAGATCTTGCGGGGCCAGTGTTCGGGATAATAGCACGTGCCGAGCGTTCGCTTCATGAAGGCGCTACCTGATTGGGAAGAACTGCGATACCCATGCTGTGTTTCATGCCTCGTCGACCAGAACGCGGTGTTCCGCCTGCCCGGCCACATCTACCTCGGTTGCGAAGGTCTGGCCGTCGGCGGTCGCCTTTTCCGAAAGCCCCTGCGTGGCCGACGTGGCAAAAAGCCTGCGCAACCCGTCCCCCCCGAAGGCCGGGCAGGTCATCTGGCGCACCGGGAAGGGGATCGCGGACAAAAAGCGCCCGTCGGGGCCATACCGCGCCACCCGTGCAGCGCCCCACTGGGCATTCCACAAACACCCTTCGGCATCGACGACCGCACCGTCGGGGTTGAGCCCCTCGCCCGTCAGATCGACGAAGACCGCGGGTTCCCCTTCCGGCCAGCCGTCCTTTCCGAGAGGCTGGCGCATGATCTGCCTGCTGCGCGTATCGGTGAAATATGCGGTCGCCCGGTCGGGGCTGAAGCAGATGGCGTTCGAAATTGTAATACCGTCGAAGAGGCAGCGCAGTTCGCCGCGATAATAGCGATAGATCGCGCCCGATTTTTCTTCGGCATTCCGCCCCATGGTCCCGATCCAGAAACCGCCCCAGGGATCGGCCCGCCCATCGTTGGAACGCGTCACCGGGTTGTCGGCCTCCAGCGAAACGAGATCTCGGCGCGTCCCCGTCTCCAGATCGAAGAGGAACAGCGCAATTTCCGACGCGATAAGCAACCGGTCCTCGTCCACCCAGCCGGCGGCTGAGACATGTTCGTCGAACTGCCATTCCCGCTGATCAGTACCTTCACGGCTCAACAGGCGCTTGCCCAGAATATCGAACCAGAAAAGCTGCCGCCGCTCAGGGTGCCAAAGCGGGCCCTCCCCCAGCCGACAGGCGCGCGGATCGTGGACCGTGACGCTCATGTTTCGCGCGCCGCGTCATAAGCGGCCACAATGGCCGCAGCCCTCCGGGCGACGTCCTCGGCCGACCGCCCGGGGGTATAGAGCCCCGTTCCAATGCCGAAGCCGGTGATGCCCGCCGCAAACCATTCCGCGAAATCCGCGGGGCCAACGCCACCAACGGCATATGTCGCCGTCTGCGGGGGAAGAACCGCGCGAATGGCCGCGATCCCCTTCGGGCCGGTCAGGAAGGCCGGGAAAAACTTCAACCCGTCCGCCCCATGCCGCAGGGCGGTGAAACATTCCGTCGGACTGGCCACCCCGGGATAGGAGGCAAGGCCGAGCGTCTTCGTCCGTTCGATGACTGCAGGATTGCAGTCGGGCGAGACCACGAGCCTGCCCCCGGCATCGCGCACCCGGTCCACATCCTGCGGGTCCAGAACCGTACCCGCCCCGACCATGGCGTGATGCCCGAACCCTTGGGCGAGCGCCTCGATTGACCGGAAGGGCTGGGGGGAGTTCAGCGGCACTTCGATCCTGTCGATCCCGGCACTGACCAGCGCGTCGCCCACGCCTGCCACCTCCTGCGGGGTGATACCGCGGAGAATGGCGATGATATGCCTGCTCATGCGGATGCCTCCGCATAGGCGGCACTCAGCCCCGCCAGAACGATGTCGGCCCCGTCGGTCTCGCGCACCGCCGCTCCCTGCGCCTGCAGCGCGGTCCGGTAGCGCGCCGTCAGCGTCGGCGCGCCGATCAGCATGATATCCCGGCCCAGCCAGTAATCCCGTGCGCCCGCGATCTCCATCCCCAGCAGCAGGCCCGAAAGCCGTGCCCTGAGGCGCGCGGGGTCTGTCCCTTCCAACAGCGCGCCCGCCCGCAGGCCGAAAAGACGGGCCGCAAGCCGCTGCGGGTTCGACATCATGTCATCCACCGAAGAGAGAAACGCCGCATCGTCCCAGCCATCTTCCTGAGATACGGAATGGCGCAGCACCGACTGGCGGGCCAGCAGGTCGAACAGCTCCCCCGTCATGAAGGTCCGGAAGCTTACGATCTCACCCGCGCTCACATGAACCCATTTGCTGTGGGTGCCGGGCAGGCAGAACACACCGTCAAAATCTGGATCGCTGCGGAGGTAGCCCGCGATCTGCGTTTCCTCCCCCCGCATCACGTCGGGAGGCGAAAGCTGGCTGACACCGGGCAGGATGCGCACATCCAGCCGCCGGTCCCGCACCCGGGGCCGCACCGCCTGTGCCAGTGCAGGCGGCGCGCATGGAACCGCGGCATAGGGCGCTTCGTGCCAGCCCTGTTTTGCGCCCACCATGCCACAGGCGATGACCGGCAAACGCTCCGAACCGAGCCAGGGGCCCAACAAATCCAGCAAGGCCGGCTCAAACCCATCGGGGTCGAGGCTGTTCATCCCCGCCGGTGCGCGAGACGTCGCCAGAACCTCACCCCCCGCACCCAAGACCCAGGCGCGCAGGTTCGAGGTGCCCCAGTCCACCGCCACCCATGCCGCTTTGCCGTCACTCATCCCGTCACCACCACGCCACCATCCACGACCATGACCTGACCCGTCATCATCCGGCTCGCCCCCGAAGAAAGGAACAGCGTCGCCGCCACAATGTCCTGTGGGGCCAGATGATCCTTCAGGCATTGGCGTTCCAGATGCGCGGCCAGCGCCTCGGGCGTTGCCCACATGTCTTTCTGTTTGTCGGTCAGCACCCAGCCGGGTGCAAGCGCGTTCACGCGGATGCCGTCTGGGCCGAATTCCCGGGCGAGGCTGCGGGTCATGCCATTGATGCCTGCATTGGCCGTCGTGTAGGCGGGATAGCCCGTGTTCCCCATCATGTAGCTGATGGAGGTGAAGTTCACGATCGCCCCGCCCCCCGCCGCGCGCATGCAGGGGATCACCGCCTGACAGGCAAAGAAATAGGCTTTCAGGTTGATGGCCTGGGATTGGTCCCAGAAAGCCTCCGTTACATCCTCCGTCTCATGCCGCTTGTCGTTCGCGGCATTGTTGATGAGAACGCGCACCGGGCCGTGGGCCTCCCCCGCCTCTTCGATACAGGAACGCAGCCGCGCCACATCCGTGATGTCGCATTGCAGGAACAGCGGCCTGCGCCCGTGGCGGGCCTCCATCTCGTCGCAAAACGCGGTGGCGTCGGACCGCTGAACAAAGGCGACCCGCGCACCTTGCCGGAGGAACCCTTCCGTCAGCGCCGCGCCGATCCCCGATCCGCCGCCGGTGATAAAGACGCTTTGACCATCAAGGTCATGAAATGTGGCCAGCGGATTCATCAATGGCTTTCCCGCGTGACGGGGCGGGTGTCCTTGCCCACGAGGAAATCGAGGTCCGCGCCCCGGTCCGCCTGCAACACATGATCGACGTACATCTTGGCGTAGCCCCGTGTGTAGTGCGGCGGGGGGGCCACCCAACCCGCGCGGCGCTCTTTCAGTTCCGCCTCTGACACCAGCAGATCGAGCGTACCCGCCTGTGCCGAAACGCGAATGCGGTCGCCCGTCTGCACCATCGCCAGCGGCCCCCCGTCATGCGCTTCGGGCGCGACATGCAGGATCACGGTGCCGAAGGCGGTGCCCGACATGCGCGCATCCGAAATGCGAACGATATCGCGCACCCCCTGCCGGACGAGCTTGGCGGGCAAGGGCATGTCACCGACTTCGGGCATCCCGGGATAGCCCTTCGGCCCGCATCCTTTCAGCACGAGGATCGTGTCGGCTGTCACCGGCAGGTCGTCGCGGTCGATATTGGCCTTCAACTCCTCGATGCTGTCGAAAACATACGCTTCGCCTTCATGCTCAAGCAGGTCGTCCGTCGCCGCGGACGGTTTGACGATCGCCCCCCGCGGCGCGAGGTTGCCGCGCAGCACGCGCAGCCCCGCGGCGGGTTTCAGCGGGTCGTCGAAGGGTCGGATCACATCGCGGTTATGGCATTCGGCCCCCTGATGATAGGCCGCGATATCCCCGCCCAGTACCGTGCGGGCAGGCCGCAGCAGATGGGCGACCTCTGCCAGCACGGCGGCCATACCCCCGGCATAGCAAAAATCCTCCATCAGGTATTTGCCCGACGGCATGCAGTTCACCAGCAGGGGAATACCGCTGCCGATCTCGAAATCGGACAGGTCCAGTTCGATGCCCACGCGACCGGCAAGCGCCAGCAGATGGATCACCGCATTGGTCGAACCGCCCACCGCGGCATTGGCGATGATCGCGTTCTCAAAACTTTCGCGGGTCAATACCTTCGAGATGCGCAGATCCTCCTCGACCATCTCGACGATGCGCCGCCCGGTGATATGTGCCAGGGCCATGCGGCGGGCATCGACCGCTGGCAGGGCTGCATTGGTTGGCAGCGCCATGCCCATCGCTTCGGTCAGCGAGGCCATGGTGGAGGCCGTGCCCATCGTCATGCATACGCCCTTCGACCGGCTCATCCCGCTTTCGGTGGCCATGAAATCCGCCAGCGTCATCTCGCCCGCCTTCACCGCGGTGGCGAACTTGCGCAGATCGGTGCCCGAACCCAGATCGCGCCCCTTCCATTTGCCGTTCAGCATCGGCCCCGAAGAGACGACGATCGACGGCAAGTCAACCGAGGCCGCGCCCATGAGCTGCCCCGGCGTGGTCTTGTCGCAGCCCCCCAGCAGCACCACCCCGTCGATCCCATAGGCGCGGATCGATTCCTCCACGTCCATGGCGAGCAGGTTGCGGAACAGCATGGCTGTGGGCTTCATCTGCGTCTCGCCAAGGCTCATCACCGGGAATTCGACCGGAAAGCCCCCGGCCTCCCAGACGCCGCGCTTCACGCCTTCGGCCAGATCGCGCAGGCCCGAGTTGCAGGGCGTCAGTTCCGACCATGTGTTGCAGATGCCGATGACGGGCCGACCGTCAAACACGTGATCCGGAAAACCCTGGTTCTTCATCCATGACCGCCGGGTGAACCCGTCCTTGTCGATCATGCCGTACCATGCGCGGCTGCGGCGGTCGTCGGTCATCTGCGTTCTCCTTTCACGACCCACATCGTCTCGGGAAAACTCCACGGCAGGGTCAGCCCGTGGTTCATCAGGAACGCCCCCGAAAGTTCAAGGGGGCCGGACTTTAATTTCTGATCCCCGCGCGACAGGCCCGGCGCATCTTCCCGGTTGATCAGGTCGATGCGGTAGATGGCGTCAGGCACCAACCCGGTCAGGGGCAGCGGGCGCGGGGCGATCTGCGAAGAGGTCGCGCCCTTGCCCGCGAAAACCACGAAACCCACGCCGTCCCGCGCCATATGCTGTTCGGCCAGAACGCTAGGATCGGCACTGTTGAGCCGCAGGATATCCGCGCGCATCAGCCAGTCGCGGTTCTCCTTCCACCAAGCGGTCACGTCCCGCAGGACCTCTGCCTCTTCGTCGGTAAGCTCGCGGGGGTCCATCTCGAACCCCATGTGTCGCTGCGCCGCGACCCAGGCGCGGAACCTGATGTCATGGCTGCGCCCCGACGTATGGCAGCGCCGGGGGCCTACATGGCTTCCCGTGACTGCCATGGGCAGAAACAGGGCGGCTTCGTGCTGAATGCGCAAACGCTCCAGCGCGTCGTTGCTGTCGGACAGCCACACACGCTGCGTATGCTCCAGAATTCCAAAGTCGATCCGCCCGCCGCCCGAGGCGCAGCTTTCGATCTCCGCCTCCGGGAAGGCACAACGCAAGCGGGTGAGCAACGCCAGCGTTCCGCGCGTCTGGGCGGCGGACGGCACGGGCAGCACCCGGTTATGGTCCCACTTGATGTAGTCGATGTCGTTCCGGCTGAGGATGTCGGCCATCCGGTCGAAGAGGTAGTCGCGCACCTGCGGCAGGCTCATGTCCAGCACCAGTTGCTGACGGCCCATGACCTGATCATCAGGGCCAAGCACCCAGTCGGGATGCGCCCGGAAGAGATCGGAGTCACTGTTGACCATCTCGGGTTCGAACCACAGGCCGAAGGTCATGCCCAGGCTCCGGACATGCTCGATCAGCGGGGTCAGCCCGTCCGGATATTTGCGCGCATCCACGGCCCAGTCCCCCAGCGCGCGCGTGTCATCGTCGCGCACGCCGAACCAGCCGTCATCCAGCACGAAGCGCTCCGCGCCAAGGCTTGCGGCACGGCTGGCGATCTCTTTCAGTTCCTCGGGATCGTGGTCGAAATAAACCGCTTCCCAACAGTTGTAGTGAACCGGGCGCGGGCGATTGGGGTCAGGGAATTTCACGATCCGGTCCCGGAGATGCCGTTGAAACGCGACCGCGCAGCCGTTGACCCCGGCATCCGAGAAGGCGGCGTAAAGCGTGGCCGTCGCGAAATGCGTGGCCGGTTCCGTTTCGGTCCCGCTGGCGTGGCCGAACTGGATTTGCCGCCGCCCGTCGGGCAGTTCTTCGGCCACCATACGGTGCCCGCCGGACCAGCCGTAGTGAAAGGCGCGGGCCTGCCCCGCTGTATGGGTGGTCCCCGGCGACGGCAGCAGAAGACCGGGGAAATGTTCGTGCCCCGTGCGCCCGGTGCGGTTTTCGCGCGCGCGCATGCCTGCCGACCAGGGCGTGGAAACGGGCTGG
>NZ_LWEX01000356.1 GCF_001634885.1 Sulfitobacter sp. HI0040 | reverse complement strand
CGTCGAAAGTGACCCCGAGTTTCTCGGTATAGGCCCGGCAGTTTTCGACTGCCGAAACGACCACTTTCGTGAGGTCCACGGGTTTACGCGTCACCGATACCTTGCCCTCGCTCAGGGCTTGGGCATCCAGAATATCGTTGACGAGAACCAGCAGCCTGTCGCCATTCCGGGTCGCCGTATCGAGCAGTTTGAGCGCGGTTTTGTCCTCGATCG
>NZ_LWEX01000355.1 GCF_001634885.1 Sulfitobacter sp. HI0040 | reverse complement strand
ACAGCAGCGGCGACATCAGCCCAGATCGGCGCATGGTCCACAAGATCGAAATAGACCACCGGCATGAACCCTTCGAAGGAATTTCCCCGCTCTTCGAACGTCAGCACCAGTTCCTGAAACTCGCGGAATGCCGCGCTTTGCCCCGCCCCCAACCGCACGCGGGACAGGCGCCACAACGGCTTCCGGATGCGTTTCGCAGGTTTGCCGTC
>NZ_LWEX01000354.1 GCF_001634885.1 Sulfitobacter sp. HI0040 | reverse complement strand
CGTGCTGCGACCTTCTGTAATTTGTAATCCATCGTTAGAAAGTAGTTCATGTGAGCGCATTCGGCGCACCAAATATGATACGCATCACGTGCTTGGTTAAGATTTAGCGGTTTCTGCGTCCCTTGGTATGCTCGGTCATTTTAGTAAGTTCGATAAATCGTGGGTGTCGGATACCGCACAAAAAATCCAAAACGTAATCTTTAGGTTCCCTCACCGCGCTC
>NZ_LWEX01000353.1 GCF_001634885.1 Sulfitobacter sp. HI0040 | reverse complement strand
GTTTCTCCTACTTTAGGACCCACCGACGCAGCATAGAAATTTACAATCTCCGTTAAGCGCTTGCTATACAACAACATTCTGAAGCCAAGCAATTAAGCACATAGGCATCTATGCATTACACCCATTAGAACCATGAAATTTACCGAACCGATCCCATCGAACCGCACCCAAAGAGCTACGTGGTGATTGTCCTTGCGAAGGGGCCGGTGGGGGTGCGGACGAAAGGTTGGACTATCTTAGGGATAGTCCATGCACAGCTACGAAGAAGGACTGCGCGCGGTCAAGCTTTACGTCAAGCTCGACAAGCGGGTGCAGGCCCGCGACTCGTAAGTTGGGGTATCCGACGAAGAACGGCTTGGAAGGCGTGGCCTCGGGAATACCAATGGCGGCAAATCATGCCTATATAATCGGCACCGCGCACGCCTTAGTTTTCGACGGCGCAGAGGCAGGTGGCGCTAAATCACTATGCAACCCATGACCGCTGCATCTGATGGACTCTGCATGCTTTAGACTACCCATGCCGAACCACCATCGCGGCTTGGGTGCGCGATGCTTTTTTTGACAGGAAGCCGGTTTCTAACACGGCACATGGCCCAGACAACCAATCTGACGCCGTGAAGCACGGCTGAAGGTCGCACGCTCATGTTAAACACCCGCCCCTCACCGGCATAGCCGAGCGCCCGGTTCCGTTCGCGGCGGCCGGCGGCATCGAACGTCGGACGACGTGCTGCATCTATTCCAACTACTTCGGAAGCGGAGCATTTTGAATAGTTGGTGCGACATCAATGAAGGAATGCGCAGCCTTGGCCAACCAGCGTCGTATTCACGGTGAAGTGCCGCTTCCCCATCAGGATCACGTACGAACCACCTGGCGGCGGCTTTTACCAGCGACACTTGCAAATTGCACCTCGGCGCATACCTTTTGAATGTCGCCTGTCCAGGGCCCGCAAAGCGGCGCGACGTTGGAGATTTTAAATTCGATGGAATCTCGGCTCCGACCAATTTGATTTTGCAGAGAGCGGTTCTGCGCGGCCTTGTTGTATCGGCGGCCCAGCAGCTCTTCGCTAAGTATCAGCAAATATTCCGCGGCGATCGTATCATTACCTTCATAGGACCAATCAGCAGCCGTCATAGTGCCGTCGTCAATCCGCGCAACTTGGCGTGTCAGGCGAAAAACGCAGGAACGCCTTTAATCATTGTGATAGCGCACGCTTGTCTTTCCCGCGCATCCCGACGTAGCATCGGTAGATACTTTTTTCGATTTTAATTGCGGCAGGATAAAATGGACAAGCGGGGCCTTAGCGAGCGCGATATATGCACCAAATTTATCACCCCAGCCCTTGTCTTAGCAGGCTGGGACGTGAACAGCCAAATCCGCGAAGAGGTCAGTTTCACCAAAGGCCGGATCATCGTCCGCGGTAAGATGGTCAGCCGCGGCGAAGGCAAGCGTGCTGATTACATCTTGTCAGCAAAGCCCAACATCCCCATCGCCATCATCGAGGCGAAAGACAACAAACAGCCCGTCGGCGGAGGCATGCAGCAAGCGCTCGGCTACGCTGAGACGCTGGATATTCCCTTCGTATTCTCATCGAACGGAAATGGCTTTGTCTTCCACGATCGAACTGGATCTTCATCAAATGTCGAACAGTCCTTGGGCTTGGATGAATTCCCCAGCCCCCAGGATCTTTGGCAGCGCTATAAATCTTGGAAAGGGCTGTCCGACGCTGAGGAAAAAATCGCTCTTGAGGATTACCATGATGACGGTTCGGGCAAGGAACCGCGCTACTATCAGGTCAATGCCATCAACAAAACGATGGAAGCGATAGCCAAGGGGCAGGATCGCGTCCTTCTGGTCATGGCGACGGGCACCGGCAAAACCTATACGGCTTTTCAGATCATCTGGCGCTTTCGGCAGGCGTTTCCTGGAAAACGCGTTCTGTTCTTGGCAGATCGAAATGTGCTTATCGATCAAACCATGGTCAACGACTTTCGGCCCTTCAGTGGCAAGATGGCGAAGCTGTCGACCCAGTCGAAAACCATCGAGCGGCCGGACGGAACCAAGGAGAGCGTTACGCTTGCGATGGACAAAAAGCGCCGCATCGACTCCTCCTATGAAATCTACCTCGGGCTTTACCAGGCCATCACCGGCCCGAACGAGAGCCAGAAGATCTATCGTGAGTTCTCCAAGGACTTCTTCGACCTGATCATCATCGACGAATGTCATCGGGGGAGCGCATCGGCGGACTCCGCTTGGCGGGAGATCCTCGATCATTTCTCGTCAGCCGTGCAGATCGGCCTGACGGCGACACCCAAGGAGACGGAATACGCGTCGAACATTGACTACTTTGGGCCACCAGTCTTCAGCTACACCTTGAAGCAAGGCATCCGCGACGGTTTCCTTGCGCCCTACAAAGTCATCAAAGTTCACGTCGACCGTGACGTGCAGGGGTATCGCCCGGCGAAAGGCCAGCTGGATCGGGATGGAGAAGAGGTCGAGGACCGGATCTACAATGCCAAGGATTTCGACCGAACGCTGGTTTTGGACGACCGTACCAAGCTCGTCGCGCGAAAAATTACGGAGTTCCTCCGCGAAAGTGGCGACCCGATGGCCAAGACCATCGTGTTCTGCGTGGATCAAGAGCATGCAGCGCGTATGCGCCAAGCGCTTATCAACGAAAATGCCGACCTCGTCGCAAAGAACGCGCGATACGTGATGCGGATCACCGGGAACGACAAAGACGGCATCGATCAACTGGGAAATTTTATCGATCCAGAGGCCGCTTACCCCGTGATCGTGACCACATCCAAACTTCTGTCTACAGGGGTCGACGCCCAGACCTGCCGCCTGATCGTGCTCGACCGCGAAGTCGGGTCTATGACCGAATTCAAGCAGATCGTTGGGCGCGGCACACGGGTGCATGAAGATACGCGCAAGCTGTTCTTCACGCTGATGGATTTCCGCGGTGCGTCAAGCCATTTCGCAGATCCGGACTTCGACGGCGAGCCTGTTCAAATCTACGAACCCAGTCAGTATGACCCTGTGACCCCGTCGGACGAAACGCCAGCCCAGACGCCGGACGGCGACGGCACAGCAAGCGGTGAGAACCCTGCGGAGAACGAGACCGTCCTGATCGATCCGAACAACCAGAACCTCACAAGCGGCACCAAGACCGGCCCGCACCCCAAGGTTTATATCGACGGCGTGGGCGCTGACATCGTCGCCGAGCGCGTCGAATACCTTGATGAAAGCGGCAAGCTGGTAACCGAGTCCCTCCGCGACTACACGCGCAAGGCCATGCGGCAGCGTTTCACCAGCCTGGATGATTTCCTGCGGCGCTGGAAGCAGACCGAACGCAAACACGCGCTTGTCGAAGAACTGGCCGAGGAGGGATTGCCCCTCGACGTAATCGCTGACGAACTGGGGTTGGACCTCGACCCGTTTGACCTGATCTGCCATATCGCCTTTGACGCCAAGCCGCTGACCCGCAAAGAACGCGCCGATAATGTGCTCAAGCGAGACGTGTTTACCAAATACGGCCCCCAGGCCCGTGCTGTCCTTGAGGCATTGCTGGAAAAATACGCCGACGACGGCGTTATCAGCATCGACGACCCGAAGATCCTGAAAATCAATCCATTCTCCGGCATGGGCACCGAGGTTGAATTGATCCGCGCCTTCGGCAAGAAGAACGACTACATTCGCGCCGTGCATGAGATGCAGACGGCGCTCTACGAAGAAAGTGCATAACTCATGTCCGTCCGCAACCTCGTCAAATCCATCCAAGATATCATGCGCAAGGACACCGGCGTCGATGGTGACGCGCAGCGCATGTCCCAGCTGGTCTGGATGTTCTTCCTCAAAATCATGGATGACCAGGACGAAGCGCTGGAAATCACACAAGATGACTACACCTCGCCCATCCCCGAGGATCTGCAGTGGCGGACCTGGGCGGCCAACCCTGAGGGCATCACCGGCGACACGCTTCTGGACTTTCTGAACGACGAGCTGTTCCCCCGCCTCAAACAACTCTCCCCGCAAAAAGGGCCCCGCGCCAAGGTCGTCCGCGATATTTTTGAGGACGCCTATAACTACATGAAATCCGGCCAGCTCCTGCGGCAGGTGATCAACAAGATCAACGAGGTCGATTTTAACAACCTCACCGAACGCCAGCACTTTGGCGACATCTACGAACAGCTGTTGAACGACCTCCAGAACGCGGGCAACGCCGGCGAATATTACACGCCCCGCGCGGTCACCGCCTTCATGGTTCAGCAGATCGACCCAACGCCCGGCGAGGTGCTGTTTGACCCCGCCTGCGGCACCGGCGGCTTCCTGACCTGCGCCATGCGCCACATGCGCGACAAGCACATCAAGCGCCCTGAGGACGAGACGCTGATGCAGGCCTCGCTACGCGCGGTCGAGAAGAAGCCGCTGCCCCACATGCTCTGCGTCACCAACATGCTGCTGCACGGGGTGGAAGAGCCGTCATGGGTGCGTCACGACAACACCCTGGCGCGCCCGCTGGTCAGTTGGGGCCAAGCGGACAAGGTCGACATCGTCCTGTCCAACCCGCCCTTCGGTGGCAAGGAAGAGGACGGGATCGAGAACAACTTCCCCACCTTCCGCACCCGCGAAACGGCAGACCTGTTCCTCGCGCTCATCATCCGCTTGCTTAAGGACAACGGCAGGGCAGCCGTGGTGCTGCCCGATGGCTCGCTTTTTGGCGAAGGGATCAAAACCAAGCTCAAGGAACACTTGCTTGAGGAATGCAACCTGCACACCATCGTGCGGCTGCCGAACTCGGTCTTCAAACCCTATGCCTCCATCGGCACCAACCTGCTTTTCTTTGAAAAGGGCACGCCCACGCATGACATCTGGTATTGGGAACACCGCGTGCCCGAGACGCAGAAGGCCTATTCCATGACCAAGCCGATCCGGCTGGAGCATCTGGACGACTGCGCCGCATGGTGGGGCGGTGAGGCCCGCGAAGGGCGGCAGGAAAGCGAGCGCGCGTGGAAAGTGTCGATTGACGAGATCCGCGAGCGCGGTTTCAACCTCGACATCAAGAACCCGCATGTGGAGGCAGAGGACTGGGGCGACCCAGAGACCCTGCTGAACGACCTGACCAAGGCCAAGGCCTCGGTCGATAGCCTGCGCGCCGAGCTGAAGGCCATCCTGACGGAGGCGCTGGCCCGATGAACGCGGAACGGTTGCTGCAGGTTTACGAACAGATCAGCGAAGCGCCGGACGCCATCGCGCGGCTGCGGCGGTTCGTCCTGGATTTGGCGGTGCGTGGGAAGCTGGTGGAGCAGGATGCGGCGAATGAGCCTGCCATAGAGCTGCTTGACAGGATAGCCGAAAAAAAGGTTCGTCTCTTTGAGGTAGGGGCGATTAAGAAAAAACCTGAACTGCCACCCGTCGCGCGATGTGATCAACCACACCCACTCCCAAGTAATTGGATTTGGGTTCGCTTCGCGAACATCGTCGATTTCTCAGCCGGCAGGACCCCATCGCGAGGCGATACATCTTATTGGAATACCGGTGATTTCCATTGGGTGAGCATTGCGGACATGGTTGATGGCCAAGTCGTAAGCGAGACAAAGGAAACAGTCAGCGAAAAGGCTAAGAAAGAAGCCTTCAAATCTGACCCAGCTCCAGCCGGAACAATGATTATGAGCTTCAAGCTCACGATCGGCAAAATGTCACGGCTGGGAGTGCACGCCTACCACAACGAAGCTATCATCTCAATTCGGCCTCACTTAGCGGAACTTGATCCCTATTTATTCAAGGTTTTGCCTGACCTTGCCCGAGGCGGCGAGACCAAGGGAGCGATTAAGGGAGTAACCCTAAATCGCGAGTCCATTTCAAACATCTTGATCCCGCTTCCACCTCTCGCCGAACAGCACCGGATCGTCGCCAAGGTCGATGAGCTCATGGCGCTCTGTGATCGCCTGGAGGAGGCCGGCAAGACACGGGAGGAGCTGCGCGACAAGCTGACCGCCGCCAGCCTCGCCCGCCTGACAGCCCCCGACACCACGGCAGAGGACCTCCCCACCCACGCCGCCTTCGCCCTCAAGGCGCTCCCCGCCCTCACCACGCGCCCCGACCAGATCAAGACCCTCCGCCAAACCATCCTCAACCTCGCCGTCCGCGGAAAACTGGTGGAACAGGATCCGGCGGATGAACCGGCGTCTGATTTGTTGGAGCAGATTGCTGAAGACCGTGACCGGCTTTCAAAAAAAGGTGAGATAAAGAAGCAAAAGCCAATCCTACCCTTGGACGACAGCGAAGTGCCCTACGAAGCCCCGGAAAATTGGCAGTGGGCTCGTTTCAATGAGATTGCAGCGATCCAATCGAACTTGGTATCCCCCAAAGGCTACCCCGATATGCCGCACATCGCGCCGGACAACATCGAAGGGTGGACAGCAAGGCTTCTTCCTTATGTCTCAGTGAAAGAAGCGGGCGTGTTCAGCGGCAAACACAGCTTCTCCGCCGGCTCTATCCTCTATTCCAAAATCCGCCCCAACCTCGCCAAGGTGACAATTGTCGATTTTGATGGCCTATGTAGCGCGGACATGTATCCAATCCGAGCACACATTCACCGCGAGTTCCTGGTGAAGTTCATGATCACTCAGGCCTTTGTCGATCAATCGGTTTCCGAAGACAACCGCGTGGCCATGCCGAAGATCAATCAAGCTGCGCTGTCCAATATTTTGATCCCGGTTCCACCCCTCGCCGAACAACACCGCATTGTGGCCAAGGTCGATGCCCTCATGGCCCTCTGCGACCGGCTGGAGGCCGCCCTGACCACCACCGCCACCTCCCGCACCCGCCTCCTCGAATCGCTTCTCCACGAGGCGCTGGAGCCCGTGACCGACACCCTGGAGGCCGCCGAATGACCTTTCGTCACTGGACGCACTACCGATCTTGACCCTTCGCCACGGTGAAAGTGTGAACAAAGTGCCGGATAATCGAAATGGGAGACAGGGTTACAAGAACAAAAAGTCATGGGCTTCGATGCCGGGAACGGTAGAGTACTTGCACTTGATGTAGAGGCGTCCAACCTGAACACCGTGAAAATCTGGATTGAGCCGCCAGCACCTCCCACCATTCCGAGCATATCCTTTCTGCCTCCGAAGGAAAGCCACGACCTACACCGCGATGTCTTGTCCGCCTTGAGCAGGAAAAAAGGGATCTACCTGCAAGCGCATGACAGGGACGCCTTTGTGCAGCTCTTGAATTGGTATTCTTGAAAAACGGGAGGGCTGAGTAATGATGGCGCACGGGCTTGAGATAATAGATTTCAAAGCGGCATTCCAACGCTTCCAATCCCTGATCACCGCCTTCGACGCCCCATTCACGCGGTTTGATGAGGGCTTGATCGTCGCATGGGAAAGCTACAAGCCCCGCGTCCGTGCCGAAGCCCTGACCCGCCTCGACGCCGACAGCTGGACATAAGATCAGATCGGGTCCGGTAGCATCGTCGCCAAGGTGATCGACGCCATCGAAATCCAGGCCACCCACGGCGATGTGACGAACAACATGGTGTTCTGGCAGAACCGTTACGGCCACGCCAACCGAGAACACCGCGCCTTGATCGAAGCCGCCGCGACGGGAACCGGGCTCCAAACCCTCGAACGCCTGCTGTTTCAACTTTTTGGCACGGTCCGCGACGAGAGGGACATCTTTGAAGAACTGAGCGAGGCCGTCGGCGCGAAATACCCCCTGATTGCCTATCTATTCTTCCTGAAGGACATTAATCGTTTCATGCCGATCCAGCCGACAGGGTTTGACAGGGTATTCGGGGAAATCGGTTTGGAATTCCGTACCCTGCGTCAGTGCAATTGGAGCAACTATTCACAGTTCAATGCAATCTTAGATGATCTGCGCACCCCGATTGCAAAGCAGGCTGATCTGGACGGAGCCCGCCTAATTGACGCCCATTCCCTACTTTGGGTGTTTTCCACATTGCCACGCATGGAAGCGAGGGGCGAACTTCCCGATGGCGCCAAAACCAGTGAACGTCATCTCGGCGCACGCGAGAAATCCATTGCCGACGCCGAGTTGGACAAGCTGATCCGAGACCTGCTTAAGATCCAGGAAGACCGCTGCGCCATCACCGGCCTACCCTTTCAGTTTCAAGGCGCACAAACAGACGACAACATGCTGCCCTCCCTCGACCGGATTGACAGCAATGGGCACTATGCCCGGGACAACCTGCAGATCGTGTGCCGCTTCATCAACTTCTGGAGGCAGGCACCTGACGACACTGAGTTCCGACGGCTGGTCTAATTGGTCCGAGATGTCGGGAGGGCCTGAGGCCTGTAAGAGGAGGAGGCAATCTGACCATTGGATGCACAGTATGACCAAACTCCTAAACAGAACTTTGGAGTGCCCCAGACGGCAGCATTTCCACCTCTAAGGGCGGTTTCCGGACCTTCGCTGCGCTCTGTGTGAATGGCGGCTAATGCGCACATTAATCAATTCGTGCGCTTACAGTATCGGATGCTCATTGAGACTTGCATCGTGGACCGCCCGGTTTGCGATGACGATACCGGTGAGAACCGCACACTTGGAAATTACATTCCAGCCAAGCCTTTTTGAGAACAGCGGAGAGGAAGTCGGCCACGGTAGCGGCGGGATGACCCCGATACGTGAGGTGTAAAAGTCGTCCACCATAAAGCCTTTCTGGCTGCAGGGAGACTGGGAGGATTTTCACTGTGGTATTGTATCGGAAGGTTCGGTTGGCCTGTGCAGAGGTGCTTTTCCAAAGAGTCTATCGGCTTTCACCTGCCATCCACTTTGAGTCGCTTGGTTCAGCTCATTCACGGTGTCCACATAGTCACTCCTTTAACCGACACAAGCCCATCTATTAGGAACGCGACGCTGTATTGGGCCCGCGTCGACGCGACATAGAATGCATTTACAGCTTTGTCCGTTGTGCCGGATTCTAATGGGGCACGGTTACCGCGCAAAAACATCATTTGTGGTTCCGTCGGAAGGATGAGCGTCCTCGCAAATGTCATGCCTTTGGCTTGACCGAAATTGAATGCTTCACGCCCTACGCAATATTGAACTCCTGAGTTGATACTATGCCTCAAAATCGTAGGGTTGAAGTATTCTTGGTACGCCCGAAAGTGCTTGGGGTTTACTGCGAATACACCGATGTGCTTCGCGTTTTCTTCAGAGATGGATGGCAAAGCAACCTTGGAGCCGGTGGGAGGATAGCCTGAGCCCTCATGTATTAAATCGGAGAACTCGCAAATTTCCAGTACAGAGCGACGACTGAAGTTCATTGAAACTTCAGTGAAGCCCAATTCTTTGAAACGTGCTCGCTTGTCAGAGTTGGTTTTTGGATGTTTCTGAGCGTTTGCCGTCTGGTAAATCGTCTGCCTGAAGTCACCCACACATGTAATGTCGAGGCTTTCGCTTGCCGACAGTGATTTGAGCACCTCAAAATCCCAACCAACAAGGTCTTGTACTTCGTCAATGAATACTGTGTCGTATATTTCCTCCAGTCGCTCAGCAGCACTGCCAAACTTAATGGTTCGACGGCCTTGTTTTCGCGTAACCTTAGATTCTTCTGCGATACGACAAGCAAGCTTGGAAAGATAAGTGGAATGTGCCTTATGCCCTGGATCAGTCACAAAGTGCATATGGTTGTATTTTCCTGATGAGTGTTTTTCAGATCTCCCCTTAATTGTATATCCGCTTCTCTTGTGAGGGTCGGTTTCATTAAAGTTGAGTCCCGCCACCCTGTTCTCAAGGATGTGGGACTGATACGGCCTGATCATGTCCTCCAGTAAAAATGTGAACCACCCTTTTACTGCTATTTCCCCAGGGACCGCTCCAAGGGCTTTGGATATTCTCTTGATAATTTGCTTTTGGTTGCAATCTGTGTAGGTGAGAATTAGCGAGCGTTTCTTTTGCCGGTAGTTGGAAATGGCCTCGTTTATAATGCGCTCTGACTTGCCCGCTCCTGCACAAGCTATGACTAACTGCCTACGCAAAATCCAATGCCTCATTGATGTAAGATGGCGCTTTGAAATCTTGGTTGGTTTCGAACATCCGCATTGCGGAGTCCACCTTCTTCCCGCCCGTGTCTTTTCCCGAAAACCAATTGATGATAAATGACTTACGATCTGCAACGCCCCCTTTATCGTAATCCTTATAGGTTACGGTTGAGAGGACTATTTTTGCAAAACCGTCCAGCTCCTTCTGTGAATTGGCGTTTGCATCAACGAAGGCTGGCTCCAAAGAGAAAATTTTATCGTCTCTTGGAGAAAAAATCTTAATTGCGCTATAGCCTTTATAGGGTGCCATCCAGCCATCGATATTTTTCGACCAATCTCCGTCGTTGTCTTTAATGACATGAACAGAGTTTCCCAAGTGCAATGCAATATTGAGGTAGTTCTTAAATCCAATTCCCCGAACTACGATGATGTCGATCCCATCCTCCTCGGGCAGCCGCTTCCATTTATCAAGATACAGCTTTTTTAATATGAGCTCTTCCGAGGGCCCCTCTACCAAGATTACTTTCGGACTCAGCACAACTCGAAGCGTGTCAAACCCTGGAAATCTCTTCAGGGTCTTGACAGTGCCCTTGTCGACTTCATGCAGCCTCTTATAGTTTTCACCTTGTAGGCATATTTTTTCGAAACTGAGTTTGTTTAGAACGTACGAGCTATGGGTTGTAATAAATATCTGCTGGCCTTTGTGTTTGTCTTCAATAAACTTGACCAGCTTGACCAAATTCATGTGTGACAAATGAATTTCCGGCTCTTCGATCATAACTACATTAGCGGCATTGGATTTCCTCCAAAGCGCTAATTTCATTTGGACTTGGTGCTGTTCACCCTTTCCGATCTGCGAGAACGGCACGCGATCCAGGGTGAGTTGCAAGTTATTCTCCCAGCTGGTTTGCGGAGAGCTTTCAATTGAGAACTCGAGATTCTTTACGGTTATGTCATTGGATTTATCAAGATCGCTATTCACCTTGACTACATTCGGTTCGCTGTCGAAATTCTTTTTTAGCTGGCGGTAACTTGTGTTTAGGAGTGTTTTATCCTCCTTTGCAAGCGCAGTGTCCAAGATGTCGGAAATATATCGGCGAGCACCCTGTGAAGGGTGCAGTGTGGTCGGGTCCACGAATAGACATGTTATCAATTTGTTGTAAGGTGTCAGCTTCTCCCAGGAGAAAGCGTACCACTCTACCTTGTAGAATTCTATTGGCAGGGATGTTATGCCGCCAAGGTTCTTGGAGTAGTTTAGGTAGGCCGCAGATAGGTCTGGGTCGAAGCAAATCCTTACATATAGACCAGGGCAGTTCAGGCCCTTACTGTTATTGGTACCCTTGAGGTCGCTTCCTTCATCAAGATATGCCTCGATTAGAATCTCGGGAAAAGAACTCTGATCTTTAGGGCTGGAAAGGAAGTCTTGAACAGCTTCCGCATTGAAAAGGTCCGAAGAAAGAACTGTGGAAATCGGTTTGCCCCGATGTCGAAGATTGAGGCAAAGTTCTATGGCCTCAAGTATTGTGCTTTTGCCGCTTTCGTTGTCGCCTACGATGATGTTGATGTCAGGGTTAAAATCAAACTCTTGCTGTCTGATCTTCTTAAAATTTTTTACAAAAATTTTATCCACACGCATATTCTGACTTCACCTTGAGCTTCCAGCTTGCGGGGGATTTCTATTGACTTAGCTCCTTCCCACACGTTCAGGGCATGTTAGGGGAAGTTGGCGCAGCCCGCAATTGTAGTGGTGGAATGTTGTCAGGTGTTTGCGCGGTGCAGGCGGTTACACCTATTTGAAAGCAACCGAGCGTTTTCACACTGTCCAGATACCTGGGTAGGTGAGTGATAGCCTGATAAGCTCTTGTCGCATCGCGTCGCACAACTGTGATTTCAAGAGGGGACGTTATGGCGGGTAAGTCGGCGGGTGAGAACGGCGGCGGAAAAGTTGGCCAAGGTAGCGGCGGGATGATCCTGACGCGTGGTGTCCCGAAACGCCGTTTCCTGCTCGTCCAGGATGGCCCGGAAACGATTGTCTACAATTGGTCCCCTCGGCGCATGCGGTTTGACCCGGTTCTACAGCCAGAGCTGCTTTCTCCGGATCCACGCCTGCAGTGTTCGCCGCTACCGAATTTTCTATCTGGGATTCCCCTTATCTCTATTGTGAAGTCGTGACCGCTTTGGGCTTGCACCCGTCTTCGATCTGAGCCTAAGGCCAAACGCATCTTTCTTCACCAGCGGTTGGATGCCGTCGACGGGTTAGTTGAACATCTGAAGGTATGCCAGCGCCTTTCTGCATTTATAAAGATTCCGAGCAAAGCGTGGCTCTTAGAAGGTTGCTCGCCGTCAGTCTTATGCAGAACATATATTTTAGATGCCCGCTTCCTGAAAGCTGCACTGCAGCGGCGCGATGCCATGCGAACGGCTTGTGTGGATGGCTCCTGCATTGCAAGGGATTTCTGTGATCGCGATGGTCTGTCAGTACAGTCGTGTGTCCGGCCTGTTTACGTGACGGTTGCCACTGGCCCTGATGAGTTCCGCAAGCGAGGTTCCTATCGGCTAAACGACCTCTGGGGGCCGCGACATTCGTCGGAGTGTCCTTGCTCTTGGTTGACTTCGTTTCGCATCATCACATCAAACGTCTTGCATCTCTGGGCAGGATCAAGCGATCGGCTGCCGGTATTCCTCTCGTTTCGTCAGAAGCGCCCAGATGATCCGGGCGGATTTGTTGGCCATGGCGACCGTGGCCAACCTGAATGGTTTCTCAGCCAGTAATTTTGCCGTCCAGGTGTCAGCTTTCCCCGGTTTGTTCCTGGCCATCAGCGCCCGTGACGTCATGCCGACGATCAGCAGCTTTCGGATATATCGATCCCCCTTCTTGGTGATGCGGCCAAGCCGCTCTTTGCCACCACTGGACTTGTTCAGCGGTGTCAGACCCAGCCAAGCGGCGAGATCACGCCCTGTTTTGAATTGCTTTGCGTCGCCGATGGTGGCGACAATGGCGGAGGCCGTGATGGGGCCGACCCCCGGCATGCGCATCAGTCGCCGTGCATCAGCATCGAGCCATGCATGTTGTTCGATCAGTTTGGTCAGCCCTTCGATGCGCGCATTGAGACCATTCAGCTGATGGCACATCACTCCGAGAATGCCGTCTGCGATCTCGGGCATTTCCAACTGTTCTTCAGTCCCATGCTCGCGGGCAAACTTCGACACGGCCTCGATGCCCGTTGGCAGGATGTGCCCGAACTCCCGCAGGATACTGCGGATCATGTTCACGACCTGGGTGCGCTGGCGCACGACGAGATCCCGGACACGATGGATGGCCAGAACAGCTTGCTGATCTTCTGATTTGATCTCGACAAACCGCATGGTGGGGCGACGCACGGCTTCACAGATCGCTTCGGCATCCGCCGCATCCGTCTTACCACGCTTCACATAGGGCTTTACGTAGGCAGCTGGCATCAGCCGGACATCATGGCCCAGCTTGCGCAGCTCTCGGCCCCAATGATGCGCAGAACCACAGGCTTCCATGCCGACCACACATCTCGGCAAAGTCTCGAATAATGCCAAGAGCTTCGCCCGTTTGATCTTCTTATTGAGGATCTTGCGCCCAGTGGGCGAAACGCAGTGTACTTGGAAAACGTCCTTGGCCAAATCCAGGCCCACGGTCTTTACTGTCATTGGGTGGCTCCTTTCCTTGCGGTCGATGACAACTGCACTTTGACACGTTCGATGCCGGTGGAGCAGGAGCCATCCACCTCATCCGGTAAGGGCCGCAAGCGGCTCTCTCGAAAAGCCCCAAACAGAGAGCATGGAACATGCTATCGCATAGCAGACTTACTTTCACCTCCGCTGTCTGCCGAATGTCGCACTGGATCAGCAAGCGTTCCAGATTGCCTAAGACTCAGAGCGCCTCTCGTTTCTACCGCGCCGCGGCCAGCGTTTCGTCGCGCGGGTTTCCGGCGGGGCTGTCGGGAAGGAGTTTGAAAAGGTGGTGCTCCTGCTGCGGATCCCGGGTGGCAGCGAATGCAAATTCAGTTTGAGTAGTAAGTAGCGAATGCCAGCGGGAATGGGCAAAGCGCCTGAAAGTGCTTCGCAACCTTGCGCACTTCTTCATGCGACAGTCCCATCTCGTTTACGAACGACAACTGAAGCTCTGGAGAGACCTCAGAGAAGAATGCAAATGCTGGCCCACTGTTAGACTTAGCGGCACAAATGTCCGAAATCGCATCAGCAAGTTCAAGAGCGGAAAGCCTCGTACGATGCGGAGCGTTTACAGTTCCGAGAACCATAGGTGCGATTCGCAACTTCATTCATTCCCTTGCTATATTGTAAGTATCTGCGCCTGTTCTTGGCCTGCAAATCACCGTAGGGCTTCTCTTTCAGTAAGGGTCCGCACTACGCAAGAAAACATATTACATGAATGCGCACGGGGCCATAGGGCAGACGCATTGCGATCGAGCGGTCAACGACGCATGAATTGTGGCTCGCAATGAGACTTTCGGCGCTCCACGCATCAGTCGAAACTGGATGATCCATCAGGGCCCCATTAACGCAAAAGCCACTAACGCTCATTAAGGTTGCCGCGGAGTCGTGGAACCAACGAATTGCGATCCCTTCATTCGGAGGTAGCGTTTACGCGGCGCATAAGGATGTGCACCCACTTACGATCGAACAACACCAAGCTGCATTTCCTTAGTCACCCGACGAGGCAAAGCCCCGGTGAATGGCGCTTCAAGACGCGCCCAACAGCGTGGGACACCGACCTTACAAGCTTTTGGATTCTATAGGCTTTGCTGAGAGAAGGCGTGGGACACTGTATCATTAGAAATCAACTACTTACGATCAGGGTTCGTTTCCCCTACGGGCTGCCACTTTTCCTTTGCATTTTGTCTTACAGGTAAGGTTGCGGTTTCCGTTTGCCCAACTACCGAAACGTGCGGATAGCTCAGGACGCGACCGACCACGCCGCCGGGGCGTCCAAGCGAGGTCACGGCCAGCCCCTTCAGTTTACCCCCCACAACTGCACCCCCATTCCCCTCAAACGTGTGGCCGCGACCAAAAAAGTGCGGCTGCCGTGCGAACTTTTCACGTTCTTCGGGGTTCTAGCAGGATAGGCGCGCAAACAGTCGGAGCAACAGTTGGACGATCTCACTTCCATCCGCCGATCCCTGCGCTTCCTGGTCATGATCGCCCTTTTCGTGACGGCCTATTTTGCCAAAGACCTCATCCTTCCGATCCTGCTGGGCTTTCTGCTGGCCCTGACGCTCAGCCCGGTCTCGCGCGGGCTGCACCGGTTGGGGGTGCCGCATGTGGTCTCGGCCTTTCTGCTGGTGCTGTCGACCTCTGCTGTGATCTTTGCAATCCTTGCGGGCACGGCGGGGACGGTCGCGCTCTGGAGCGACGAGATCCCGCGCATGGGCAACGAGATCCAGCAAAAGCTGCGGGGGATGTCGGACGCGGTGGAAAACGTCCGCGATGCCACGGCGGAAGTGGAAAAGATCAGCGGTGAAAAGGACGACCCTCAGGAGGTTGTGGTCAAGCAGCCCTCCCTGATGGACAGTGCTTTCGACACGGTCGCGACGGTCGGCGCCACCCTTGCGGTCACGCTGGTCCTTGCCATTTTCCTGCTGTCCTCGGGGGAGTTGTTCTACCTCAAGCTGGTACAGGCCTTCCCCACGCTCAGCGGTAAGAAACGCGCGCTCACGACCGTGTACAACGTCGAGAGGCGGGTGTCGCGCTACCTGCTTACGATCACCATCATCAACGCGGCTCTCGGGCTCTGCGTGGGCATTTACCTGACGCTGCTCGGGGTGACGAACGGGGCGGTCTGGGGGGTCGCCGCATTCCTGCTGAACTTCCTGCCCTATCTGGGGGGCTTCATCGGTTCCGTGCTTGTGGGGGCCTTTGCCATCGTGCAGTTCGACAACCTCGGCTATGCGCTGCTGGCCCCGTTGGGCTACCAGATCCTCACCGGGGTGGAGGGGAACCTCATCACCCCCTACCTCGTGGGGCGCAGGCTCGCCATGAACACGGTGGCGGTGTTCCTGACCGTGGTCTTCTGGGGCTGGCTCTGGGGGTTGGCGGGGGCGCTGGTGGCGGTGCCCTTCCTCGTGGTGTTCAAGGTCATCTGCGAGAATTTCGAGCCCCTGCACACGGTGGGCATGTTCCTGTCCGGCGAGGATACGGCGGAAACCATCAAGGAAGAACGCCGCGCCCATGACGCGGCATCCCGGGGCTCCTGAGGTCCGGCTAGGCCGGGCAGTGGATGCCGCCCGGCGTTGGCCAGCGTCAACCTGCCAGCGATGGCAGCCAAAGCACGATGGACGGGAATGCGACCAGCAGGGCGATGGTGACGGCGTCCGCGACGAAGAAGGGCATCACCCCGCGGAACACGTCCTGCACACTGAGATCGGGGCGCACCCCGGCCACCACGAAGCAGTTGAGCCCGATCGGCGGGGTGATCAGACAGAACTCCGCCATCTTCACCACGAGAATCCCGAACCAGATCGCGGCCATCGGTCCCGACATGCCAAAGGTACTGTCCGCGGCGCTGACGAATTCGCCGCCGTTCAGGGCCATGACCGCCGGGTAGACCACCGGCAGCGTCAACAGCAGCATCCCGATGGCATCCATGAACATGCCCAGCACCGCATAGGCCAATAGAATGCAGATCAGGATCAGCATGGGCGACACGGCGAGCGATGAGATCCAGTCCGCGAAGGCCCCGGGCAGGTCCGCGAAGCCAAGAAACCGCACGTAGATCAGCACGCCCCAGATGATGGTGAAGATCATCACCGTCAGCTTTGCGGTTTCCAGCAAGGCGTCCTTCAGCTCCGCCCAGCGCATACCCCGGATCAGCGCCATGCAGAACACGATGAAGGCCCCCACGGCACCGCCTTCGGTCGGTGTGCCCCAGGCGTCGCCGAAGGGGTTGTAGACGAAGAAGATGATGATCACGACGACGGCGACGATGGGCAGGGCCGCCGGCAACGAAGCGAAGCGCTGGCCCCAGGTAAAGCCGCGCACCGGGGGGCCCACGTTCTTCCAGATCATGGCGATGCCGATGATCAATATGCCGTAGATGATGGCCGAAAAGGCCCCCGGTATGAACCCGGCAAGCAGCAGCTTGCCCACGTCCTGTTCAACGATGATGGCATAGATCACGAGGATCGCCGACGGCGGGATGAGCGAGGCCAACGTACCGCCCGCGGCAACCACACCGGCTGCGAACTGCTTGTTGTAGCCGATCTGGAGCATTTCCGGGATTGCAATGCGCGCAAACACGGCAGCGGTGGCGACCGAGGCACCGGACACGGCGGCAAAGCCCGCCGTGGCGAACACGGTGGAAACGGCAAGCCCCCCGGGCACCCATGCGAACCAGCGTTTGGCCGCCTCGAAGAGCGCCCGCGTCAGACCCGCGTAATAGGCGAGAAACCCGATGAGGATGAAGGTGGGGATCAGCGACAGGGTCTGGCTCGATACCTTGGAATGGGGCACCTGCCCCGCCGTCTTGATCGCGACCGTCAGCGCCCAGCCGAACTGGTCCCACTCCATTCCCCGCTTGGCCCAGAAGATCCAGATCAGGCCGACGAGCCCGGCCATCGCCGCGGCGAAGGCCACGCGCATGCCAAGCACCACCATGACCAGCATACCGCCAGAGACCCACAGGCCGATTTCAATTGGTTCCATCAGTCGTGTCCATCCAGATGTTCGGCCTCGGCCATGGCCTGTTCGGCGGCGGTTTGTACCAGTGGCACCGCGACAGGGTGCTCAAGCCCCAGCACCATCGCGCGCCCGTAGCCCCAGATTTGCAGCAGCAGGCGCAGGGCAAGCACCGAAAAGGCCACCGGCACCACCAGTTTCGACGGCCAGATGGGCAATCCGATATCGATGGAGCTGTCACGGCTCCACATGGGAACGCTCAGATCGAAGCTGCGGTCGAAATGCGCCCATGATCCCCAGACCAGCGCGACCATCAGCAAGAAGATCAGGATCACGGAAACCAGTTCCGCAGCCCAGAGCGCGCGCCCCCGCAACTGCCCGATGAGGATGTCCATCCGCACATGGCCGCCGTTACGCTGGGTATAGGCGATTCCCATGATCGCGATGAACGGCATCGCCGCCTCGATCCAGTCCACGTAACCGGCAAGGGGGGAGGAGAAAAACTTGCGTCCGCCCACCGACCAGACCGCCAGAACCATCAGCAGGAAGACAGCGATGCCCGAAATCAGGGCGAAGAATGTTTCGAGTTTCAGCAAGACCCGATCCAGCCGACTGAGCAGGCTATCGTCGGTCAGCACGGCGGAGGAACCTGCCATGGTGGTATTCCTTCAAATGTGTCCGGGGAACCGAACGGCGGGGCCGCACCGATGGCACGGCCCCTGAGTGGTTCAGTTGGACATACGCTCTTTTTCCAGCGTTTCCTGAACGAGGTCGTAGAGTTCCTGACCCGGAATGCCTTGGGCTTCCATGTCCTTGATCCATGCCTCGCGTGCAGGATCGGCGGCCTTTTCGCGGAAGGCCGCGATCTCTTCCTCGCTGAATTCGACCTTCTGGACGCCCTTTTCGTCAAGGATGCTGTCCCACTTCTTCAGCAGCTCGCCATAGTTGGCGAGGTAGTGATCCAGCGCCTCGTCGACGGAGCTGTCCAGCGCCGCGCGCTCCTCATCGCTCAGGGCGTTATAGGCGTCGATGTTCACCACCACCGGGCAGTTGACGGTGCCGGGGTTCAGGTTCGCCGTCCACCAATCGGCCTTGTTGATGGTGCCAAAGCTGAGATGCGCGTGCTGGGCGAAGGCCACGGTATCCACGACGCCCGATTCCATCGCGTTATAGGCTTCGGATGAGGTCACGGAGGTCGGCACGGCGCCCACCTTTTCGAATGCCTCGCCCAGACCGCCGGTCGCCCGGACGCGCATGCCTTCCATCTTGGCCAGCGTATCGCGCGGCTCGCCGGTGCCCACCAGATTGTACTGCGGCATCGGCGAGGTCATGAGCATCTTGGCGTTCCACTGCTCCATCTCCTTGGCGACAGCGGGATGCGCATAGACCGCACGGCTGACGGCGACTTCCTCATCGAGGTTCGAAACCCCGAGGAAGGGCAGTTCCAGCACCGTGATCGCCTTGTTCTTGTCCGGGTGGTAGCCCGCGCAGAACTGGGCCATCTCGAAAGCACCGATCGAGATACCGTCGAGGTTCTCGCGGTTCTTGGACAGGCCGCCATAGCTCACGTTCATGGTGAATTCGCCATCGGTCTTTTCAGACACGAGTTCCGCGATCTTTTCGATGTGCTCGGTGAAAGCGCGACGCTTGCCCCAGACCGAAACGTTCCATTCGGTGGCGGCAGCTTCGGTCACGAATGCAAAGCTCAGCGCGCCGAGGGCAGCGCCGTTCATCAGATTTTTCATTACATATCTCCCTAGATGCGGACTGTCCGGCCCGCTTGACGCTACGCTAGCGCGCAACGTCAGGCGTGCCAACCCCCGCAACCTGCCTGCCGTTCGCCAGCGGCCCGGGCGCGCGACCGAAGCCGTGCAGGACCATGGTCGCATGTGCAGGGGGCGCGGCCCGGATACAGCGTCCCCGAAGTAGCTGGCCCCTGCAGCATGTTTGCAGGCTTGCCGTCTGTTTTGACCCGCAATTTTCAAACCCGGGCGGTCAAGATTTACAGCCTTTACAGCAACCCGGAAAAATCTTTACCGGCCCTCGCCGTGCCGCGCCTTGCCGGTTCCCTTCCCTAGGGACCGCGTTATGATCCGCCCAGAGGAGACGGGAGCACAGCGGCAGCGCCGCGACGCCCCGATGAGACGACAGGGAGGAACCGATCATGTCCGACGCCGCTACCAAATCCTATCCGCCTTCGAATGACATGAAGGCCAATGCCCATGTCACCGCGGAGACCTATGACCGGATGTACCGCGCCTCCATCGAGGACCCGGAAGGCTTCTGGCGCGAACAGGGCAGCCGGGTGGACTGGATCAAGCCCTTCACGCAGGTGAAGGACGTCAACTTCAAACTGGGCGAGGTCAAGATCAACTGGTACGCGGACGGTGCGCTCAACGTTTCGGCCAATTGCATCGACCGGCATCTGGACAGCCGCGGCGATCAGACGGCGATCATCTGGGAACCGGACGATCCCAAGGATGACGCGCGCCACATCACCTACCGCGAATTGCACGCCAACACCTGCCGCATGGCCAACATCCTGCGGGATCTGGGCGTCGACAAGGGCGACCGGGTGATCATCTATCTGCCGATGATTCCCGAAGCGGCCTATGCCATGCTGGCCTGCGCCCGGATCGGCGCGATCCATTCCATCGTCTTTGCCGGTTTCTCGCCAGACGCGCTGTCGGCCCGCATCAAGGGGTCCGAGGCGAAGGTGGTCATCACCGCTGATTTCGCCCCCCGCGGCGGCCGGGCCACCCCGCTCAAGGCCAACGCGGACAAGGCGCTCAAGAGCTGCGACGACAGCGTTCAATGCCTCGTGGTGCGGCGCACCGGGGGCGATGTCGAATGGAACGATGCGCGCGATCACGACTACAACGCGCTGGCCGAAAAGGCGGATGCCACCTGCGCACCCGCCGAGATGAACGCCGAGGATCCGCTTTTCATCCTCTATACCTCGGGTTCCACCGGGCAGCCCAAGGGCGTGGTTCACACCAGCGGCGGCTATCTGGTCTATGCGGCAATGACCCATCAGATCACCTTCGATTACCATGATGGCGACATCTACTGGTGCACCGCCGATGTGGGCTGGGTGACGGGGCACAGCTATATCGTTTACGGCCCGCTGGCCAACGGGGCCACGACGCTGATGTTCGAAGGCGTGCCCACCTTCCCCGACGCGAGCCGGTTCTGGCAGGTCTGCGAAAAGCACAAGGTGAACCAGTTCTATACGGCCCCCACGGCGATCCGCGCGTTGATGGGTCAGGGCAATGCCTTCGTCGAAAACTGCGATCTCAGCAGTCTCAAGGTGTTGGGCACCGTGGGTGAGCCGATCAACCCCGAGGCATGGAACTGGTACAATGACGTTGTGGGCAAGGGAAACTGCCCCATCGTCGACACATGGTGGCAGACCGAGACGGGCGGCCACCTGATGACCCCCCTGCCCGGCGCCCATGACACGAAGCCCGGCGCTGCCATGAAGCCCTTCTTCGGCATCGAACCGGTCGTGCTGGAGCCCACCTCCGGCGAGGTGGTGAAAGGCAACCCGGCCGAAGGCGTGCTCTGCATCGCCGACAGCTGGCCGGGCCAGATGCGTACCGTCTGGGGCGATCACGAGCGGTTCGAACAGACCTATTTCTCGGACTACAAGGGCTACTACTTCACCGGCGACGGCTGCCGCCGCGATGCCGATGGCGATTACTGGATCACCGGACGGGTCGACGACGTCATCAACGTTTCCGGCCACCGGATGGGCACGGCAGAGGTCGAAAGCGCGCTGGTGGCGCACAAGAAGGTCGCCGAGGCCGCGGTCGTGGGATACCCGCACAACGTCAAGGGTCAGGGCATCTACTGCTATGTCACCTTGATGAGCGGGGAGGAACCTTCGGAAGAGCTGCGCAAGGAGTTGCGCGACTGGGTGCGCTCGGAGATCGGGCCCATCGCCTCGCCCGATCTGATCCAGTGGGCCCCGGGCCTGCCCAAGACACGCTCCGGCAAGATCATGCGCCGCATCCTGCGCAAGATCGCCGAGGACGATTTCGGCGCGCTGGGGGACACCTCCACCCTCGCCGATCCTTCCGTGGTCGATGACCTGATCGAAAACCGGATGAACCGATAGTCGCACCGCCGCAGGGCGCTCCGGTTGATGGAAAAGGGCACCCCATGGGGTGCCCTTGGCACTTCGTGGTGCTGGTGACGGTGCCTTGAAGGGCAGCGCCCGACCGTGGGTGGGCATTTCCGACCGATATGGATGCCACTTTATGGTGCCTCCATGTCTCCGGCGTTCACAAGGTCATCAGCGGGTGCCAAAACGCCCGCCCAAGGGGCGGTCGGGCGCTGCCCAATAGCGTGACATTAACTGCGCCCCCTTTGAAAATAGCTGAAGAGATGTTCGCTCTTGACCGCTCATACATAAATCGTTTGCTTGCCAAATGAACCCAGCATAAACTTACAGAGCTTTGTTACGGAAAAGGATGTGTGAAACATAACTGGCTATCATTGTAAAAGGTGTTGCTTAAATTTTCCGGTGTTGTGTTCAATTACGGACATGTTTTTGTAAAAATGGAACTGGATATGATTGAAAGCTACGACGACTTACTTAACAATATCGAACAACTCGAGCAGGCAAGGAAAAGTGACGGTCAGGTAAAGGCTCTTTACAACAGCCTTATTGGTCTGGGGTCCGTTTTTCTCCCCTATCTAAATGATGACGGCATCGCTTTCGCCCCGTCACGTTTTATCGGATATAGAAACAACACGGTTCTCGGACATAGCCAATTGGAGGATCGGGACGGGCGAAGAACGAATGTAAGGGTGTCGGAGGTTCTGACCGAACAGTATGGTTTCAGAATAGTAAACAAAGTTGATGATGATGCCGCGTACAACTATCAGGTTTTTTGCAATAAGCTCAGTATCGACCCTCGAAATTCGAGAAAATCTTTCTGGTTGACACCGCCGGTAGAAGAGTGGCTTGAAGCCGATGCTGGGAATAGAATTGCTGCGCTTGAACAAGAGATTTCAAACGATAGTTTACTGCCCGAGACGACCCGTGCGGCGATCGTGAAAGCTCGAGTTGGTCAAGGCCTCTTTCGTAGGCTCGTTCTACAATTATACGGTTGCTGCCTAGTTACTAACATTGAAGAGCCTAAACTTCTCGTTGCCTCACACATCAAGCCTTGGAAGGATTGTCGAAAAAACCCGCAGGAATGTCTCGACCCACACAATGCGCTGCTTCTGTCTCCTACTTGGGATAGGCTTTTCGACCAAGGCTTTGTAAGTTTTTCTGAAAATGGTGAAATGCTTATCTCAGATAATCTGACTAACGATGTGCAAGAGGCGCTTAACGCGAACGTGACTTCGATTAAGCTCACGGAACGACAGTCAAGTTATATGGCTTTCCACCGCCGGCTTCACGGTTCTGAGTAAAGACCTGTTATAGCGATTAAATCTTGTAGGGCCATAACCACTCGTCCAGTCGAAGCCTTTATTAGTCAGGTTGCCCCGTGCCACGTAACTCTGTGAGAGGCCGTGACCTGACCTGAATTGAAAAAGGGCACCCCGCGGGGTGCCCCTTCTCTACTCTTCCAACGCGCGGTCAGTTCGCGATGCGCTGCAGGTTGATTTCACCCACACCCACGGCAAAGTTCACCCCGGTCTGGGTATTCACGCTGATCGGCTGAAGCGCCAGCGTATCTTCGGAACCGCCGACCATGGCGTTGGCCCCAAGGCCCACGCCCAGCGTGGCGCCGGCAGAGACACCACGGTAGGTGCCGTTCAGGCCGCCTTCGCTATATTCCGCTTCGGTCGGGGCGAAAACGAGCCACCCCATCTGGCCGTTCTGCGTTTTGCCGATGTCGATCCCGTAGCGGTTGATCTCGCCTACATATGTCTCATCAGGCAGGCCTTCCTGCACGGGGTTGAAGGTACAGACCAGTTCACGGGTGGACCCGAAGATGAAGCCCGTGCCATCCCCCACGTCACAGGACAGCGAACCGACTTCGACGTGGTCCACCGTTTCATTGTCACTCGCGGCGGTCTGCGCCATGCCGGTGGAGGCGAGCGCGGTGCCCGCCAGCAGTGCGGCGGCGGTGAAGGTCATTTTCGTTTTGTTCGTGATGCTCATTTGATCGTCACTTTCCGGCGCCGGGGCGCCTTTTCTGTTGGTGGCATTCGGGTGCCGAGTTCTCCGGCCCTTGTGCGGGGTCCGGGTCGCGTCAGACAGCCAGCACAGTTCCTTTTGGTCTGTGTTGCCTCTCATCCCCGGGCCAACACGGGCCTCTTGGCGAAGTTCCGGATGTTTCGACTTCGTGAGCGGGCATTGGCGGGCGCCTCGGCGGGCATCCGCCGGCGGCTGCGACGTCGCGGCGCATCCCCCGGATGCTGGACAAATCTGCCGGGGCGTGCGACCGCTCCGACATGGTCGACCGCATGTCCAGCTTCATCCCCCATCCCGATGCGACAGAGGATCTGCGCAGCGCCTTCGGGCGTTACGGAACCGGCGTGACGGTCATTACCACGCAGTCGCCCAAGGGGCCGCTCGGCATGACGGCGAACAGCTTTTCCTCCGTCTCGCTGGACCCGCCGCTGGTGCTGTGGTCGCCCGCGCGGGCGTCAAAGCGGCATGACGCTTTCACCAACACCGACATGTTCTGCATTCACGTTCTCAGCGCCGACCAGCAGGACATGGCCCATCATTTCGCGACCGACGGTCTGGATTTCGATCGGTTCGATTGGCGCGAAGGCCCCAATGGCGCCCCGACGCTGGAGGGATGCCTCGCGACCTTTCACTGCGACACCTATGCCGTGCATCCCGCCGGGGATCATTCGCTGGTGCTCGGCCATGTCCGCTGGGCCGCCACCCACCGCGACGATGCGGCGGGGCTGATGTTCGACCGGGGCCGCTACGGCCAGTTCACGCCGGGGGAATGACCGGCGGCGCAGGGCGCGCCGCCGGGCCCTGCGGGATCAGTAATCCTTTTCGTAGAAGATACCGAGCCGGCTGTCGCCGTCCGATCCCAGCGTGCCACGGGCCGTCAGGTTCGGCGTCAGATCGAGGTTGAGCGAAACCTCCCCCGTTCCGTCCGATGCGGCGGTCACATCCGTATAGACGTTCTCGGAGATATATTTGCCCGCACGCAATGCGGTGGCCCCGTCGTCCGTCGTCGTGATGTCCAGATCGTCCAGCCCGAAACCTTCGCGCAGGTTGGAGATCACGCCGGTCCCGCCCCGGCCTGCCAGCGTGGCAACGGCATTGGCCAGCTGCAACGCCTGAAAGGCAGAGATCTCGGTGATATTGCGCCCGAAGAGCAACTGCGCCAGCACCTCGTCCTGTGGCGCGTCAGGCGTGGATTCAAACCGAACCTGTGGTTCGTTGGCAGGCCCCTCCACGATAATGCGCACCTCGCCGGTGGCGGTATCCGTAGCCGTTACGAAGCGAATGAAGGGCACGAAATCGCCCTGGAACTGGATCGAGCCTTCACGCAGGTTGAAACGCTTGCCGAGAATATCGAGCCGCCCCCGGATGAGGTCGAACCGACCCGAAGAGATGATCCGGTTCGTCGTCCCGGTCAGTCGCAGGGATCCGCCCAGTTCGGCATCGAGCCCCCGGCCCCGGACGAAAATCCGGTTGGGTGCGCTGACCAGCACGTCAAGGCGCAGGCCCGGTCCGGCGGCATCATCCGCCTCCGCATCGCCGCTACCTGCCGCATCCTCGTTCAGCCCCGCCTTGGCACGGGTGATCTCGGCAGCGCGGCTGTCGTTCAGGTGGGTGATCGGCGGGATCTCCCCGATGGAGGTCAGCCCGGTGGAGGGGACCGTGATGTTCGTCTCTCCCACGTTCACCTGCCCTGTGATCGCGGCGCCGCCCGTAAGCGGGCCGGCAATGCGCAGCTGACCGCTCAGCGACGTGCGGTAGAGCCGCGGATCGATCAATACGATGTTCTGCAACCCGATCTGGATGTCGGCAGGCAGCGAACCTGTCAGCGTGATCCCGCCCCCGATCCGCAACTGGCCCCCTTCGGAACCGCGCGCGGACAGGTCGATCTGCGCACGGTTGTTGCCGAGCCTCACCGACCCCGCGATGCCCTCCAGCGCGATCCGCAGGTTGGGGGCCGTCAGACTGGCATCTGAAGTCTGGATCGTACCCGAAAGCGAGCCGAGTTCCGGCGGACCGTTGAGCGACAGGTCGAACCGGGCGAGGCCCTGAAGGCTGCGCGGTTCGATGAAGGGATTGGCCAGCCCCAGCGGCGCGGACCCGTCGATATCGAGCGCGAGCGTTCCGTCAGGGTTCACCAGCCCCGCGATCCGCGCCTGCGTGCCTGAGGGGCCGGTGGCATCGGTATCGATGCGCCACGCCTCCCCCTGCCGCCGCGCGGTGCCATTGACGGAAAGCGGGCCAGAGATCTCATCCACGAAGACGCCGACATTGGGCAGCGATACGTCGAAGGACACGGCGGCCGATGGCCCGGTCACCACCCCCTCGATCGCGGCGCGGGCGGAATAGGGGCCGCTTACGTTGGTGTCCACGGCGATGCCTGCCGGGGTTTGCCGCAGGGTGCCGGTGGCATTCAGCGGCCCGTTCACCTGCGGCACCAGCGGCTGCACGTTGGGCACCGAGACATCGAATGTCAGCGACATGTTGGGGCCGGTGGCCACGCCTTCCACCGCGGCGCGCGCGCCATACGGCCCATTGGCGACCGTGTCGACGACGATGCCGCGCGGGGTCTGACGGACCGTGCCGCTGGCGTTCAGCGGCCCGTTCACCTGCGGCACCAGCGGATGGAGGTTGGGCACCGAAACGTCGAAGGCAAGGTTCATGTCAGGCCCCGTCGCCAGACCGGAAACGCTGGCCTGCGCGCCGTATGGCCCGGAAAGCTCCGTATCCACCACGATCCCCTCGGGGCTTTGCGCGACTGTGCCGGTCGCTTCCAACGCGCCGGAAAGCTGCGGCACGAAAGGTTTGACGTCCGGCACCGTCAGCGCGAATTCAAGCGACATGTCGGGGCCGGTGGCCAGCCCTTCGACCATGGCACGGGCGCCATAGGGCCCGCTGGCGCGGGTGTCGATGACGAACCCCTGTGGCGTCTGATGCAGGGTACCTTCGGCGAGCAGTGCCCCCCGGACGCTTGGCACGAATTGTTCGACCTGCGGCACGGCCAGTTCGAATTCGATCGGGTTCCCCTCCCCGTCCGCCACCCCGGACGCGGTGGCGCGCACGCCGTAGGGGCCGGTGGCATCGACCTCGACGGCAAGGCCCTTGTCGGTCTGGCGGATATCACCCGTCGCGTTCACGGCGCCCTCGACGCTCGGAACGAAAGGCTGGATGTCCGGAATACTCACGTCAAATTCCAGCGCCATGTTCGGGCCGGTGGCGATGCCTTGCACCATGGCGCGGGCCTCTTCCGGCCCTTCGGCCTTGACCGAAACGGCAAGGCCGCCCTCGGCCTGCCGCACCGATCCCGCCGCGGTGAGGGGGCCGGAAACATTGGGGACAAGCGGCTGCAGATCAGGCATGGCGACGTCGAACCTCACGGCAAGGTCGGGGCCGGTCACCGTTCCCTCGACCGTAGCGGTCGACTCGTAGGGGCCGGCGGCGTCCATATCGACGACAAGCCCGGTTTCCCCCTGGCTGAGGTTGCCCTGAAGCGAAAGCGGCCCTTCGACCGAGGGCACCAAGGGCTGCACATCCGGCAGGCGGACATCGAAATCAAGCGACAGGCGCGGGCCGGTGGCGATGCCCTCGACCATGGCGCGCAGATCATAGGGGCCGTCCGCAGTGACATCGACGGCGATGCCTTCCTGCGTCTGCGTAACGGTGCCCGACGCGTTCAGGCCGCCCTCGGCAATCTGGGGAACATAGGGCGCGAGGCGCGGCACCGCGAGGTCGAAGGCGATGTCCAGCTTCGGGGTCACCAGACCCTCGACGCTGGCGCGGATATCGTCCGGGCCGTCGATGACAGTCTCCAGCCGGAAGCCGTCCTCGGTCTGGCGCAGGGTGCCGTCGGCCTCCAGCGGGCCGGTTGCCTGCGGAACGAAAGGCTGCATGTCGGGCACGTCGGCGGCAAAGGTCAGCAGCGCATTAGGGCCGGTCGCAAGCCCGTTGACGGTGATCCGGCTTTCATAGGGTCCTTCCACATCGGCGGCCACGGTCCAGCCGCGCGCATCCTGCGTGGCATCCACGGTTGCGGCAACTGCGCCGGTATATTGCGGCGCCACGCGCGCAATATCGTCGAGCCGGAACGATACGTTCGCCCGGCTGTCGTTGCTGCGCAGTTCCACCGATCCCGACAGGTTGATCGCCTCGTTTTCCAGCACGAGGTCCCGCAGGTAGGTGCCAGTTTCGTTGCGGCGCGCCTGCAGGCTCAGTTCGGTGCGCCCGCCCAGAACCGCATCCGCCTGCTCGATCCCCAGCGACAGGTCCTGCGTGCTGCCCGCGACGGCAAGGTCGAACATCCCGCTCAGCGGGGTGACGGTGCCCTTGAGCGCCAGCGCGGTCTGCCCGTCGAGGTCCTGCCCCGCAAGAGCGGAGAACCGCGACAGATTAGACGCCTTCAGCGTCGCGTCGAGCCGGGTCAGGAACCCCTGATCAAAACCGTTGACCACCGCCTGCCCGGTCAGCCCGTAATCGGCCCCCGACAGGTCCAGCCCCGAAATGCGCAGCGGCGAGCCTTCGATATAGTTGATCTCTGCCGCGCCGGAAATCGCGCTGCCCACCGCTTCGGAAACCGCGGGATCGGTAAACTCCATCCCCTGGGTGGCAAAGGTGAGGTCACCTAGGAATTGACCGACAGACCCGAGTTCGCCCTGCAGGGTGCCGACAAGCTCCAGTTCCGTGTCCTCGATCTTGACGCCGGTGGTTTCCAGCGCCCGGATATCGAAACGACCGTCGAAGGCTTCCCCATCGGCGGCATCATAATTCACGTCGAGCCCCACGCGTTGCACGGTGGTGGCTTCCCCGGAAACCGGCAGCAGCACCCGGGTGCCATCCGCGTTCTCGACCACGCCCTCGATGTCGATGAAGGTCGGCCATTTTTCCTGGTTGAGGTTCACCCGGCCCGCGAGCTTCGCGGCCTGCGTGTCCAGCGCGAAGGACGAAACCTCGATCGCGCCATTGCCTTCCAGCAGCGCATCGATCGTCAGCTTCACGTCTTCGCCAAAGAATTCGCGGTAGCGCGGGGCCAGCAGCGCCGTGATGTCGCCGCCGATATCGGCCTGTATGCGGCGGTCCGGCATGTCGGAGGCGCGGCGCGGGGTCTGGGTGCCCAGCACGATCTGCCCCGCCAGCCGCTCGGTATCGTCGGTGGCGATCACCACCTGCGTTTCCAGCGCGTCAACTGGGCCGGAGCCCTCTACCGTCAGGCTCACCGAAGGCTGATCCGGAATATTCAGCAGACGGGCCGCGATGCCCTCCTCCTCTTCCTCAAGCTTCAGCAGCAGGTCGAGAATGCCTTCGGAGCGCTGGTAATCCGCGCTGATCTCGAAGACGCCCCGTTTGTCATCCGTCCGCTGTGCGAGAAAGGCAAGGCGCGCCACGTCATCCGTCAATCGGGCATCGGCGGTCACGGAAAGCTGGGCCTCTTCACCGAGGATGGGCGCGCCGAGGTTGATCTCTTCCACCCCGAAGTCCGCAATCTCGATAGAGACGGGCAGATCCGGCAGGCTGAAGGGCTGGGCCTCGGCTTCGGGCAAGTCGTTGCCCTGCGATACGGGCAGCCGCGGCAGGTCGAGCCGCTGGGCGGTCAGGCTTTCGACTTCCAGCCGCCCGCGCAGCAAGGCGGACCGGTTCCAGTCCAGCACCACGTCCGTCAGCGTCAGCCAGATGCCTTCGTCATCCGCGATGGTCATCTGATCGAACGAGGCCTGCGAACTGAGCGCGCCGCGGAACCCGTCGATGGACACCGTGCGCCCCGAACCGCTCAGCGCGTTCTGGATTGCATTGGTCAGAAACCCTTTGTCATCGTCCTGCGCCATGGCCGGGGCCAGACCCAGTGTCAGCAGGAAAACGATCGTCGACAGGAACCGCGAAACATGCATCAGAAGGACTGCCCTATGCCGATATAAACCTGAAAATTCTCATCCGTCGCGGGGCCGGAGGTCGGCACCGCCACATCCAGCCGGATGGGGCCGATGCCGGTGGCATACCGCAGACCGATCCCCCCGCCCGAATGCCATTCGCCGCTGCCGTCATAGAATTCTTCGGCGCCGACATAGCCGCCGTCCACGAATCCCACGAGGCCAATGGCCTCCGTCACGGTAAAGCGCGCCTCAGCCGACAGGCCGACAAAGCTGCGCCCGCCTACGATGTTACCCCCGCCGAGGTTGACGCCGAGGCTCTGGTAGGGCTGGCCGCGCACCGTTCCCCCGCCGCCGGAGTAGAAAAGGTAATCCGCCGGCGCGTCCCTGAGGTCCGGACCATAGACGGAGCCGAGTTGCCCGCGCAGCGCGAAGGTCACGGGGCGCTCGGTGCCGAATGTCTTGTAGCCGCGCAGATCCGCGTAGCTGCGCAGACCGTTGTCTGCCCCGCGCAGCGCGATGAAGGGGGTCAGCGCGACCCTGGCGAAATAGCCGTCCTTCGCGTCCAGCCGGTCGTCGCGATAATCGAATTCCGCGCTCAGGGGCAGGGTCAGGAGCGTGTAGCGGTTGGTTCCGAAGGCATCCCGCGTCTCCGCGGTGCGCAGCCCCACGCCCAGCGTATAGGTCCGGTTTTCATTGGCGATCCTTTCGATCCCCGCCTCCAGATCGAGCTGGCGGGAGAAGAAGTTCACCTCGTCCAGCTGCTCCAGTTCGGCCAGCGCATAGAAATCGGTATCCTCGTTGAACGTCGCGGGCCGTTCGAACCGGGCGGTAAGCCGGTAGTCGGTCCCGCCCGAATTGCCGCCGATGCCCGAAACCTCGGCCTCCAGCCGCAGACGCTCCGCCCCGCCCAGAAGGTTGCGATGCAGCCAGAACGTGCTGAGCGCGAGCCCCTCGACAGTGGACACCTCCGCGCCGAAGCCGAAGCGGCGGGGCGGTGCCTCCGTCACCTGCGCGGTGATCGGCAGGGTCGCGTCAGGGCCGATCTGCTCCGCCTCGATCAGGGCGACGGCGCTGAAGGCGCGGGTGCGGCGCAGGCGGCGGGTCGCAAGTTCCAGCTCTTCAGGCGAAAACACCTCTCCCGTGGGGAGGCCCGCGATCTCCAGAATACGCTCGGTCCGGACGGCGCGGTTGCCGGTGACGGTCAGCGGGCCGAAGCGCAGGCGCGGCCCCGGGGCCAGCAGTAGGTCCGCATCGACCGCGCGGGCCTCGTGCCGCGCGGTCAGTTCCTGATTGGCCAGTTCGGCCTTGGCGTGGCCCTGATCGCGCCAGCCGCTGACCCCGGCGGCGACCGTATCCTTGAGCACGCCGAGGCTGGCGGTGGCCCCTGTCGCGAATTCCTCGGGCATTTCCGTGCCCGGGGCCACGGGCGCGATGCGCGTCCGGCCAAAGCGGAACTTCGGCCCGGTGTTCACGGCAATGACCAACTGGCGGATTTCACGCGGCGGATCGACCGGCGGAATGGCCGCGGCATCGATCCCGTCCAGCGTGATGGTCAGCGCGGGGCCGAAATAGCCTTCGTCGTAAAGGACGGTCAACAGGCGCTTGTAGTCCGCCTGCGCGGCTGCCAGCAGTTCCTGATTGCTGGGGTCGGCGTCTTCGGCGGTCAGTTCCACCAAAAGGGAGCCTCCGGCCAGCGTGCGATAAAGATCGGTGTCCTCGGGCACGCCCGTGATGCGCAACTCCGCCGCATGACCCGCGCCCGCCACGGCAAGGCACAAGGCCATCAGCCCCGCGCGCATGGTTCCACCGATACCGGATATCTTTCGCATCACGCGGCCTCTCCCCCCGTCCATGTTACGTCGACCTTCCCTGTCGGGCCTCCGCGCCGGACTTATTGCTCTTCATCATCGTGACAATTGAATAGGAACCTAAAGGAATTCGCCCGTCGCCCGCAATCCGAGACTGGGGCCTTTGCCCGGGGGCGGGCCAAAATTGCGGCCACGTTTCAGTGATCTCACGCTCCGCTCGCCCCAGCTTGGCGGGTTCCTGCCGAGGCATTACCGGCGATTCCCGCAAGGCGAGTGTTCGCGCGTCGGCGCGGCGCTTCGTGATACTGAAAGAGAGTGAAAGTGGTGCGGTCGGAGAGACTCGAACTCTCACGGGTGTTACCCCACAGCGACCTCAACGCTGCGCGTCTACCATTCCGCCACGACCGCACGCCATGGATGGTAGGCGGGGGTTTAGCCAAACTCAGAAGGGTTGTGAAGTGCAAAAGAGCAGCCTTTTTTCACCGTGTGCGATCCGCCCCCTCCCCACGCGGCCTTATCGGTGTGAACGCCTCCTCGGGCTTGAAAAATCCTGCTTCGGGCCTGATCTTTGAACCAACCCACGCCAGGAGAGAGACATGACCGACCAGACAGCGCAACAGAACGGCCCCATCGTTCAGGTGGACATCGTATCCGACGTCATGTGCCCCTGGTGCATCGTCGGTTTTCGCCAGTTGGAACAGGCCCTCGGCATGACCGGTACGGGTGCCTACATCCGCTGGCATCCGTTCGAGTTGAACCCCAACATGCCGCCAGAGGGGCAGAACCTGTCCGAACATATCATGGAAAAATACGGCAGCACGCCGGAGCAGAGCGCGCAGAACCGCGCCTATCTGCAGGAACTGGGCGCCTCGCTGGGCATCGAATTCCGGTATGATGCCGACAGCCGCATCGTGAACAGCTTCGAGGCGCATCAGTTGCTCGACTGGGCGGTGAGCAAGAGCAAGCAGCATCCCCTGATGATGGCCCTCTTCGAGGCGCATTTCACCGCAGGTCGCGATGTCTCCGACCGCGAGGTGCTGATCGACGTCGCGCAGAGCGTGGGCCTTGATGCCGAAGAAGCGCGCGAGGTGCTGGAAAGCGGCAGCCAGGCCCAGGACACCCGCGCACGGGAAAATTTCTGGACCTCCCGGGGGATTTCCGGTGTCCCCTCCATGGTCTTTGACGGCAAGTATCTGTTGACCGGGGCGCAGGGGGCGGACACCTATGCGCAGATGCTGCGCAAGGTCGTCGCAGAGAAAGAGGCCGCCTGACGCAACCGCGCCCGGGCCGCAACAGGGCGAACGCAATGGTCGAATGGATCACCAGCGACGGGCTGACCGACTACCGCACCGCCGAGGCGTGGATGGAGGCGCGGGCGGAGGCGATTGCTGCGGGCGAGGCATCCGAGTGTATCTGGCTTCTGGAGCATCCGCCGCTCTATACCGCAGGCACCTCCGCCCGCGTGGAGGACCTGCGCGATCCGCAGCGTTTCAATGTCTATCCCACCAAGCGCGGCGGACAATATACCTACCACGGTCCCGGGCAGCGCGTGGCCTATGTGATGCTCAACGTGGGCGCACGCGGGCGTGACGTGCGCGCATTTGTCCAGCAACTGGAACACTGGGTGATCGAGACGCTCGCCACCTTCAACCTGCGCGGCGAGATCCGCGAGGGCCGTGTGGGCGTCTGGGTGGAACGGCCCGACAGGCCGCGCGGGCCGGACGGCGCGGTGGCCGAAGACAAGATCGCCGCCATCGGCATCCGCCTGCGCCGCTGGGTCAGCTTTCACGGAATCAGCCTGAACGTCGAACCCGATCTTGCGCATTTCGATGGCATCGTGCCCTGCGGCATCACGCGCCACGGGGTCACCTCGCTGGTCGATCTGGGCCTGCCGGTGACGATGGCGGATGTAGACGTTGCGCTGCGCGCGACCTTCGAACAGGTCTTCGGCGATGCCGTGCGCCCTGCCCCGCAGCGG
>NZ_LWEX01000352.1 GCF_001634885.1 Sulfitobacter sp. HI0040 | reverse complement strand
ATCATGGTGTCCTTGGCATCGTACTTCAGGGCGGGCGCATCGAGCCGCTTGCCGTAGCGATACTTGCCCCAGGCGAGGAACGGGTTGGCCACGAGCGAAGCACCCAGAATCGCGATACCCCACCAGTTGAAGCCCGGCGCCTTCTGCGAAATGAAGGCGGAGACCGCCTCGTAGAGGATCGCCGCGACGACGATCCAGAAGGCA
>NZ_LWEX01000351.1 GCF_001634885.1 Sulfitobacter sp. HI0040 | reverse complement strand
CATGACAAGCGGGGCACCCGCTGGCAGGTCGCGGCGCTGCCCTTTGGCGGTTACGTCAAATTCGCGGGCGATGCGGACGCGGCCTCGGGCAAGGACGAGGTGGCGATTGCCGCACTGGCCGAGGATCCCGACAAGCTGCGCCATACGATGCATGGTGCGCCGCTCTGGGCGCGCACCCTGACCGTGGCGGCGGGGCCGGTCTTCAACTTCGTCCTGTCGATCCTGATATTCGCCGGGATCGCCTTGGTATCGGGCACGCCGCGCGA
>NZ_LWEX01000350.1 GCF_001634885.1 Sulfitobacter sp. HI0040 | reverse complement strand
CGTCCGGGCCAAACCCACAGAGGACACGAGCTTCAGATCGAACCCGGCCTGGCCGAGATGATGCGCCAATGGCCGATGGTAGTTGCCGGTTGCCTCGAAGCCGATCCTCACGGGCAGACCGTAGTCCATAAGAATGGCGGCCAAGCGCCGAAAGTCGTCGAGCGTGTTCGTGATCGTCAATCGACGGCGGCGCTTCTTGCCAGGTACGCCAATCAGCACCTCGTGGCGGTGCTTGGAAATGTCGATGGCGACCAACAAGGTCGAGGCAGTAGTATCGGTGGCGGTCATAGCCGGTCTCCTCAGCGGTGTGGTTTGTGCAAAACCACTGTTGAGACCTGAGACCCGGTTATGGCCACCCGCGTCGCTATCTGAGGGCTGCGCGCATGGCCATAACCTCAAACAAGCGCCTCTTCCCGACGTGCTACGGACCGGAGTTCATTGCGGCGCATCTGCAGGACTGGTTGAGAAAGGTCGGCATCCGACCGATGCAAATCTATCCAGGCAGCCCTTGAGAAAACGGATACAACGAGCGCTTCAACGGGACCTTAAGACGAGAAGTGCTGAATACCGAGTGGTTCCACAGCACGAAACAGGCGCAGGTCGCCATCAATGTGTGGCTCAGGCAATACAACCAGATCAGGCCTCATCACGCACTGAACATGCGCCCGCCAGTGCCTGAAACCTTATTAGAGAAACACCAAATCACTGGTACAGAAACTGGGGGCTAGACACTGGTGGTGTCGGTGATGTCGGGGCTGACCACGCGGATGCTGATGAATACGTTCCTGGAACCCTCGCTTCTGGGGCTGCTCGACATGCAGTGCAGCTGCCCTAACCCCACCTTCATCGGCGACACGATTGGCGTGCGCGTCACCGTAGCCGAGAAGCGCGAGACTTCGAAACCCGAACGCGGCATCCTGTCGTTCCGGCGCGAGGTCATCAACCAGCGCGGCGAAACCGTGGTGGAAGGGGTCTGGAAACTGCTCGTACGGAGGGCGCCGCAAGGTGGCTGAGCCGGTGGTCGCCCGCGACTTTCCCGATCTTTCGCGGCTCTTGTCGCCACGCAGCGTGGCGATCCTGGGGGCCAGCGAAAGGCCGCGTAGCGTGGGCAGTGATACCTTGCTGAACCTTGCCGAGCATTCCGACTTCGATGGGCAGATCTTTCCGGTCAATCCGGGGCGTGAAAGGGTGCATGGTTTGCGCGCCTATTCTGCAATGTCGGCCTTGCCTGGCCCCGTTGATGTGGCGGTGCTGTGCCTTCCAGCCGATGCGGTGGTGGGCGCCTTGCGCGATTGCGCGGCAGCAGGAACGGGGTTTGCGGTGGTCTTCACCTCTGGCTTTGGCGAAACCGGGGACGAGGGCCGTGCCGTCGAAGCCGAGATGGCTGAAATCGCCCGGCAAAGCGGGATGCGCATCTACGGGCCGAACTCGCCAGGGCTGAGCAACATCAACCGCGGCCTTGGGCTGACCTTTTCACCGATATTCAAGAACGACACGCTGGGCGGCGGCATTGGGCTTGTCACCCAGGGCGGCGGACTTGGCCGCGCCTTCATCCAGGCAAGCGAACGGGGTATCGGCGTTGGCCTGTGGTTCTCTACCGGAAACGAGGCCGACCTGACGATGGCCGATGTCGTGTACCACATGGTGGGCGATCCCGACATAAAGGTAATCGCCCTTCTCGCCGAAGGCTTCCGCGACGGGCCGCGCTTTCTGGCAGCTGCCCGCGCCGCTGCTCGCGCCGGCAAGCCGGTGGTGGCGATGAAGGTGGGCAAGTCGGACTATGGCGTTGCTGCCACCCGTTCGCACACCGCCGCGCTCGCCGGATCGGCGGCGGTCACCTCGGCACTGTTTCGCCAGCATGGCATCGTCGAAGTGGACGATCTGGACGAATTGATCGACACAGCTGCGCTGTTCGAGCGTGCGGGCATCGCCCGTCGTCGGGGCATCTGTGTCTATTCCTTTTCGGGCGGCACCGCGGCGCTGGCCGCCGACATGGTGGGCAGCGCCGGGCTGACCCTGTCCGAACTTGCCGCCGATACCCGCGCCGGGCTGCGCGCGTTGGCTCCGTCCTATGCGGCGGTCGATAACCCGGTGGACCTGACGACCCAGGTCTTCACGCAGGACACGCTCAACCGCGACTGCCTGTCGCTGGTGGCGCGCGATCCGGCCACCGATGTTGTGCTTCTGCCGATTCCCGCCGACTACGGCCCGATCACCGACCGGTCCGCCGACGACATGGTCGCGCTGGCGCCGGACAGCCCGGCTCTGCTCCTGCCGGTCTGGATGAGCGGGCATCGCGCCGCTGGCTATGCCACGCTGAACGCGGCAGGGCTGGCGCCTTTTCGCAGCCTCGGCAAGGCAGTGACGGCGTTGAAGCGGCTGATCTGGCGCGGCGACTGGAGCCCCTCGGGGACCTCCACGCTTGCTCTACCCGCACTTCCGCCCGGCGAGCTTGACGAGGCTGCCGCTAAGGCGGTGCTGGCCGACCTGGGTCTGACCGTGCCCGAAGGACGGGTCGTGACCAGTGCCAGACAGGCAGGCGAGGCGGCGCGCGGGATCGGCTTTCCGGTGGTTCTCAAGGCGCTGGTGCCCGGTCTTCTACACAAGACCGAAGCCGGGGCCGTGGCCGTCGGGCTGATGGATGAGCAGGCGCTGGCGGCGGCCTGGGGCGCGATGATGACATCGCTTTCAGCACAGGGGCACAGGCTGGAGCGCGCTCTGGTTGAGCGCATGGAACAGGGGCCGGGCGTCGAGGTGATGGCGGGACTGCACCGCGATCCGGTGTTCGGCCCGGTGGTGAGCTTCGGCCTCGGCGGCGTGATGGTCGAGGCGCTTTCTGACGTCACGCACCGCGCCGCGCCCTTTGGGCGGGACGAGGCGCTGGCGATGATTGACGAGATCCGTGGCCGCGCCTTGCTGGACCCCTTGCGGGGGCGCCCCGGTGCCGATCTGGGCGCGCTGGCCGATCTTCTTGTGACCATTTCCACCTTGGGGTCGCACAGTGACATCGAGGAAGTCGATCTCAACCCGGTACACGCCGGCTCCGAGGGCGCCACAGTGCTCGACGCAGTTATCCTGCGCGCACGAAGCAACATACACGGAAAGGCACATCAATGACGGTAAAGACGGAGATCGGCTTCACCACCCGCGACCGTATCTATGTGCGCGGACGCGATCTTGCCGATGACATCCTCGGAAAGATGGATTTCATCGACATGATCTATTTCACCGCCACCGGAAAAGAACCCGATGCAAGCACCCGTGCGATGACCAACGCGATCATCGTTACCGCCACCGATCATGGCCTTACCCCAAGTGCCATTGCCGCGCGAATGACCATCCTCGGCGCGCCTGAGTCGCTGCAGGGCGCCGTGGCCGCGGGTCTTCTGGGGGCAGGGAATCACTTTCTTGGCACCATGCAGAATGCCGCCGCCTTCACCCGCGAAGAAATTGGCAGCCTGACCGACGACGATGACGACACGGCCTATGACGCCCGCGCCCGCGAGGTGGTGGGCGCCTTTCGCGCCGCGCGCCGCATCGTCCCGGGCCTTGGCCATCCGATCCATGTTCAAGGCGATCCACGTACCCCTGTGCTGCGCCGCATCGCCGGCGAGAACGGGTTCGATGGGCGGCACTGGCGCTTCATGACGGCCGTCGAAGCCGCCGCGCGTGAGGAATATGGCCGCCTCCTGCCGATCAACGCGGCGGGCGCGGTAGGGGCCACCGTGACTGACATGGGACTGGCCCCGATCTGGGCCAGGGCATTCGCGCTGATCGGCCGGTCCGCCGGGCTTTTGGCGCATCTGATGGAGGAGCGCGAGAACCCGCAAGGACAGAAGATCTGGGATATGATTCTGGAACAGGACGACTCTGCAGAGCTCGCCGGGATCGCCGCCCCGGCCCGCGCTGAGGAACGGGGAAAGCAAAAATGAAAGCGATCACACCGCTGGCAGGGCTGCGGATTCTCGATCTGACCGAGCTGTTGCCCGGCCCTTACGCCACACAACAACTGGCCGAGATGGGGGCCGAGGTCATCAAGGTAGAACGCCCCGCGGGCGATGCTGCGCGGGTGATGTTCCCCGACCTCTTCGCGGTGGTGAACCGCGGCAAGAAGAGCATTTCGCTGAACCTGAAGGATGACACCGACCGTACTGTTTTCCTCCGTCTGGCAGAACGGGCCGATGTGGTAATCGAGGGTTACCGACCTGGGGTCACTACGCGACTGAGTATCGACTATGAGACGCTTTCGGCGCTCAATCCCGGCCTCGTTTATTGTTCGGTCAGCGGCTATGGCCAGACCGGCCCGGCGCGGAACTGGCCGGGCCATGATCTGAACTACGCGGCGATGTCAGGCGCGGCGGCCATTTCGGGTGCGCCCGACGGGCCGCCCGAATACACGACTGGCGTGCCGATCGGAGATCTGTCGGCGGCCATGTATGCGATAATCACCATCCTGGCCGCATTGCGCGCACGCGATGTCACGGGCCGTGGACAATATCTGGATGTGTCGATCACCGATGCGCTGGCCAGCTGGGTCGCGCCCCGCTACGGAGTGTGGGACGCGGCCCGCCGCGCCGGGCGTGAAGTCACAAAGGCCGACATATTGCGCCGGGCTGCTTATGGCATCTTCCAGGCATCAGACGGTAAGTTCATCACCATAGGGGCGATTGAAACTCATTTCTTCCGCCGGCTGATCAGAGCCACGGGCCTGACCGGTTTCGATGATCCTGAACTTGACGATTACGCGGCGCGAACGGCCCGCACCGAAGACATCCAGGCTGCGCTTGCGCCGCTGATCGGGGCGAAACCTTACGGCCTTTGGGCAAAGGTATTCGAAGCCGAGGACGTCCCTTTTGCCCCGGTCAACGCCTTGAAGGATCTGGCGAATGCCATCGACGACCATTTCGGATCCGGTCATGTAGGATGCCTCGTTGGACGCCAGAAACGGTACCGCCCCGGCTACTTCTGCCGGTTGGGCCGTGCGCTGCATGATCGTTGTCCCAAGTATATCCTTCTGACCGTCCGGGTCAGCCAGGCTGAAAGGAACCATCGCCGGAATCAAATGTGCAGAAGATCCTGTACGTTATCCATCCAGGATTTCTTTCGAGATGGTCATTCATGCGTCCTATCGATGAAGCATGGACCGGATCAGTCATACACAAAAGGTCGGACACTCTCGCTGCCGCCCATCTGCGCCATATCGCCGAAACCCAATTCGCCCGCGCCATTCGCGCATCAACTCGTCGCCGAGATCGGGACCGGCGAGGCGCATCTACGCCAGAGCAATGTGGCCGAACGTATGCACGGCTCGCCCGGACTTCAGCTGCATAACGGACGACCAAGCTGAGTGTCGAAGGGCAGGATTCAGATGCACCCACCGGCTGACTTCTGCGCGTTTTTGGTGGCCTGGCCCGACACAGGAACCGGGCCGACCACGATCTGGTATCAGTTCCTTTTCAGCGCGGACCGGAAGGCTTCCAGGATCTCGGTTCCGGGCTTGCCTTGGGCATTGAGTTGCTCGGCCCATTCGGACCCAACCGTCGACAGGATCTGGTTCAGCTTTTCGACATCTCCGGCGGGCAGGTCAACGAAGGTCACGCCCGCCTCGGCGATCTGCTGCTTGACTTCAAGGTTCTGGCGGTCGGCAGTTTCGCATCCTTCCCTAGTCAAATCTTCGCCAATCTTGGTCATCGCCTGCTGGACGTCCTCGGGAAGACTGTCCCACTTTTCGTGGCTGATCACGTAAGTCGCCACGAAGGATCCGAAGTTCATCCCCTGCGTGCCCCAGTCGAGGAAGGTCTCCATGCCGTAGGGCGTGACGCTGGGATAGGGGAAGAGCCCGGCGTCGATCGTCCCGCGGGACAAAGCCTCGCGCACTTCCGGCGCCGGCATCTGCACCGGCACACCACCGATCTTCTGGATGGTCAGGTCAAGCGCGCCGCCGGTGGAACGGATCTTCAGGCCTTCCATGCTGTCCAGCCCGGTGATCTCGCGGCTCGACGTCAGCAGGTTGTAGGGTGGCAGCACCATCGCCATCAGCAGGCGCACGCCGTTCGGCGCGAATTCGGCCTGGTCTAGCGCGCCGCCGGGCTTGGCGATCTCCCAATAGGCCATCGTGCCCTCACACGACGTCGAAAACGCCTCGGGCAACTGCCCGACCGCCGAAAGGGGCATCTTGTCGCTGACATAGGAGGGGCCGACATAGCCGATATCGGTCACGCCGGTCTGGGTCAGCGAGAGCAGGTCCTTGGCCTTGCCGAGTTGCTGAGCCGGGAAGTACGCGAACTCGGTTTTCCCGGTCCGCTCGCTCACCCGTTCCATGAAAGGTTCGATCAGGCTCTGGGCAATGTAATGGCCGGTGGGCAGGCTGTCGGCCGCGCGCAGTTCGATCTCCTGCGCTGCAACCGGCTGCACGGCGAGCGGCAGCAAGGCAACGCTCAGGGCCCAGCCCGCTGTCCGTAAGGGCGATGGGAATTTGGATATTCTGGTCATGATTTCATTCTCCTCCTGTCTTTTAGGGTTATGGACTGGCGCTATTGCGCAGGCCGACGTCGTCAGTTCATTGTCGAGGGCAGCCACAGCACCAGCACGGGAAATGCAGTGAGCAACGCGATCACCAGCAAATGCGCCAGAACATGCGGAAACGTGCCGCGAAAGATCTCACCCAAAGGTCGACGGGTATAGCGGGCCACCACGAAAACGTTCATGCCCAGTGGTGGCGTGACCATACCGACCTCGGCGGTCACCACGACGATCACCCCGAACCAGATCGGGTCGAAGCCCAGCGTCAGCACCAACGGCAGAAGCACCGGCACCGTCAGGATGAGGATGGCGATCTGATCCATGAAGGCCCCCAGGAAGATGTAGATGATCAGGATCACCACCATCACCCCCATCGGCGACATGCCGAGGCCTCCGATCCAATGCGTCAGATCGTTCGTCACCCGCGTGAGGGTGAAGAAATAACCGAAGATATGCGCGCCGAGGATCACGAAGAGAATCATGCAGGTGGTTTGCGCCGCCCGTCTCAGGCAGCCCCAAGCCGAGCCGAACCCCAGCTTGCCCTCACGCAGCGCCAGCAACATTGCACCGAAGGCACCGATGCCCGACGCCTCGGTCGGCGTGGCGATTCCTGAGTAGATCGTGCCGGTGACGGCCAGGAACAGCACCAGCATCGGCCCCACACGCGACAGCGACGCGATCTTCTCGCGAAAGCTATAAGACTGACCGGCAGGCGCGGCCGAGGGATCGATACGCACGAGAACCGCGACCGTGGCCATGATGGTCAGAGCGACCAAGATTCCCGGAATCACCCCTGCCACCAGCAGTTGTCCGACTGAGACATCGGCAATGATCCCATAGAGAATCAGCGCCACCGACGGCGGAATCAACATCGCCAGAGTGCCCGAGATCGCCACCACGCCGCTGGCCAGTTTGGGGTCGTAGCCCTCGTCAATCATCGCCGGAATCGAGGTCGAAGCGAGCGTCGCCGCCGCCGCTGTGCTCGATCCCGAGACCGCGCCAAAACCAGCCCCCGCCACCGCAGTGGCCATAGCCAGACCCCCGCGCAGGCGGCCGACCCATATGGTTGCCGCGCGGAACAGATCCTGCGCCACACCGGAGATGATCACGAACTCAGCCATCAGGATGAACATCGGGATAGTGATGATCTCGTAGGAATTCGCGGTGCTCAGCGGCGCGGTTTTCAGGATACCGCCCAGCACCGCCATTCCGCCGAACAGGTAAAGCCCCACGGACCCCGAAATCGCCATTGCCAGGGCCACCGGCAGCCCGATCACCAGCAACCCGGCCAATAGCGCAATTACCAAAGCCACCGTCACAGGGCGTCCTCCCCATGGAGAGCGGTCGTTTCGGGCGGGGGCGGCATCTCAACCAGATCGAGCCGCGAAAAGATGGAAAGCCCGTGCCCGACCGCCCGGTAGATCAGCCGAAGTGTCAGCAGAGCGGTGCCGGTCAGGACAATCAGATAAGCGGGCCACGTCAGCCACGGGACCAACGCGGCGATCCGGTCCTGCCCGGCATAGGAGCTTTGGAAGCGGTCCCAGGCCTCCAATCCGATCAGCGCCATAACCAGCGCCCCCGCAGCATAACCCACCGCCAGTCCAAGGTGCCGAAATCGGCGAGGAAGCACCCCTTGGAACAGATCGATCGCCACGTGGCCGTGATGGTGAAGTGTGTCGGGCAGCATCAGGAAAAACACCGCTACAACAAGGTAGAGCCCGATCAGGTCATACGACCAGCCCAGCGGCATCGAAAGTGCGTAGCGCATTGCGACATCCACGACCACGATCAGCATGATTGCCGCTAATGCGACGCAGGCCAGTGCCGCCAGCCCGGTCTCCAGCACGCCCAACCCGCGCGAGACGACTGACATACCGCGCACGGCTCCCCCGTGTTTCGGTGGCTTCATTGCGACCACGATCCCCCCTTTTTGTGCCATTGCGGGCCATTTTCCGCAGTGATCTCCGAACCGGGGAAAACTGATTGTGCCTCATTGTGGCAGGAACCTTAGCAAGGCCCTCTTGCATGTCAACGCACTGCGTGCAAAAAAATCCAGCAACATAGACTTATAGTCTTTTGCCGCGCCGTGTCGCCGGCACCGACGATAAAACCGGAGGGAGAGAGTCATGTTTCAAATGCTCGACGGGGTGCGCGTTGTGGAATTGGGCCATATTCTCCTCGCCCCCTACGCCACCCAGTTCCTGGGCGATTTCGGGGCCGATGTGATCAAGGTCGAAGCGCCGGAAGGCGACTATTACCGGCGCCTCGGCGTCTCGCGCGCGCCGGGTATGACCGCTCAGTGGATGGCGGTGAACCGGAACAAACGCAGCATTGCGCTTGATCTCAAATCCCCCGAAGGGCGTGCGGCGCTGCTGGAGATGCTGAGTCAGGCGGACATCGTGGCGCATAATATGCGAGTGCCTGCGATCGAGCGGCTGGGTCTTGGATATGACGCCGTGCGGGAGGTCAATCCGCGCATCGTCTACTGCGCCGCGATCGGGTTCGGGCAGGACGGGCCCTATGCCGACCTGCCCGCCTTCGATGACCTGATTCAGGCCCGGTCGGGTCTGGCCGAGGCCAACGGGCGCAACGCAGGTGCCCCCGCCTTTGTGCCGATGGTGGCCGCCGACAAGATCACCGGGCTGGCGCTGGGTAAGGCGATGCTGGCCGGCCTGTTCCGGCAGCGCACCACCGGCGAGGGGTGTTACATCGAAACTCCAATGTTCGAAACCATGGTGTCAGTGATGCTGAGCCAGCATTTCAACGGTGCCGCCTACCGGCCGCCGGAAGGCGGGTTCGGCTACGCCCGGGTGATGAGCCCGTTCCGCAAGCCCGCGCCGACCAGCGACGGCTTCATCGCGCATGGGATCTACAAATTCGACCAGTGGCAGCGATTCCTGCGCGCTGTGGGTCGCGACGACGTAGCCGACGGCCCCATGATGACCGACGCCGTGACTGCACAGCGGCACTTTCCCCAACTCTACGAGATTGTCGTCACGCAGATCCTGCCGCAGCGGACCACGGCAGAGTGGCAAGCGCTGTTCGATGCCCTCGATATTCCCAATGCCCCAGTGATGGCGATGGAGGATCTGCCCGACGATCCGCATGTCCGCGCCGTCGGTTTGATCGAAGACTATGTCCATCCTCAGCAGGGGCCGATGCGCCGGGTCCGCAGCCCCTACTCGATGCGAGGCGTGGAGACGGGCCCCGACCTTCCAGCACCTGCCCTTGGCGCACAAGGCACGGCGATACTGGAAGAGTTCGGCTTCTCACCGGAAAGGGTTGCTCAACTGATAGAGGCCGGTATCGTTGTGCAACCCGAGCAGGACTCGTCGGCAAACGACGGTCTGACGGGAGCGGTGCCTCGGTCCGGCGACCAGCCTTGAGCGGCACCCGGACCACCGGCGTCGGCCACTGTCCCCGCCCGGAGGAAGGCTCGGCCAGGGAACTGCTTCGGCAGCGTGACGGCATCCCCTTGTATCTCAAGCTCGCAAGCCTGTTTCGCGAAAAGATTCGCTGCGGCCATTGGCCCACACACAGCCAGTTGCCCACCTTGCTGGTCCTGCGCGAAGAATACGGTCTGGCGCGCGAGACCGTCCGCCAGGCCCTGGGGGTTCTGCGCAGCGAGGGCCTGATCGACAGCACCCGCGGGCTGGGCACCTTTGTCACAACGTCGGCCGAGCAGATAGAGGCGCATACGCCCGCCTACGATCCGCTGACGCTCGGGGCGCAAGTCCGCATCGAAATTCTGTCGCGCGTGTCCTGTGAAGACCGTCCCGATCTTGGCCGCGACCTGATCGGTTTGGAAACGCCGCTGGTTCATGTTCGCAAGCGCCATCACGCCGGGCAGCAGCCCTATTCGCTGGTCGATCTGTGGCTGCCGCAACGCTATTTCGATATGCTGCCTGAGGGCGCTGACGAAACGCAGCTCTATTCACAACTGCTGCGCGACCACACCGGCCTGACGGATCTGTCGGGCGACCAGATCATCACCATCGTTCGGGCCGACATCGCCACCGCGCACCTGTTGGGCATCACCCTCAGCGAGCCGGTGGCCCATGTGGTCTCGCGCTTGTTCGATCCCGAAGGCCGCCCGGTCATGGCTCACCTCGTGCAGATCCGCAGCGACGTCTTTGCCGCCGAGCGCCAGTTCGGCAATCTTGCCACAGGAGATCCCGGCTCCTGGCGCCCGCATATGGCGGAACCCGCCCCGCCCGAGCATTCGGAGCGACCACACCCAAGTCAGAAGAAGGAGTGATCTCATGGATTTCGATCTCACCGAAGAGCAACGGGCCATCCGCGACGCAGTGGCCAAGATCTGCTCGCGTTTCGACGATGCCTACTGGCTGGAACGAGAACGAACCGGGACCTTCCCCGAAGATTTCGCGGCCGAGATCGCGAAAGGCGGTTTCTACGGCGTGACCATGGAGGACCAATACGGCGGTTCGGGCCTGGGCATTACCGAGGCATCTCTGGTCATGCAGGAAATCGGGCGCTACGGCGCGGCGGCCAGTTCTGCGGTGCATATCAATATCTTCGGGCTGCAACCGGTGGTCGGCTTCGGCACCGACGAACAAAAGGCGCGGATGCTGCCGCCTCTGATCCGGGGTGAGCACCGCTCCTGCTTCGGCGTGACTGAACCGGACGCGGGCCTCGACACCACGAATATCTCCACCTTCGCGCGCCGCCGCGAAGGCGGGGGATATGTGGTCAACGGGCGCAAGGTCTGGACGTCGACGGCACAGCGCGCAGATCACATCCTGTTGGTTACCAGGACCACGCCGATCGAGGAATGCAAGCGACCGACCGACGGCATGTCGGTGTTCTACACGGATTTCGACCGTAGCAAGATCGACGTGCATGAAATTGCCAAGATGGGACGCAAGGCAGTCGATTCCAACGCCATCTTCATTGACGGGCTGGAGGTTCCAGAGGAAAATCGGATCGGAGCAGAAGGCGAGGGATTCAAGGTTCTGCTGCACGGGTTGAACGCCGAGCGGATCATTGTCGCTGCGGCAGCGGTCGGGTTCGGGATGCATGTTCTGGAAAAGGCGGCGGCCTATGCGCGCGAGCGCGTTGTCTTTGGCCGTCCGATCGGCCAGAACCAAGCGATCCAGCATCCGCTTGCCGCGGTGTGGATGCGTCTTCAAGCGGCGGAACTGATGACCTACAAGGCCGCCGCGCTTTACGATCAGGGCAGGCCCTGTGGGCTGGAGGCCAATACCGCGCGCAACCTCGCAGGCTCGGCAGCCTACGAAGCGGCGTTCCGGGCGGTGCGCACCCATGGCGGCTTTGGCTTCGCGCAGGAATACCACGTCGAGCGCTACTTTCGCGAAAGCGTGCTGAACTTCATCGCGCCGGTCAGTGAGGAATTGATCCTCTCCTACGTGGCCGAGAAGGCACTGGGGATGCCCAAGTCCTACTGACCCTTCGCCCGTATCGCGATTCCGCCGGGTCGTGCCCACCCTCGACGCTGACGACCGTCGAGGGTGGGGCGGCCAAGGCCCTTTTTCAGAACGCGTTCAACCCGGTCAGGTTTCGCCCGATCACCAGCTTCTGAATTTCGGTCGTTCCGTCCGGGATTGGCATCACCTTGGCATTGCGGAAGTGCCGTTCAACAGGGAACTCCTTGGTGATGCCGTTGCCGCCGTGGATCTGCACGGCCTTGCCGGCGATTTCGACAGCCATTTCCGTCGCATACCATTTCGCCATCGAGGTCTGCGTGTCGCAGCGCACGCCCAGATCCAGAAGCTGCAGCCCGCGCTGACACAACAGGCGCGCTGCATCCAGATGCGTTGCCATGTCGGCCAGATAGCCTTGAATCAACTGGTGTCCGCCAATCGGCTTGCCATGCTGTTCGCGATCCTGTGCATATCTAACGGCACATTCCAATGCCGCCTGGGCAATGCCAATACTCGTAAGGCCGACGAACACGCGGGCGCTTTCGAACAGTTTCAGGGTCTGGAACAATCCGCCCCCTTCGTTGCCAAGAACATGGTCAGGGCTGGTTTCGGCACGGTCGAAAAACAATTCGCAGGTCGATGCACCGACAAGCCCCAGCTTGCGCAATTCGCGGCTCTCGTATTTGCCTGTGTCGCGATCGACGATGACCATGGAAATACCGTCGTCCAGATTGCAGACAACGATGGCGAAATCCGACTGGGCCCCATTGGAAATCCAGAGCTTCTGGCCGGTGACGAAAATCTTGTCGCCCTCGCGGTCCGCGCGTGTCTTGACCTCGCGCACGTTCGAGCCGACCTCTGGTTCGGAAATACAGGTGGCACAGATCCGTTCACTGCGCAGAAGCGGCTTCAGATAGGCCTCTTTCTGCGCCGCATTTCCCAAGAGGTTGACCGCGAACACGGCATGACCCTGAATCAGCACCGCAATTGCCAGATCGGCCCATATCCGGGCCAATTCCTCGTAAAGGATTCCATAGGTCATCCGGTCGATACCGGCTCCGCCGTCTTCCTCGGGGATCAAGCCGCTGATCAGCCCGAATTCTTCGACCTTGGCAAACAGGGACTTCAGCGTTTCCGCATCGGGCGGGTGGCCGAGGTTCTCGTATTTCTCGGCCAGCGGCGCGAACTCTGCCTCGGTCATCTTGCGGAAGTTTTCCAGCAACATGCGTTGCTCATCTGTATAGATTGCCTGAGCGGCGGCGATCACGTTTTCCATGGTTCGTCTCCTTGTTTCAGCGGCCAAGAATGGTGACGCAGGCGGCGGCTTCCTCGACGCCGTGCAGCCCGCCGCCGTTTTCGGCGATGGCGTTTTGTGCGCCTTCGACCTGACGCGCGCCAGCTTCGCCGCGCAGTTGCGTGACCAGTTCGAAAACCTGCCCAATCCCTGTGGCCCCGACCGGGTGGCCCTTGGATTCCAATCCGCCCGAAGGGTTCACCGGAATGCGTCCGCCGATCTTTGTCTCTCCGCGCAGACTGGCCGGACCGCCCTCGCCGAATTCGACAAACCCGAGGTTCTCGATCTGGATCACTTCGCCCACGGCCGTGGCGTCATGCACTTCGGCCACCGACATATCCTCGGGGCCGATCCCGGCCTGTTCATAGGCCTCAAGCGCGGCAAGGCGAGTCAGGTGGTTCTTGTAATCTTCCGGCGGACGGTCGGTGCCGGACCGCAGGATCGCGGCCTTGACCTTGATCGCGCGCGCGGGATCGAGGCCCAGCCGCTTCAGCCCTTCGCCGGTGCATAGCACTGCCGCCGCCGCGCCATCGGAAATCGGGGCGCACATCGGCAGGGTCAGCGGATAGGTGATGGGCGGCGCGGCCAGAACCTGATCGACACTCATGGAATCGCGGTACTGGGCCAGTGGATTATGCGCAGAATGCGCATGGTTCTTGGCGGCAACGGCGGCGAACTGTTCCTGCGTGGTGCCAAAGGTCTTCATGTGCAGCCGCGCGAAGCCTGCGTAGACATCCATGAAAACACTGTAGGGCTTGGGCGATTTCGATCCTTCGGGTTCCTCGACTCCGGCACCCAGATCGGCCAGTCGTTGCGCGACCTCCTCGCCGTTGCTGACGTCCCAGCCGCTGTCGAAGGCCGAAAACATCAACGCTCGGTCGTCGGAATACATCTTTTCGGCGCCCACGGCGAGACAGCAGTCGCCATTGCCCGCCTTGAGGAAATCGACCGCCAGCTTGAACCCGGTCGAGGCGCTGGCGCAGGCATTTTCGACATTCACCACCGGAATGCCCTGAATGCCCATCTCGCGCAGCGCGATCTCGCCCCGGATCATGTGCTGGCCTTCCATGTGGCCCTGCACCGCGTTCGAGAAGAAAGCACCGTCGATACGATCAGCCGTCACTCCGGCATCGGAAAGAGCGGCAGCGACGGCGTCGCCGGTCATGTCCTTGATGGTTTTGTCCCGAAACTTTCCGAACGGCGTCATTCCGACGCCAACGACGTAAATGTCCTGCATCGTTTGTCCTCCTTACCTAGTACCCGCGAAACTGGGGCTTTCGTTTTTCATTGAACGCCGACAGACCCTCGTGCATGTCCCAGGATCGCATGTGCGCGCGCAGGTTCAGCATCTCTTCGGAAAGCGCGGCGGTTTCGTCCACATCCAGCGACCGGTTGGCGACCGCCTTCATGCGACGCAAGACGGCCGGACTCTTGTCAGCCAGCTTGTTGGTAAAAACCTGCACTGCGTCGCGCAGGTCTTCGTCCGCGACGACCTTGTTGACCAGCCCCCAGTCCATCATGTCCCGCGCCGAAACGTTCTCGCCCGAGAACAGCAGGTATTTCGCGCGGTTCAGGCCAATCCTGCGCGGCAGGATCGCCGCGCCGCCTGCTCCGGGAAAGACCCCGAAATTGGAATGTGCGTCGCCCAGCTGCGCACTTTCGGCGGCAAAGACCAGGTCGCAGGCCATCACCATTTCCAAGCCGCCCGCCATGGCCAGCCCGTTCACTGCGGCGATCACCGGTTTCGGGCCATGTCGCATCAGACCAAACGTGTGATCGACAAGATCCAGCAGATCCGGTTCGCCCGGCGCATGTTTGGCGCCCGCAACTTCTTTCAGATCGGCACCGGCGCAGAATGCCCGGCCAGAGCCGGTCAGGACAATTGTACGTACCCCATCGTCGGCCAGCGCCGATTCCAGCGCTGCTGCCATCTCGCGCAGCATCTGCGTTGACATCGCGTTGAGCTGTTCGGTGCGTTGGAAGCTAATCCATTCGGTTCTGTCGACACGCTCGACAAATAGCGTCTGTTCCGCTTCACTCATGTTAAGCTCCTGAAATTTATAAATATTATTGGCTTTTCGCCTTGTCTTTTGCGGCGATTTGCGGTGCACTCGGGCGGACCCGCACGTGGAAAACAAAAGAGCTGGAGATTGATATGAGCACTGCACCCTTGGCCGGCCTGAAAATCCTCAGCCTTGCCGAACAATTCCCGGGTCCCTATGCGACGATGCTGCTGTCGGACATGGGCGCCGAGGTGATCATGGTCGAACGACCGGGTGTCGGCGATCCGGCCCGTCAGTTTCCGCCTCTGTTTAGGGCCCTGAACCGCGGCAAACGCAGCGTTGCGCTCGACCTGAAGTCCGCCGAGGGGTTGACGCGGTTTCGCGATCTGGCGAAAAGCGCCGATGTCATCGTTGAAGGGTTCCGCCCCGGAAAGCTTGCGGCCTTGGGCGCCGGTTTCGAGGACATGCGCAGTGTCAACTCGCGGCTGGTTTATGTATCGATTTCCGGCTACGGGCAGGACGGCCCCTATCGTGACAGGGCGGGGCATGATCTGAGCTATGAAGGGGTCGGCGGCCTGCTGGCCGATCAGGCGGATGCGGGGCAGCCCGGACCGTTGCCCACCGTCCCCTTGGCGGATATTGGCGCGGCGCTGTTTGCGGCCATCGCGATCCTGTCGGCGGTTGTCTCCAGCCAGCGTGCGGGGCAGGGGCGTTACGTGGATGTCTCGATGTCGGACGCAGTGGTCTCCATGCTCACCGCCTTCCTTGTTCCGGCAGCCAATGGCACACCGCTGGGCGAATTTATCGCCGAACCGGGCTATGGCGTGTTCACCTGCAAAGACGGCAAGCTCATGACATTGTCCATCGCGCATGAGGATTGGTTCTGGCAACCGTTCTGCAATGTGATCGACAGGGCGGATCTTGCGCCATTGAAAGGTCGCGACCGTGTCGCCCGCAAGGACCCGCTGCGCGAAGAAATCGCGGCAATTCTGGTCGGCAAGACGCGCGCCGAATGGGGCGATCTGTTCGACGAGGCGGGCGTGCCCTGGGGACCGCTCAATTCGTTGGTCGAAACACTGGAGGATCCGCATGTGCGCGCCCGCCAATTGTTGCGCACCATCGCGCATGACAGCGGCAAGACAGAGACTTTTCTGGTCCAGCCGCTGAAGTTCGACGGTTTTGACTCCGAGATTTCGGGCCTGCCTCCGGAGATCGGCGCCGACAATGACAGCGTCTTTGCAGGCGGCTCCGATTGACGGGTACCCCCGGCATTTGGCTCTAGCAGGCAAAAGAATACCCGCCATTCACCGGATAGGTCTGTCCGGTGATCCAACTGGCAGCATCCGAGCAGAGAAACAGGATCATTCCGGCGGGGTCTTCCGGCTCGCCCAGACGGCGGATCACGTATTGCGACAATGCCCGCTTCTCGGTCTCTGCATCCGGGATCAGGTCGGCGACAGCCGGAGTTCTTGTGCCCCCCAAGGCGACGCAATTCGCGGTGATCCCGAACCGGCCGCCGGCTTTTGCAATTGCCCGCATGAAGCCGGCCGCACCGGCCTTGGCCCCGGAATAAACCGCTAGATGCGGTTCACCGACACGGCCGGCGTCGGAAATGACGGTCACAATGCGCCCATAGCCACCGTTGACCATCAACGGCATGGCGTGACGGGTACAGTTCAGCACCCCATCGAAATTGGTGGCCATCCAGCGGCGCCATTCGTCGGGATCGGATTCCCAAAACGGGACCAGATCGTCGAGCCGCGATGTCGGCCCGGCGTTGCCCGCATTGTTGACCAGAATATCCACGCCGCCAAATGTGGTCTGCGTTTCGGCAAACGCCGCGCCAACCGCGTCGAAATCAGAGACGTCGAAGGCGAGCGGCAGAGCCTTTGCACCCGCTGCCTCCACTTCCGCGGCAACGCTTTCGGCGCGTTCGGCGTGAAAATCGTTGACAACGATGGCACCGGCTCCGTGTTCCGCCAGATAAAGCGCGACTCGCCGACCAACGCCTTGCCCCGCTCCGGTTACAAATGCGGTACGACCTTTAATGGAAAGCAGGTTACTCATCTTCGTTCCTTTCTATCCCAGCCATCTCTTCCGGCGGCGATAGTGTTTGATATCTCGATAGCTTTTGCGCTCGCCCGATGCGGTGACGCCGAGATAGAATTCCTTGATGTCCTCGTTGTCAGCGAGCTTGTCGGCAGGGCCGTCCATCACGATCCGGCCGTTCTCCATCACATAGGCATAGTCGGCGATCGACAGCGCCGCGGCGCTGTTTTGTTCGACCAGGAAGAAGGTCGTGCCTTCTGACTTGAGCTGCTTGAGCACTTCATAAACATCCCGGATCATCATCGGGGCCAATCCCAACGACGGTTCGTCGATCGCGATGATCTTGGGGCTGGCCATCATGGCCCGGCCGATCAGCAGCAGTTGTTGTTCGCCACCAGACATGAAGCCAGAGGTGCGGTTGCGCAGGTCCGCAAGCCGGGGCATCAAGGTGTAAACATGGTCCAGGCGCTTTTTCAGCTCGGCGGAGTTGGGCACCATGTGCCCGCCGACGATCAGGTTTTGCTCTGACGTCAGATGCCGCAAAACGCGCCGGCCTTCCATCACATGGATGAGACCTTTTTTCACTACTTCCGAGGCTTCCATGTTCTGAATGGGGGTTCCGTCCAGAACGATGGACCCCGCCGAAACGGTTCCATCCTCGGATTTGAGCGTTCCCGAGATGGCTTTAAGCGTCGTGCTTTTTCCAGCGCCATTGCCACCGAGCAGAGCAACACATTGTCCCGCACGGACTGTCATGGACACGCCTTTGAGCGCCAGGATGACGTCGGAATATGTCACCTCTACGTTGTTGAGTTCCAGCATGGTCATATTGCCCGGGGCTAAGGATCAGAACGGGCGCCGCGACTGCGGCGCCCGGATTAATTCACCATTTCTCAACTTGCGGAACGTCGACACCCGTTGCCTCGATGGTGATTTTCCCATCTTTGACGGTGCCCACATTCACTTTGAGGCCTTCCAATGGGAACGGTGCTTCTGGCGTAAAGGACAAGGTCGGCAGGAAGCCATGGGTTTCTTCGGTGGTGATCGGTTCGGCAAAGAGCGCCTCGCGGACCATCTCTCCGGTCAGGCCCTCGGCGCCGTTCGCCTCGATCGCGTGCTCGATCACGGTCACGGTATAGAGACCCTGAGAAATCCCCATCGCGGTCACGACGTTCCAAGGTGCCTCGAGCCCGTAGTCGGCAACCAATGTCTCGTAGAATTGTCGCGCGGGAGTGTCCTCATCGGCCGCAATCGCCATGCCGTAGGCTTCAAAGTCCCCCTCCAGTTGCTCAAGCCCGCCAAGCGCGCCACCCGAGGCTGGAAGCCCGTTATGCGAGCTCATCATGATCGGGATGTTTGCCCCGTTGGCCTGCAGCCCACGTTTCGCGGCAACCACGATTGAGGTGTTCGTCTGGATGATCAGCGCCTCGGCCCCGGCCCGTACAACGCGGCGCATTTGCCCCGTCAGGTCGGTGGGTTGAACTTCGGTATAGATGACCTCGACGACGTCGATCTCCTCGGGGTGCTCTTCGGCATAGAGTTCAAGGCCCTTTGCCATGTCGACATAGGCCGGCGAGGCTTCGGAGGCGAGGATCGCAACCTTGAGCGGTTCGTCTCCGCCGCGCTGTTCACGCATCCAGTTCAGAAAGCCCGCGCTTTCGTGCGAATAGGTTGGACGTGGGTTGAAGATCCAGGCATCCGGCTGCCAGGCAAAACCGTAGGCCGCCGTGGCCATGAACATCGGGATTTTGTCTTCCGGCAGGCGTTCGGAAAGGGCCGCGACGTCAGGCCCACCGAGGCCGACAACCGCAATCGGGTCCAGTTCCGATTTGATCCCGGGCCAGAGACTTGCCACCTGTGCCGCGTCATAGCGGGTTTCGTAGTTCTTGTAGTTCAGCTTGACGCCGAGTTCCTGACCTCGGGTTTCATTCCACCAGGTGAACACAGCTTCGCGTCCGCCTGCAAGAATGGGCATGATGTCAGCATAGGGGCCGGAAAAGTCCGACAGCAGGGCCAGATTATAGGTCTCTTCGGCCTGCGCCTTCAAAGGCATGGTAGCCGCGGCCGCCAAGGCAGCCGCTGCCAGTAAGCCGCGAAGACCTCGATTCGATTGGTAAGTCATTTTTTCTTCCTCCCAGGTTTAGAGCCGTTCTATTTCTCAGTAAGGAAACGGCCAGATACGGTAAGACGACTTCAGGATGTTCCAGCGGTGCATCAGCCCCTTGGGTTCCAGAATCATAAACAATGCGATTACGCCGCCAAGAACGACATTCATGCCAGCGAACACAATGTCACCGCCAAGGAATGATACCGAGTCGGCGATATTGGGGCCAACGGTCGCAATGATTTCCTGGATGATGCGGATAATGAAGACGCCGACCAGAGCCCCCACGATGGAACCCATCCCGCCAACGATGATCATC
>NZ_LWEX01000349.1 GCF_001634885.1 Sulfitobacter sp. HI0040 | reverse complement strand
CCAGTGCAGCCCACCACGCCGCGTACCGCGTGTTGCACGGATGCCTGTTGCCTTCATCGGGCGTGCCGTCATCCCACCAGACCGGGCCACGTTCCCCCAACCGTTGCTTGGCGGCGTCCACTGCGGCGCGCGCCGCGCGGGTCGCGGCTTCGGTATCCGCGTGTTTCACGGCCATCCGGGCCTGCATCAGCGCCTTCACCGCC
>NZ_LWEX01000348.1 GCF_001634885.1 Sulfitobacter sp. HI0040 | reverse complement strand
GCGTGCCGCTCGCGTCCCGTTCGAAGGCAACAGGCTCCGCCATCGCAAGGCGGGCCTGCTCCCCCGCGACGAACCAATCCGCGATCCGTTCGATCCGGGCGAGCCAGAGCTTGCGCGCCGCGTGCCATGGAACCTGTTCCTGTAATACCTCACGCGCGATCTGCATCAGCCGGTCGCGGTTCAGGCTATCGGGGTCTTTCGCGGCTTCGCGCAC
>NZ_LWEX01000347.1 GCF_001634885.1 Sulfitobacter sp. HI0040 | reverse complement strand
AACAGCTGTTTGAATTGCTGCGGAGCCTGCGGCAATGCGTAGAACTTGCCCGGATGCAGGCGCGAGGGCACCAGAAAGTCACGCGCGCCTTCGGGCGAAGAGGCCGTGATGATCGGCGTCTGGAATTCGCGGAAGTTCTGATCCCACATCCGTTTCCGGATGGAGGCCACCACGTCCGAACGCAGCTTCATGTTGGCCTGCATCTTCTCGCGCCGCA
>NZ_LWEX01000346.1 GCF_001634885.1 Sulfitobacter sp. HI0040 | reverse complement strand
CCGATGAAGGTTATCTCCTGCAGGGTCATGCGGCGGATATCGAGCCCGCCTGCATCCTCGCCCAGACCGATGTGCACGATCGCGCCACCGGGATCAGCAAGCGCAGAGGCCGTGGTGCGGGTCGCGGCATAACCGACGGCATCGATGACGATCGGGCACATGGCCTCGGCTGTCTTGATTGCGCGCAGCCCGCACCTGTCGGTCAGGTAGGCCTGGCGAGCGTCGCCCGGTTCAACCACCGTGACGTCGGTAACACCCATCGCGTTCAGCGCGAGCGCCGCCGCAAGCCCGATGGCACCGCCGCCGAGAACCAGCGCCCGGCGCTCGGCCGAGGGGTGCAGCGCCTCAAGTCCGAGCCGGACAGCATGCCAGCTGACCGCCAGAGGCTCGGCCAGCGCGGCCTTGGCCAGCGTCACGTGGTCAGGCACCGGGATCAGGTTGGCTTCGGGCATTCGGACCATCTCGGCAAAGGCGCCTTCCCTCGGCGGCATGGAGATGATCTGCCGCGTCGCGCAAAGGTTCTCTCGCCCTGAAATGCAGGCCGGGCAGTTGCCGCAGGTGACCAGTGGGTTGATGGTGACGCGCTTGCCGTCGAGCGGCCCGCCGATCACGGTACCCGCAGCCTCGTGTCCGAGGATCAGCGGAGCGGGGCGGCGGCTGTCATGGCCAAGGTAGGCATGCATGTCAGAGCCGCAGATCCCGACGCTCTCGACGCGGATCAGGGCTTCGCCAGCCTGCGGTTCGGGATCCGGCGCATCGCGGTAGGTCAGGCTTTCGACGCCGGTATAGACCAGAGCTTTCATTTGGCGGTGAACCCTCCATCGAGCATCAGTGTCTGCCCCGTCACGTATCGCGACGCATCCGAGCAGAGAAACAACAGCGGTCCGTCCAGATCCTCCGGCTCGCCATTACGGCCAATGCAGGTCTGGGCGGCGTTGCGCGCGGCGCGGTCGGGGTCGTCGAACACCGCCGCCGTCAGCTCGGTCCGGAAAAACCCCGGTGCGATCGCGTTCGCGGTGATGCCGTGCTGTGACCAGGCTTCGGCCATCGCGCGCGTCATCTGGGTGACGCCGCCCTTGCTGGCACCATAAGCGATCCCACCCGGAAAGGCGCGGAAGGACTGCAGGGAGGCGAAGTTCACAATCCGGCCCCAGCCTTTCTCCCGCATTGCCGGGACGAGCTGCTGGCTGAGGAAGAACGGCGCCGTCAGGTTGACCGCGAGCGTTGCATCCCACCCTTCGGGCGTGACCTCGTCAGCGATTTCCCGGGTATTGAGACCGGCGGCATGGACAAGGATATCCGGCGCACCGAAGGGCGCGGCGATGCGGCGTACCAGTGCCGAGAGCGCGCCGCGATCGGTCACATCGCCCTCAACCGCGGCGGCAGCGGAACCGGCTTCGGCCTGCCATTCCGCCAGCGACGCCGCCCGCCGCGCCACGCCGACAACACTTGCCCCGGCGTCTACAAGAACTTCGGCCGCGTGGCGGCCAAGTCCCGAACTGGCCCCGGTAACGCAGGCCACCTTGCCGGCAACGCTGAAAAGCTCGCTCCCCTGCATCGGCTCAGCCTTCCGCCGTCAGGTCGAAGGACTCGTCGGGGAAGTACTTCTTCAGCCGGATATCGGCAGTACGGGCGTGGCCCTCCATCCCCTCGAGCCGGGCGATACGCGCGGTTGCCTCGGCCACCGGGCGCGCGCCCTCCTTGGTTGCGCGCTGCCAGGTAACGATTTTCATGTACTTGTGGACACTGAGGCCGCCGGTGTAGCTCGCCGCCCCTGAGGTGGGCAGCACGTGATTGGTGCCCGACGCCTTGTCGCCAAAAGCCACGGTGGTCTCCTCGCCGAGGAACAGCGAGCCATAGCAGCTGAGGCGACCCAGCCACCAGTCGAGGTCCTCTGCCTGAACCGTCAGATGCTCCGGCGCGTAGTCGTCGGAGGTGGCGGCCATTTCCTCGCGATCCGCGCAGACGATCACCTCCGCATAGTCGCGCCAGGCGGCGGTGGCATTGTCACGGTTCACATCCGGAAGGTCTTCGATCAGCACAGGGACAAGGCGCATAACCTCTTCGGCCAGCGGACGGTCGTCGGTGATCAGCCAGACCGGAGAGTTGTAGCCGTGCTCGGCCTGGCCGACGAGGTCAGCGGCGACCACCATCGGATCGGCGGTGCTATCGGCCAGTACGAGGCTGTCCGTGGGACCGGCGATCATGTCGATGCCGACCCGGCCGAAGAGCATGCGTTTGGCTTCCGCCACAAACTGGTTGCCGGGGCCCACAAGGATGTTGGCCTTGGGCAGACCGAACAGGCCGTAGGTCATCGCCGCGACGCCCTGCACGCCCCCCATGGCGAGGATCTTGTCGGCGCCGCACACATGGGCCGCATAGATGATGGCGGGGGCGATGCCGACCTCGGGCCGCGGGGGTGAACATGCAACGATATGTTTGCACCCGGCGACCTTTGCCGTGGTCACCGTCATGATGGCGCTCGCGATGTGACTGTAGCGCCCGCCGGGGACATAGCATCCGGCGGCGTCCACGGGGATCGCCTTTTGACCGGCAATGAAGCCGGGAACGATTTCGATCTCGAAATCCTTCACCGTGCCGAGCTGCGCCTCGGCAAAGCGCTTGACGTTGGCATGCGCGAAATCGATGTCGCGTTTCAACTTCTCGGGCACCAGTGCCGAAGCCGCCTCGATGGTCTTTTCCGACAGGATGATTTCGCCATCGTAATTGTCGAATTTCTTTGCGTATGCCAGCGCGGCGGCATCTCCCCCGGCCTCGATCTCGTCAAGGATGCCCCGGACGATCTTCTTGGTGTCCGATGCGTCGCTCTTGGACGTCAGGGCAGCTTTTTTCAGGTATTCACGGGTCATGAACGGCGCTCCTATTTGTAGATGTCAGGAAGAAGGACAGTGGAGATCGTCGGCACATAGGCGATGAACAGTGTCACGATCAGCATGAAGAGCACGAAGGGAACGGCCCTGTAGGCGATCTTCAGGATCGATTCACCGGTCAGCCCGGAGACGACAAAGAGGTTGAGGCCAAGCGGCGGGGTGATGAAGCCGACACCGAGGGCGGTGATCATCATGATGCTGAACTGGATTTCGTTCATACCGATATCATCCGCCAGAGGCTTGAGGATGGGCGCGAGGATCACGATGTTCGGGGTCGTTTCCATCACGCAGCCGGCGGCGATCAGGATCATCACCATCATCGCGATCAGCACCCAGGGCTCGTCACTGACCGTGGTCGCGGCGGCGACAAAGCCTTGCGGCACACCGAGAATGGCCAGTGCCTGCGCCAGTGGAAGGGAGAAGGCGATGATCGGCAGGATAATCCCGTTGACCTTGGCCGAACTGACCAACATCGAAGGGAAGTCGGCCAGTTTCAGAGTGCCGAGGATGAAGCCCATGGTGATCGTCACCACCACCGCCGTCGCACCCGCCTCGGTCGGGGTCATCCGTCCGGAAAAGATGCCGTAGAAGATGATCCCGGGGACGATGAAGGCGTACCAGCCGGATTTCAGCGCCTTGCCGAGGTTGGAGGCATACTCCGCGAAAGAGACGTTGCCGCCACCTTCCCAGCCATAGAGCCTGTTCATGATAATATTGGTGGCGAGGATCGAGAGAAGGATGGCCAAACCGGGAATAACCGCCGCGAGAAACAGCGTGGAGGCGGAAATCCCGAGCACCAGACCGATGATGATATAGGCGATGGACGGGGGGATCAGGATGCCCGTACAGGCACCCGCTGCCACCAGCGCGCAGGCATAGGGTCGCGGATAGCCGCTCTCGACCAGCCGGTTGATCGTCATTCGCCCGACAGCCGCCGCCCCGGCCGCGTCCGACCCCGAAATGGCCGCGAACATGCCGCAGACCAGCACCGTCGCCGAACCGAAACCGCCCTTCGCGAACTGCGTCAGCGCTTCGGCAACGTCGAGGAATTTGCGCGATAGCCCGGTGCGTACCAGCACATCGCCGGTCAGGATGAAAAGCGGCACCGCGGTGAGCGCGAAATGGTCGATGCCGTGGAAAAGGCTTTCGCCCACCAGACTGAGCGGCAGAGCGCCCGAGAGCACCAGCATGGCAATGGCCGAAGCACCGATCGCAGCCCAGACCGGTACCGCGAGGGCCACCAGCAGGACAAAGAGCAGGACGGGGGCATAGAAATCCCATCCAAGTTCGACGGTCTGATCGAGAGTGTTCCAGAGCATGGCCGTCTCCTCAGTCGAAAAGCTTGTCGCCTTCGTACACGGGGCGTCCGTGACGAAAGTCGGTGAAATCCCGGATCAGGGATTGGATGAGGCGCAGCATCACCAAGCCGAAGCCCAGCGGCACCGCGGTGAGGAACCACACCTGCGAAATGCGCAGACCATGGGTGACGGAGCCGAACTTCGCCGAAACCAACACCGTTTCGAGCGACCAGTAGAAAGCCACCAGAGAGACGGCGAACATAACCAGGTCACCGAAGATGTAGAGGGCGGCCTTCGCTCGGGGGCCGACGTACTGCATCAGCACGTCGATGCGTATGTGACCCCTCTGACGGACGGCGGCAGCAGCACCGATCCAGGCGAGGTAGATGAAGGAATAGCGGACAATCTCTTCGCCCCAGATCGAGGAATAGGACAGCAGTTCGCGCCGCAGAACCTCGACGAACATGGTGACCACGAGCATCGTGTAGAACACCAGAAGCAACCAGCGTTCGGCATTTCGATCGATAATTCTCAGGACATTCGACATGCAATTCTCCTGCGGGCCGGCGCGGGGTTATCTGCGACCGTCCATTCGAGAAGGTGAAAGAGTTAGAGATGGCGGGGCGACATCCGGGCCGCCCCGTGTACGCTATCTCAGGCGTCGTGAACGTAGTAGCGGCCCATGGTACCAGCCGCCTCTTCGAGCGCGCTGAAGGTTTCCATAGATCCGGCGAGATCGACCTTGAACTCATCCCATTCGGAACGCTGGTAGCCGCCGGCATCCTGCCACTCGGCCAATTGGTCGTCAGTCAGTGAGTGAAACGCGACACCCGATTTGGTCAGTTCCGCCATCGCGTAGGCGCGCGCGGCCGGCACCTTGGCCAGGTTCTGTTGCGTGGTAATCTCGCCCGCGAATTCGATGCCTTCCTGTACGTCCGGCGGCAAGGAGTTGAACCATTCGAGGTTCATCGAATAGACCTGACTGTCCGGCACCGCCTGGGTAAAGGTGACGTGGCTCAGGATGTCCTTGAAGCCAAAGACATAGAGCGCGCCGACCGAGGGATCCAGCGCATCGGCCACACCCTGCTTGATCGCCGAAGGCGTCTCGCCCCAGGCCACCGGCGTCGGGTTCGCACCAACCATCGAATAATACTGCTGCAACATCTTGGACCCGGGCACGCGGAACTTGACGCCGCTCAGGTCGCCCGGCGTGATGACCTTGTTGCCGCCCTTCCGGATTGCGACCACCCGGGGGTCGATCACCACGTACATCAATGGCTTGAAACCGGCGGCCTCGATCTTGGGATGTACCTTGCCTTTCCAGGCGTCGGAATTCACCAGGTTGGTGAACCGCTGGTTGGAGCCGCAGAAATACGGCATGTTGATGAGGTCCACGGCGCTGGCAAAAGGCGCGAAGTTCGACAGGGAATGCTGGGCGCACTGTATCGTGCCGGTCTGAACGGCCTGAACAAGTGCCCCGCCCGCACCCAGCTGCCCCCCCGGTGCGAGCTTGACGTAGACCTTGCCATTGGTGGCGTTCTGGATGTTTTCCTTGAGGTCGAGCTGCATGATCGGATAGCTGCGCGAGGCTCCTAGCACGTAGGCCGTCGCGAGCGTCATGGTGTGCTCCGCCGCGGCTTCACGTTCCTTTTCTTCTCTGGCGGTCTGGGCAGAGGCCTCGCTCGACCAAAGCATGCCGCCTGCCCCCGCTACGAGCGCGGCGGTAAAGCTGCCCGAACTTGCGAGTTTCAGAAAATTGCGCCTTCCGTGCGAGGCGATCCCCGTTCTTTCACGATCCATTTTTTCCTCCCGTTGATGGTTCGTCAGTTGTCGTCGTTTTTCCTCTTTGCTGCGGCCTCCCGCCGCAGGATGGCGACAACGAATGCCGCCGACGCCGTGAACAAAAACACCATCTCCCATACGTCGCTGAAGAATTTCGCTCCTCCCGAAGCGCCGATCAGCACGTTGACAAGGAAGGCGGTGAAAAACGCGAATGCGAAAATCAAGAACACTTCTTGCTCCTTTAAGGGATTCGGCCTAGCCCTAATGTAAGCGCTTACATACGTGTAATGCAAGCGCTTACATTACTTGCTGAGATGTTTCTGCTATATGTATGAGGAGACGCACTTTTTCAGCCCGATGTCAGAATGTGAAAGACCAGACCCGTGGAAAAACAACCGGACCGAGCTGAGAAATACCGCCGCAGCGTGCCCTCGCCGACGCTCGAAGACGTCGCCACCCGGGCAGGGGTATCGACGGCCACGGTATCGCGCTGCCTCAACAATCCTTCTAAAGTCGCCAAGACGACCCGGGAGCGGGTGCTCGAGGCGGTAAGAACGCTTGGATATGCCCCCAACTTCGGTGCACAGGCTTTGGCGGCAAAGCGCACCAATACCTTTGGTGCGATCATCCCGACGATGGAGAACGCGATCTTTGCGCGTGGTCTTCAGGCCTTTCAGGAAGAATTGCAGCGCAACGGCATCACCCTGCTTGTGGCCAGTTCCTCCTACACGCCCGAATTGGAGGAGCAGCAGATCCGTGGCCTCGTCGCGCGCGGCGCGGACGCATTATTGCTAATCGGGCATGCCCGGGCGCCTCAGGTCTATGAATTCCTCGATGATCGTCAGGTACCCTATGTTATCACCTGGACCTATGAGGATTTCCAATCGCGGATCTCGATTGGCTTCGATAACCGGAAGGCAATGAAATGTCTGGCCGAACGGGTCATTTCGCTGGGGCATCGCAATATCGCGCTGATTACATCCCAGCGTAAGGACAATGACCGCGCCAGTCACCGCTGCGAAGGCATTCAGGACGCTATGGCGCTCCATGGGATCGATCCAGAAGGGCTGCGCATCGTCGAGACGCCCTATACCATCTCGAACGGCGCAGACGCCTTTGCTTCCCTCATGGAATCCGACCCGCGACCCACCGCGGTTTTGTGCGGCAACGATGTGCTGGCTGCAGGGGCCTTGCTGCAAGCCCGGAAGATGAACCTCGATGTTCCCGGTGACGTTTCGATTACAGGTTTCGACGACATCGAGATCGCCCAGATCGTGACACCGGCCCTCACGACGGTCCATGTGCCGCATCGTGAAATGGGAAAGGGAGCGGCACGTCTGTTGTTGGGGATGCGCAATGGTCAAATGCCAACTTCAAGTACTGAACTCGAAGCCCATGTCGTGCTCCGCGACTCCCTCGGACCGGCCCCGCGAATGTGATTCTGATTCAGTTTTTCGGAAGATGGATCAAGGGGCGCGGCCTTCAGCACTCCACCCGGAACCGCACTGCGACATTTGAAGAGGTTGCAGTTTGCATAGCGGGTGCCCAACTAACTACGAAATGAAGGAGGCTTAACTAATGCAATGTCCGATCGATGGAACACAATTGGTGATGACAGATCGCTCCGGTGTGGAAATTGACTATTGTCCCCAATGTCGCGGGGTCTGGCTGGACCGTGGTGAGTTGGACAAGATCATTGAACGGTCGCATCCCGAACCTGCACCACGGGAATTCTCCTCCCCGCGCAGTTCGGGGCATGATCCCCACGACAAATCCTATAAGAAGAAGCGCCGCGAAGGCTTCTTGAGTGAACTCTTTGACTTCTGAGTAGCTCTATCGCCGCAATTGGTCCGGAACTTTGGGCTTGTTGTCATCGTTCCGGTCGTTCTGAAGATGGCTGAGGCGGTTTATCGTCCCCTCAGCCATCTGGCGCGTTCAGCGCAGGTACTGGGCCGTATCCCCTCACCTCGCTCTCCCAGATCACCCCGGGCGCGGGGAGGGAGACCGGACCGCCTTCGGTCTCTACCGTGATCCGGCGCAGGTGCGGGTGGCGGGAGAGCCCTTCCATGTCTCTCAGCACGGCAAACGCAATCCCCGCCTTATCGAGCTGGCGGGCCATCTCGTCGCTTGGCACCTTGGCGAAGGCTTCCGCCACGATCCGGTCTGTCTCCGCCCGGTTGCGGACCCGGGCGACGTTGGTGGCGAACCGGTCATCCTCGCCCAGTCCGGGGGCGCTCAATATGTCCGCGCAGAGCTTTCGCCATTCCCGGTCGCTCTGGATCGAGATCAGGATCGGCGCGCCGCGCTGCATGTCAAACACCCCGTAAGGTGCGATCGAAGGATGCGCGAGCCCCACGCGTTCCGGGGTCTTCCCGCCTTCATGGTTCAACAGCGGCACCGTCAGCCAATCGGCCATCACGTCGAACATCGACACCGAAAGCTGCGCCCCCTGCCCCGTGGTGCCGCGCCGGATCAGCGCTTCGAGGATCGCGGCATGGGCAGTCGCGCCGGTGGCCACATCGACGATCGACATGCCTACGCGCGCAGGCTCCGACGGGCCGCCGGTGATCGAACAGAGCCCCGATTCCGCCTGCACCAGCAGATCATAGGCCTTGCGCTGCGCCATCGGGCCGGTGGTGCCGTAGCCGGTGATCGAACAGGTGATGAGGCGCGGATAGCGCCGCCGCAGTTCCGCCGGATCGAACCCCAAACGTTCCAACGCGCCCAGTTTCAGGTTCTGGATCAACACATCAGCCGTCGCGATCAATTCCGACAGTTCTGCCTTGCCCCCGTCCGAGCCAAGGTCAAGCGTGCGGCTTTCCTTGCCGCGGTTCAGCCATGTGAAATAGCTCGACTGCCCCGCCGCGACATCGTCGTAGCCGCGGGCAAAATCGCCTTCGGGCCGCTCGATCTTGATGACATGCGCGCCCGCGTCCGCCAGCCGAGCGGAAGCGAAAGGCGCCGCGACCGCCTGCTCCACGCAGATGACCTTCAGGCCTGAAAGCGGCAGATCGGCGCCCATCAGAAAGACCTCGGCATGCCGAGCACATGTTCGGCCACATAGGACAGGATCAGGTTGGTAGAGACGGGCGCCACCTGATACAGGCGCGTTTCGCGGAACTTGCGCTCCACATCGTATTCGCTGGCAAAGCCGAAGCCCCCATGGAACTGGATGCAGGCGTTCGCCGCCTCCCAGCTTGCCTTGGCGGCGAGGTACTTGGCCATGTTCGCCTCCGCCCCGCAAGGCTCGCCCGCATCGTAAAGCGCGCAGGCGCGATAGCGCATCAGGTTGGCTGCCTCCACCTCGATATAGGCTTCGGCGATTGGGAACTGCACGCCCTGGTTCTGCCCGATGGGCCGCCCGAAAACCTGCCGCTCACTGACGTATTTCGTGACCCTGTCGGTGAACCAATAACCATCCCCGATACATTCCGCCGCGATCAGCGCGCGTTCGGCATTCAGCCCGGTGAGGATGTACTTGAACCCCTTGCCTTCCTCGCCGATCAGGTTGTCCGCCGGGATTTCGAGGTTGTCGAAGAACAGCTCATTGGTTTCGTGATTGACCATGTTGCGGATGGGTTTCACCTCCATCCCGTCTTTCATGGCTTCCCGGATATCCACCAGGAAGATGGACAGCCCCTCCGACTTCTTCTGCACTTCCGAAAGCGGCGTCGTGCGGGCCAGCAGGATCATGAGGTCGGAATGTTGCACCCGGCTGATCCAGACTTTCTGCCCGTTGATGACATAGCGATCCCCCTTGCGGGTCGCTGTCGTCTTGATCTTCGTGGTGTCGGTGCCGGTGGTGGGTTCGGTGACCCCCATGGATTGCAGCCGCAGCTCGCCGCTGGCGAGCTTGGGCAGAATGCGCTGGCGCTGTTCGTCGGAGCCGTGGCGCACAAGCGTGTTCATGTTGTACATCTGGCCGTGACAGGCGCCGGAGTTGCCGCCCGCTCGGTTGATCTCCTCCATGATCACGGATGCCTCGGTCAGCCCCAGCCCCGCGCCGCCGTATTCCTCGGGGATCAGGGCGGCCATCCAGCCTTCACGCGTCAGCGCCTCGACGAATTTCTCGGGATAGCCGCGCTGGTGATCAACTTCCCGGTGATATTCGTCGGGAAACTGCGCACAAAGGGCGCGGATGCCATCGCGGATGTCCTGATGATCGGTGGATGTATTCAAGGGCTGGGCTCCGAGACTGGTCCGTACTACTGCGCCAGTTGAATCGCTTATCCTCTATCACGCAAATACCAAATTTTGTTGACCGCTATATCGCCTGCTTATACCCGTCAAGGCGGTCCGGAACCGTTGCGGGGAATGGCATGGATATCAAACAACTTCGGTATTTCGTTGCCATCGTCGAAGGGGGCTCATTCTCGGCCGCTGCCAAACGGCTCCGGATTGCCCAGCCGGCCCTTTCCCTGCAGATCCGCAAGATCGAGGAGGATCTGGGGATCAACCTGCTGCTGCGCGGTCCGCAAGGTGTGACCACCACGGAGGCTGGTGAAACCCTGCTGCACTCCGCCCGGAAGATCCTCAGCGACCTGTCGCAGACCGAGGACGAGTTGCGGAGCATGGGGCAGGAACCCTCGGGCATCGTTCGCATCGGGTTGCCCGGCACCATCAGTTCCATCCTCGCGGTTCCGCTGATCGCGCGGATCCGGCGGAAATACCCCAGGATCAAGCTCATCATCGCGGAGGCGATGAGCGGTTTCGTTCTGGAATGGCTTGAACACCGGCGCATAGATCTGGCCGTGCTCTACTCCGATAACCCTGCCCCGGGCTATTCAAGCAAAGCCTTGCTGCGCGAGGAACTGGTCATGCTTATCCCGCCCGAAGCGGCGCCGGATTGTCCCACGGTGGAGGATGCGATCGGGGATATGCCCCTGATCCTGCCAAGCAGCGCCCATGGCCTGCGCATGATGCTGGAGCAGATGTTGGCCAAGCGCACGATCCGGGTTGAACCCACCATAGAGGTGGACAGCTACGTCAACATCAAGCGCCTTGTCTCCAGCGGGTATGGCTGTTCCATCCTGCCGTTTCACGCGATTGCGCAGGACGTGGCCCGCGGTCATCTCGCAAGCCTGAAATTTGCTGCGCCAAGGCTCTGGCGCAGTGCGCATCTGGTCCATCAAAGTGCGATCCCCCTCAAAATCGCCGCGCAAGCCGTACATGATGAGATCCCTTTGGTCATTGACGACCTACTGGCCGACAACTCATGGGCGGGGGCGGAGCGTTTGTGATTGCTCAAGAGTGACCGCTCTTACCCAGCCAGCCATTCATGGTCCGGTAACCACGATGGCCCGCTCTCCATAATCTCATTTGCATTTCTGCGAACATCCCCCCCACCATGGGGCTTGTGTCATTCGCTAACGAACCATTCACGGAAAGGTCTTCCCTATGCGTCATCCTGTAGTCCCCGGCGTCATAAGCGCAGCTTTACTGGGCTTTTCCGGTGTTTCGGCTGAGGCACAGGTGTTCCTGACCCGGGAGGAGATCGCGACGCCGGCCGCGCTGAACTCCGAAGGTCCGTCCCTCGCGACGATGCCGGATGGCCGGGTTCTGATGTCCTGGATCGAGACAGACGGCCCGGTGCGCGCCGCTGTCAAGACAGCGGTTCTGGAGGGATCTGACTGGTCGGAGCCGGTCACGGTCGTGGAAGGTGACGACCTCTTTATCAATTACGCCGATTTTCCGGCGGTTGCCGCGCTGCCGGACGGCACGCTCGCCACCAGTTGGTCACGCATGAGCGGTGACAGCTATTATGCCTACGACACCGTCATTTCCCTGTCCCACGACGGCGGCGTCACATGGAGCGCGGGGACCGTGCCACATCAGGACCGGTCGGAGCGGCAGCACGGCTTCTTGTCGATGGTGTCCGACGGATCAGGCGGGATCACGACGATGTGGCTCGATGGGCAAAACTACGGAACTGTCGACACCCAGGGCGGCGTCGAGGGCGACGGGGATGCCATGCAGTTGCGCGCAACGACGCTTTCTTCCAACGGTGCGCTTACAGAAGAAATCCTGCTGGACGAACGCACCTGTAGCTGTTGCCAGACCTCGGCCGTCGCGCTGGATGATGGAACCATCCTGCTGGCTTACCGGGACCGGACGAAAGACGAGATCAGGGATATCTCCCTTGTACGCCAGATCGGTGGGAAATGGTCCGAGCCCATTGAGGTCAGCGGCGACGGGTGGGAGATTTCGGGTTGCCCGGTAAACGGGCCCGCGATTGACGCGCATGGCAGCCAAGTCGCCCTGGTGTGGTTCACAGCCGCGGATGACCTTCCCGCCGTAAGGATGGCATTCTCCGACGACCGGGGCGTCAGTTTTGGCGAGGCCAAGGGTATCGACCTTGGCGCGCCTTTCGGCGGTGTGGACGTGGTACAATTGTCCGACGGCTCGGCGCTCTTTAGCTGGGTCGAGCAGACCGCCGCGGGCGAGACCGTCCTTGTCTGCCGCGCCACCCCGACAGAGGGGTGCGGCACTCCGGCGTCGCTTACCCTTGTCCGCGCGGGCCGGACGATTGGCTTTCCACGCATGGTGGCGTCAGGCGGGAACGTCTGGATTGCGTGGAACGAGACGTTGCAGAACACCGGCGGGGGGAACTACGGCGCGCTGGTCGTTCGATTGGTCCATGCGACGGTGGAATTGACCCGATGAAAGGACTATAGGCGTCCTGCGTATGTGATTTTACCGGAAGGTGGTTAGCGTCCGAGGCCGACTCTTGTGGCTCTGTATCTTCTTCGAGGTACCTTACTGGCGGATACCTCTTTGCCTTCAGGACTCAACATCTTGCCATCAGGGCCCTTTCCCCTCCCGGAAACCTCACATCCGGCAAGGAAAGCGCGCACCGGGTGCCCATTCGACTTGAGACAGGCTAAGAAACAAAAAGATTGGTCGATCCGAGGGGAGCCCGTGCCGATTTCCGAGAACATCCTGTCTGCCGGGCTCTGGGCCCGCGTCAAACCACTGTTACCTTTCTTCTTCACGGCAGCCTTGTTCGCCTTGGGGGCCTGGGCGCTTTATCAGCTATTGAGGCCGGTCAACTTTCTCGAAGTCGCCGCTCAGGTCAGGGCCACGCCCTGGCATATCATCGCGCTCGCACTGCTCTGTACGATCGGTGGGTACATGGCGCTGGTGGGCTACGACTGGTCTGCCTTGCGCTACCTTGGCAAGAAGCTGCCGCTGCCGGTCATCTTCACCGGCGGGTTTCTCGGCTACGCTCTCGGCAATACGATCGGCGCGGGGCCGATCACGGGCGGTGCGGTGCGGTACCGGATCTATTCCGCGCTTGGCCTGTCTGCTTACGACATCGCCGGGATCGCCGTCTTCGGCTCTCTTGCTTTCGGCTTCGGTGCCACGCTGATGGGGTTCGGGGCGCTGGCCTACCGCCCCCATGCGCTGGATCCGCTCACGGCGATCAATGCCACCACCATCCGGTGGGTGTCGCTTGCCATCGTCGCCCTCTGCATAGGTTTTCTGGCCTTCCTCGCGACCCGCAAGTCAGAGATCACGCTGCGCGGTCATTCGTTGCGCATCCCGTCGCTGGGCACCATGCTGGGTCAGATCGTCTTTACCGCGACCGATATCCTTCTGGCCGGCACCGTGCTTTTTCTGCTGCTGCCCGCGAACGATCTCAGCTTCACCACCTTCCTGTCGGTTTTCACTGCCGCGGTTTTTGCCGGGGTTCTCAGCCATGTCCCCGGCGGCGTCGGGGTTTTCGAGGCGGTCATCATCGCCGCCCTGCCCGCATCCGTACCCGTCGAACAGGCCGCCGCCGGTTTGCTGTTGTACCGGCTGATCTATTATCTTGTTCCCTTTACCCTTGCGATGGTCCTGCTCGCGGTCACCGAGGCTCGTATGGCGAGCGGCCGGACCACCGGGCCGGTGATGCGCAGCCTCGCCCCCGTCTTCAAATCGGTCAGCGCAATCACGCCGCTCGCGATTTCGACGATGGTGTTCGGGTCCGGTGCGTTCATGCTGGTGGCCACACTGGTTCCCCCGGCGAGCGATCTCGCACAGGAGTACGAGGTTCTGCTGCCCCTCGCCTTCGTCGAGGGGGGCGCGCTCTTGTCCAGCATCATCGGGGCGACCCTCGTGGTCATCGCCCATG
>NZ_LWEX01000345.1 GCF_001634885.1 Sulfitobacter sp. HI0040 | reverse complement strand
CCGGTCGCGATGGACCATGGTCGACAGGGCGTCCACCGGCTCATCATTGACGAGGATCGACATTTTCACGAGGTTGTCCTGCCGGTAGCCGATCATCTGGTAATCAAAGCTGGCATAGCCCTTGGTGACCGACTTCAGCCTGTCGTAGAAATCGAATACCACCTCGTTGAGCGGCAGGTCATAGACCACCATCGCCCGGCTGCCGGCATA
>NZ_LWEX01000344.1 GCF_001634885.1 Sulfitobacter sp. HI0040 | reverse complement strand
AGGTAAGCGACCCCGACAAGCTCGACGATGCGATCATGGAGATGATCGAGCACCCCGGCCCGGTGATCCTCGACTGTCTTGTGGAGAAGCACGAAAATTGCTTCCCGATGATCCCCTCGGGCAAGGCCCATAACGAAATGCTGCTGGGCGACGTGGATACGCAAGGCGTCATCGACGCCAAGGGCTCGGTGCTGGTGTGAGGCAACCGGGCGGCACCCGCTGATCC
>NZ_LWEX01000343.1 GCF_001634885.1 Sulfitobacter sp. HI0040 | reverse complement strand
TGGTGAGTACCGCCGCCGTCGCGATGGCCGCATCCACCGCGTTGCCACCCTGTTGCAGGATCGACAGCCCCGCCTGCGTGGCCAGCGGTTGCGATGTGGCAACGACATTGTCGGCCAACACTGGGGACCGGCGTGAGGGATAGATCGGTTCATGACGCAGGCGCATCATCGCCTCCTGTTTTTCAAGTTATCGGGGCCGAATCCCGCTCGTCAGAAGCTTTCGGCGATCCCGCTGAAGGGCGCATTGCCGAAACGTCAGTGCAAGGTGACGGGGGGCTCATGGATTGCCTCCTTTATTCGCACCCGAAGCAGTCTTCTTCAATGCCATAGTCGATTTTGGCAGGGGTGATTGAAGGTCGATCCCCGATCTCTTAACCAGATAACCAGATCAATCGCGGCGCCGATGGGCATAAGCCGCGCCAAGGTCGCACATCGGCAAGAGGAGAACGGGATATGTCGGATGATTTCGTCACACTGTTGGGCACCAAGGGCGGCCCTGCGATCCGGCCCGGTTCTTCCATGCCCACCTCCAATCTGCTGCACCTCGGGGGGGAAACCATCGTGGTGGACTGCGGGCTGGGGGTGACGAAAGCGCTGGTCGACCAGGGGATGGAGCTGAAGAACCTGTCGCTTATATTTATCAGCCATCTGCACTCCGACCATTACCTCGAACTCGGACCCTTGATGCACACTGCATGGACGGCGGGCTTGAAAACCCCGGTCGCGATCTGGGGTCCGGCAGGTCTGGATCTTTACTGGGAAGGGTTCCTTGCGTCGATGAAGGCCGACATCAATCTGCGGATCGAGGATGAAGGGCGGCCCGACCTGCGGCAGCTGGTTACGCTGCATGTGATCGACGAGGGCGAGGTGATGCGGAAGGGAAAGGTCAGCGTCTCTGCGTTGCGGGTGGAACACCCCCCGCTCATCGATTGCTTTGCCCTTTCCTTTCGAACAGCGGAACGTCACGTGGTCTTTTCCGGGGACACAGCGCCGCTGGACAGCATGGCGCAATTCGCCCGGGGCGTGGACCTGCTCATCCACGAAGCGATGCTGGAAGCCGCGCTGCCTGCCCTGATGGCGCGGGTCGGGAACGGATCCGAGAAGCTGATGGAACATTTCCTGCGCTCCCACAGCTTCGCCCACGACGTGGGCCGCATTGCAAGCGACGCGAACGTCGGACGGCTGGCGTTATCGCACCTCATACCCTCCGACGATCCCGACTACACCGAAGACGACTGGCACCGCGCAATGGCGGACCATTGGGATGGTCCGCTCATCATCGGGCGGGACGGGCTGCGGATCGACCTCTGAGCCGCGCCCTACCGGATGAACCTGTCCCAGGTGTCAAAGCTGGTATGAACCGGGCCGCGCGGAATGCTCAGCCCCATCAGCAGCGCGCCTGAGACGATGGCGAATACAAGCTGCCAGATGCCGGCCTCCGTCATGAAAGGCGCAAAGATCATCACAAGCCCCAGAAGGACATTCAGGAACCGGCCCAAACGTGCCACCGGCGCCAGTGCCGCGACCGTCACGGTAATCGCCAGTGCGCCCACGATGTGGCTTGTGGCCGACATGCCCCCCGCCTGCCAGCCAAAAAGCAGCGGCGACAGCATCAAGGCAACACCCAGCGCCATGAGCGCCCAGAAGTTCCACGGGAAGGTCATTCCCCCATATATCATCTCCTTGACGATGACCGGCGGGCTCCGCTCGAAATCGTCTACGATGTCGTTGTCGGGTCCTTCATCCGTATCCCCGAAGAAAAAGACGCGTATCCACGGATGCCCCGCCGCGTGCCGGCGTCTCAGGAACTGGTAGGTCGCCACCAGTTCATCCAGCGAATAGGGGATTTGCCAGACCATCGCCGCGGCGGCGATCAGCGCCAGCGTCGAATAGGTTCCGATGACGATGGGCTGGATCACGATGAAGAAGATCGACACCGCGCCAAGCGGCACGATCATGATCCCGAAAAGCACCACCAGCCAAGGCATGGTGCGCCAGCGGCGGGAAGATCCGATGATGCCCACGAGGATCTCAAGCGCATAGGTCAGCGCGCCGATCCCGGCGTCGGGCACCGGCCAGGCCTCGGATACCTCCGAGGTGATGATCTGTTCTGTGCCGTTCTTGCCGGGAACGGTGCCTGCAAAGAAGGGCTCCCACACGCTGTCCACGGTGCCCAGTTGATAGGCGGTGAGGTAGCGCGAAATCAAAAGGCCAACGACAGCCAGCATGATCACGGGAAGCCGCTGGAACCAGTCCGACGGGGAATAATCCCACCCCTTGGGGATGGTCGGCCCTGTCCGCGCGGCGACGGGCGAGACGCCGGGAGTGGGCCGCAGGCAAAGCGCGAAACCCACCGCGAGCATCCCGACCAGCGTCGCGTTGAGATAGGCGGCGCCGTTCTCGGTCCACAAGACGAGGGGGGAGAACATGACCCAACACCCCGTGGCTGCCGCCGCAAATCGCGCCCATGTCATGCGCCACGAGAGCGACAGCAATCCGAAGACCAGCAGGGCAAATCCCGCACCGAGATCGCTGAGGATCATGCCCGCGCTGTCATATCCAAGCAGCGGCGGAGAGGTCATTAGCCAGATGCCCAGACCGGCGTTGGCCCATGCCCCCCAGATGTTCTGCCGATGCTCCTGCCGGTAAATACGTTCATGTTCGCTGCGCAGTTTTTCCGGATCGTCGACCCGTTCATCCGCCGCTTCGAGCCAGTTCGGCGGCGTGATCCCGTTGGCGCGGTACCATTCCAGCGGATCGTCCTTGAGCGCCTCGATCAGAACCGGCAGATCCTTTGCGATACGATGCTGTGGCTCCCAGTCCAGCAGGTGCCGCGCCTTGGAGATGTCGAGCGCATAATGATCGCTGGCCATATCGATCATGAAGGCGCGGATGAAAGGTTTCTCCCCCTGATCGAAGGCGTCGGGCACCACGGGTTCCGCACTGGTTTCAAGGGCCGCGCCCGCCTTGGCCACGGGGGCAGGCAGGTTCAGGGTGCGCCAGTGATCCTCTCCGTGGATCAACTGCCCGATCCGGTCCTGCAAAGCGCCATAGCCCATGGCGTCAGGTTCACCCGCCAGCAGCACCGTGCCCGGCTCCAGCGCGTCGCGCCGTTCGATGACGCGTTCGAAAAGGTCGAGCATGTCGTCGATATGAATAAAGGATTGGCCCGCCTTCATGTCGCCGGAAAAAGTATGGCTCTTGAAATCTCGTTCGTAGATGCGCGCGATCTGGTGGGACAGCGTAGGCACTGCGGTCTGGTCAGAGTAAAGCCCGGCGAGGTGTAGGAACACGGTGGAAATATCCCCCGCTTCTTCGCGGATGACCTCTTCTGTCCGCGCTTTCGACTTCGGGTAGGCCCAGCCGGGGGCGAACGGGGTCTCTTCGTCGATGCGTTCGCCGGGAACGCCGGGTTCATGCACCAGCATCGTGCCGGAATAGACAAGCTGCTCCACCGGGATATCCTGCAGGGCGCGAAGCAGGTTGCGGCTGCCTTCCTCATTGATCCTTTCGTATTGCGGCCGCTCTTCGCCCGAAAAGTCGAAATATGCCGCAAGATGCACCACCGAAGCAAAGCGCCCCCCTGCCCGTTTCGCCGCCCGTTGGACCGCGTCCTCGACTGAGGCACGATCGGTAATGTCGCAGCCGAACATGTCGGGACCATCGGTGTTGTCGGGCAGATCGATGCCAAGCACATGGTAGCGGTCAGCGAGCCGTTCGGTCAGCTTTCTGCCGATATTGCCTGCAGCACCCGTGATCAATATCGCCGGTTTTTCGTTGGACTTCATGCTTTCTCCAGTGGGCCAGTCTGTGGCCCAACGCGAAGCGGCGCGATATGTTTCTGAGCATAGGCCAGGGGGCTATCTGACCCCCGGGGCTGGTTGAGCAAATACTGAAGCCCGAACCGAAGGGAGATAGAAGTTGGACGATACCATTACCCTGCCCGGCCTGCGTGCGCCTGCCAGCATTTCCATCGACACATGGGGCATGGCACATATCCGCGCTGAAAATACCCGCGATGCCTTCTTTCTGCAGGGCCTCAACGCTGCGCGCGATCGGCTGTGGCAGATCGACCTTTGGCGCAAACGCGGGCTGGGGCTGCTGGCCGCCGATTTCGGCCCCGGCTACCTGATGCAGGACCGGGCCGCGCGGCTTTTTCTTTATCGGGGGGACATGGCCGCCGAATGGGCCGCCTATGGATCCGATGCAGAAGAGATCTGCACCGCCTTCGCCGAAGGCATCAATGCCGCGATCGCCTTGGTCGAAGCGGGCGATTGGCCGCTGCCGCCGGAATTTGCAGAAATGGGCACACGCCCTGCCCGTTGGCAGGCGGAGGATGTCGTGCGCATCCGCACGCATTGCCTTGCGCGGAACGCTACGTCTGAACTGGCGCGTCTGCAGGTGCAGGCGCTGGCGGATCCCGAAACGGACCTGCTTCGTGTGCCGCTGTCGCCGCCCGTGCCGGATAGCGAGTGGGCGACGATGACGGATAAATCCCTGCCCCCCGATGTGCTCGCGGTCTACGAACTGGCGACCGCCCCCGTGACATTCCAGCGAGAACGATTGGAAGCGTCGCTGGAGGATGCCCCGCTCTGGTCATCGGTGGACGTCCGCAAGACCGTGCAGCGCGGCGTGCCTTCAATGGAAGGGTCCAACAATTGGGCCATTTCAGGCGAGTTGACCGACACGGGCCGCCCTGTCATGGCGAGCGACCCGCACCGGCTCCATGCCGCGCCTTCGCTGCGCTACATGGTTCATCTGAGCGCCCCGGGCATGGACCTCATCGGTGCGGGGGAACCCTCTTCCCCCGGCATCATGGCCGGGCATAACGGAACGGCGGCCTTCAGCCTGACGATCTTCTGCGCGGATCAGGAGGACGTGATGGTCTATGACGTGACGGACGATGGCCGCGCCTATCGCTATGGCGAGGGCACGGAAGCTTTCACCCGGGTGGAGGAGACTTTTGCCGTGAAGGGCGCCGCGGCGCAGACCCTTACGCTCGAATTCAGCCGTCATGGGCCTGTGGTTTATAAAGAGGGTGATACGGCGGTCGCGGTCCGCACGGTCTTCGCCGATCCGGGCAGCGCGCCGTATATGGCCAGCCTCAAATCCATGCGCGCAACGACGATGCAAGGGTTTCGCAGCGCGCTGACCACATGGGGTGCCCCCTCGGTAAACATGGTCTATGCCGATACGGCAGGCGATATTTGCTGGCAGGCTGCGGCCTATGTGCCGCGTCGCACCGGCTGGCGGGGCCTGGCACCCGTCCCCGGCGATGGAACTCGCGAATGGACAGGTTATATGACGGCGGCGGATCTGCCGGCGATCGAAAACCCCGGGCGGGGCTTTGTGCATTCGGCCAACGAAATGAACCTGCCCCCCGCGTGGGACCACGACAGCAATCCCGTCGGGTACGAGTGGTTCGAAGACGGCCGCGCCGACCGAATCGCCGAGGTTATCGCGCAGGGCGGCGCATCCGATGTCGCGAGCAACTGCGCGCTGCAATGCGATACCTTCTCTGCCCTTGCGGTTGAGTTGTGTGCCTTGCTGCCCCCCGATGCCCCGGCGCAGGCACGGGAATTGTTACAGGGTTGGAACGGTCACGCAGCCCCCGATTCCGCCGGGGCGCTGCTGTACGAGATCTGGCTTTCGGAGCATTTGCGCCCCGCACTTCTGACGTCAGTCGCGGGGGATACTGCCCTGCGCGGATTGCTGGGGCCCGGCAACATTCCCGAAGTCGTCCGGCTGCTGCGCGGCGACCGCCCTGGCCTCGCGCATCGGTGCGGGCTGGATCGTGACACGCTGCTGCGCGACACGCTGGAACATGCGTGGGAGGATACCACTGACCGCTTTGGCGAAGACCCGGCGCGCTGGCGGTGGGGAGACCTGCATAAAGGCTATTTCGATCATGCCTTTACCCCGCTCGGTGGGGCGCATGACGTAGGGCCGATTGCCACCGGCGGGTCCAGCGCGACGGTGATGATGGGGCATTACGAAGCCGCCGACTACCGCGTGCGCAACGGCGCTTCGGTTCGCATGGTGATCGACGTGGGCGCATGGGACGAAAGCCGCTGGATCAATGCACCCGGTCAGTCGGGCCTGCCCGGAGACGCACATTACGATGATCTGGCCCCCCTCTGGGCCAAGGGTGACTACGTGCCCATGTGTTATTCCACCGCAGCGGTTGACGCGGCGACAGAGCGGCGGATAGACCTGCGCCCTGAAAGGCATTCGAAGAGTTAGGCGGAAAAGCGCCTATGCGAACCACCGCAAAACCTCATGCGTGCTTTATGCGACCTTGGTCTCATATATTTAGTTTGTCCCATACGGGATAAATGTGGCGTAACCAACACAAGGGAGACTTCCAATGGCATGGTCCAAGCCCATCATCCGCGAAATCGAGTGCGGAATGGAAATCAACATGTACGGTCCTGACAGCGAAGAAGACGCTGGCGGCGTACTGTTCTGAACATTTCGGGCGCGGAGGTTTGAGTGAGCTTCCGCGCGCGGATTCTGGGGGCAGCGGCCGGTGGCGGTTTACCCCAATGGAACTGCGGGTGCAGAAATTGCAACCTCGCACGCGCGGGTGAAATTCCGGCGCAGAGCCAATCTTCCATCGCCGTAAGCGCCGATGGGGCAGGTTGGTGCATTCTCAATGCTTCCCCCGACATTCGCCAGCAAATGGCCGATACGCCGCCCCTGCACCCCACGGGCCTGCGTGAACTGCCATTGCGCTCCGTCCTCGTGACCAATGGTGATATCGACCATGTCGCGGGGCTTTTGACCCTGCGCGAACAGCAGCCCTTTACCCTCTTTGCTACGCGCGAAATTCACCGTGTTCTCGACGAAAATCCGATGTTTTCCGCCCTGCGCCCGGACATCGTTACCCGGCGCAGTGTCGAGCTGAACGTCGGGCAGGAGATCGCCCCCGGCCTGACCGCCACGCTTTTCGCGGTACCCGGCAAAGTCCCGCTTTATCTGGAGGGGGAGACGGTCGAGACCGAGTTGGAGGGTGAGCAGACAGTCGGTGTGCATCTGCAGACAGAGAGCGAAAATATCTTCTACATCCCCGGCTGCGCCGCGATGCGCCCGGACCTCGCCCAACGGCTTGAGGGGGCGGACCTCGTTTTCTTTGACGGCACGCTCTGGCAGGATGACGAGATGGTACGCGAAGGGCTGAGCCAGAAGACCGGCAAGCGGATGGGGCATATGTCCATGTCCGGCAGCGATGGCTCCATGGCCGCGTTCAAAGGGATCGACGTGGGGCGGAAGGTCTTTGTCCATATGAACAACACCAACCCCGTGCTGCGCCCCGGTTCGGACGAACGCAGCACTGCCGAAGACGCTGGCTGGGACATCGCCCGGGACGGAATGGAGATCACGCTATGACAGCATCCCGACAGGCGTTCGAGGACCGGCTGCGCCAGATCGGCGTGGAGCGGTACCATGACAAGCACCCCTTCCACGACCTGCTGCATTCCGGCGGCTGCACACCCGATCAAGTCCGGGCATGGGTGATCAACCGCTTCTATTATCAGGCCAGCATCCCGATGAAGGATGCCGCCTTCATGAGCCGCGTGACCGACCCCGCCCTGCGCCGCGCCTGGCGATCCCGGATCGAGGATCACGACGGAACGCGGGAGAACGAGGGCGGTATCGCCCGCTGGTTGCGGCTCGCGGATGCGGTCGGGCTTGACCGGGATTACGTGGCGAGCGCCGAAGGTGTGCTGCCCGCCACCCGCTTTGCCGTCGATGCCTATGTGCGCTTCGTGCGCGACAAGACCCTGCTGGAGGCGGTCGCCGCCTCGCTCACCGAACTTTTCGCACCGAAAATACACGCCGCCCGCATCGAAGGCCTGCTTGCGAACTATGATTTCGCCGATGACAGCAGCCTGTCCTATTTCCGCAATCGCCTGAACGAAGCCCCCAAGGATGTGGCCTTTGGCCTCGCCTGGGTGCTGGACCATGCCGATACGCAGGAAAAGCAGGACATGGCCGCCGCCGCCCTGACCTTCAAGACAGATGTGCTCTGGGCCCAGCTTGACGCGTTGCACGCGGCCTACGTCACCCCTGCCCGCCGCCCGCCGGGCGCTTGGGAACCGGGCACGCATATGGCCGAAGTCCGCGCCGCGGCGTCGTAATGCCGGATAGCGCGCTGCCTGCCGAAGCGGTTCCGGTAATCCCGCGCGGGGTGCGGCTGCATCACGATCATGTGCGGGACGGATGGGTTTTGCTGGCCCCCGAACGCACGATACGACTGGATCCGATCGGACTGGCGATTCTGCGCCAGATCGACGGAACCGCCAGCCTCGGCCAGATCGTGGCCACGCTGGCAGAGGCCTACGATGCCGCCCCGGAACAGATCACCGGAGACGTGGACGCATTTCTGCAGGGCCTGATGGAACGCCGAATTCTGGAGGTACGACCGTGACAGAGACACTGACCGCCCCCGAACCCACCAAGAGCCGCCGGGGCATTCCCGCACCTATCGCCATGCTGGCGGAACTGACGCACCGCTGCCCGCTGTCCTGCCCCTATTGTTCCAACCCGCTGGAAATGGTCCGCCGCGACAGTGAGTTGTCGACCGAGACTTGGGCAGACGTCTTCCGGCAGGCCGCCGATCTCGGCGTGCTCCAACTGCACCTGTCGGGGGGCGAACCCGCAGCGCGCCGCGATCTGGTCGATCTGGTCCGCGCCGCAAGGGACGCAGGGCTATATACGAACCTCATCACCTCGGCCATCGGGTTGACGCAGAAGCGGCTCGCCGAACTGGACGAGGCGGGCCTCGATCATGTGCAACTGTCCCTGCAGGGCACCGATGCGGAAATGGCGGACCGAATCGGCGGCTATCAGGGTGGCTTCAAGCGCAAGATGCAGGCCGCCCAGTGGATCGTCGAAGCAGGCTTTCCGCTTACCCTCAACGCCGTTGTGCACCGGCAGAACCTGCACCAGTTACCCGAAGCGATCGAGATGGCCGTACAGATGAAGGCGCGCCGCATGGAAGTGGCGATCGTCCAGTTCCACGGTTGGGCCATGCTGAACCGGGGCGCGATGATGCCCACGCGCGAACAGGCGCAAGAGGCCGGGCGCATCGTGGCCGAAGCACGCGAACGGCTGAAGGGCACCATGGTCATCGACTATGTGCCGGCGGATTATCACGACGATTATCCCAAACGCTGCATGGGCGGCTGGGGGACGACGGGCCTCAACATCACGCCGGACGGGCTGGTGCTGCCCTGCCATGCCGCGCAGACGATCCCGAGCCTCACATTCGACAATGTCGCCGACAGGCCGCTTGCCGAGATCTGGTACGAAGGCGCCGCCTTTCAGGCCTATCGCGGTACGGACTGGATGCAGGAACCCTGCCGCTCCTGCGAACGGCGCACTGTCGATTTCGGCGGCTGCCGCTGTCAGGCCATGGCGCTTGCAGGCGATCCGGCGGCCACCGATCCGGTCTGCATCAAATCCCCGCTGCACCATAAGGTCGTTGAGATGGCCGAGGCATTCTCGGAGGACGAGGAAACCCCGCTGACCTACCGCGTCAACGCCTGAACGTTGCCTTCCCCGGCACGGGACAGGAAGGTGAGCAACCGGGCCTGATCGATGGGTTTCGACATCAGCTCAATGCCGCGCCTTTCGCAGCTGAGGCGCAGATCGGTCCCGCGATCGGCGGAGATCAGGCGCGCGGGCACATCGCCGTAGCGCGCACAGATCGCGCTGTGAAGCTCCAGCCCCGACATCCCCTCCCCCAGTTGATAGTCCAGCAACAGCGCATCGGGTGTCAGTTCGATCTCCGCCAGAAGGGCGAGCGCGTCCTCGCCCGTCTCCGCGTGGATGACATGCGCCCCCCAGCCTTCGATCAACAGGGTCATCGCATCGGCCAACTTGGGATCGTTTTCCACCAGAAAGACAACCAGACCATCCGGGATCACGGCGCGGAAACCGCTTGCGGGCTGCGCGAGCGGTACGGTGACCGTGCCGCCCCTGTGCATCGGAACCTCGAAAGCGAAACAGCTGCCCCGCCCCGGTTCCGACATCAGCGTAAGCGGATGGTTCAGGCTTTTGCAGGCACGCTCCACTATCGCGAGGCCAAGGCCGAGGCCCGCGTTGGACTGGGAAACGTCGATGCGCTTGAACTCCTGGAAAATCGCCGCCTGATCATCGGGGGCGATGCCGCGCCCGGTGTCATGGACCTCCACCCGGGCGATGCCGTTCCTGCGCCGCACGCCCACCAGAACCTTGCCCCGGTCGGTATAGCGTATCGCGTTGGTCACAAGGTTCTGGACGATCCGGCGCAGGTACCCCGGGTCGCTGCGCAGGACCAATCCGCAGCCGACGATTCGCAGGTCGATGCCCTTGTCCTCCGCCACCGGGGTCAGTTCGTCCCGCAGGGAATCCAGTATCCCCGAGATGCGGACATTCTGCACATCGAAGACAGCGCTGCGCGAATCGAGCTTGGAAATGTCGAGCAACGCCTCGATGATCTGTTCCACCGACGCCAGTGCCGCCTCCGCCTTCCCGGCGACGCCGCGCAGTTCCGGTTCCACGATCCGGTCGGACATGGTGGAGATAAAGAGCTTCGCCGCCGACAGCGGCTGCAGCAGGTCATGGCTGGCAGCAGCGACGAAGCGTGACTTGGACGCATTGGCGCGCTCCGCCTCTGCCAAGGCGATGCCCAGTTCCTGTGTCCGGTCGGCGACCTTGCGTTCAAGCAGTTCGTTCATCTCGGCCAGGGCACGCACCGCGGCGCGTTCCGCCGTCACATCGGTAAAGCTGATCACGAAGCCCCGGTCGGGCATTTCCTGTCCGAAGATACTGAAGGTCTGCTCTCCGTTCCGGGTCACTTCGAAGGAAATCGCCGACCGCCCCGCCGATTGGTTGGCCCACCGCTCCAGCATCGCCGCGTCGAAATCGCCGGTGAACTGAAGCTGGTCCTCCAACCGGCGCAGCAACGAAAGAAAGTGCTGGCCCATCGCCGCCTGCTGCGGCGGCAGTTCCAGCAGGTGATCCATCCGCTTGTTCCACCCGACGAGGTTCTGCTTGTCGTCGAAGATGCAGACCCCCTGATTGAGGTGATCGAGCGTCGCCTGAAGCGTCTGCGCCTGTTCGTCCCGCATCCGGTCCCGTTCGAGCCGTTCGAGGCGGATGATATCCGTCACATCGGTTTGCAGAATGACGGTGCCGCCCCGGGCGGTGCGATGTTCGCTGATCTGCAGCCAGCGGTCCCGGACAAGACTGACGTTGAAAACCACGTGATCGTCGTGGTGGCGGGCATAGCGCCCGGCGGCCCAGTTTTCCGGCGTCGAACCGGCAGGGAGGGACAGGTAGGCGCTGGCCGATACGAGCGTGACATATTCCTTGAAGGTCAGCCCCTCGTGCAGGGAGGCCTCGACATCCTGCAAATCCCGGCAGAAGCGGCTGTTGAACAGCACCAGCCTGTCGGATGTGTCGAAGAGCGCGAAGCCTTCGCTGATCGTCTCGATCGCTTCGCCAAGGTTGGCGCGCGCGGTTTCAAGCTGCGCGTTGGATTCCTGCAGAAGATCGAGCGTGCGTTCGAGGTCGGTCGTGCGCTCGCGCACCTGCACTTCGAGAAAGGCCGCCCGCTCGAACTGCGCATAGGCGATGCCGGATTGCTCGTTCTTCTGCTCCACCTTGCGCATCAGCGCCTGCGCGATGGTCAGGAGCTTTTCATTCTGGCGCTCCAGCGTGTCGGCCGGATTGATGAGGGACATCGCTAATTCCGCCCGGCTTCGGGGTTGGCGTATATCGCCACGCCGGTCATCGTGTGATTGACGTGCAGCGGCCCGATCTGTTCGCCGTAGGTGGAAAAACCGATCACCTTGTGCCGGGCGAGTATCTCGGACATCTGCCGGGTGACCTGCGTCTGCTCCGCTTCGATCCGGCGCAGAATACAGTCGCATCCGACAATATCGATGAGCTGTCCCGCCGCGTCGAGTTCCGAGAGCTTGCGCTGGAGATGGGCGGCCAGCGGTTCCGGATCGGCGAGCGTCAGCACCATGCCTTCATCGATGGCGGCAAAGAACACCAGTTCGCCCGCCTCGTTGACCTGCTGGATCGCACGGACGTGATGGCTGTTGCCGATCCGCACGACGACGGGATGAGAGGCGAAGGTGAACTGGTCGAGCTGGTCCGGGTCCTTGCCGACGATGCGGGCATATTCCCGTGCGGCAGGCTCCGCGTTGATCTCCTTGACGATGCGCCGGTCCGGGTCGGCGTCCGTCACGACCATCTGTTCTTCGCTGGGCACCAGATGATCGATGCTGAAGACATGGGTCAGGTGGTCGGTCTGGATCAGGCTGAGAACGGCGGCATTTTCGCGAATCTTGCCATTCAGCGCGACCCAGGCATGCTGAAAATCCAGCCCGTCCCCGGCCGAGCCGCCGAAGAGCGGCATATCGCGCAGGGCGGGCGCAATGGTGGCGGCAAGTGTATCCTCGCGCAGCGACATGCCGTCCACCATGAGAAAGGCAAATCCCTGACGCTTGTCCTCATGCCGTTCCTGCACGGCGACACGGTCCAGCGATACCCGGTCCAGCACGGCCTGCGTATGCTGGTCGTTCAAATCCTCGATCAGCAGGGTGCGGCTGGCGAAGTGATCCGCCGGCAGACCGATGGCGACGATCATTCCCTCTTCGTAGCCGTCCGCGCCGATCTCACCGGCAGTCGTGCAGGCCATGACATCGGTATCGGGAAAGGCGCCCTCCGCTTCGGCGATCACCTGTGGAAAATCGGCACCCGACGACACAAAGAGCGCCACGAGCGAAAGCGGACCAGGCCCCAGAGCAGCGCAAAGCTGCGCCACCGCCCCCGCATCCCGGTAGGATACCTGCGCCCGGCGCAACGCATGCGCGGTCCCCCCCTTTGATACGGAATCGTCTTTCACCGCGTCGTCTCTCCCCCCGGGCAGACTAGCGGGCTGGATCTTCTTTTGGCAATACGTGCGAGAACCGCGCGTCATGCGCGGCAAGCACCGCCTGCGTCCGGCTCTGGACACCGAGCTTGCGCATGATCGCCGTCACATGGGCCTTTACCGTGGTTTCCGCGATGGAAAGGTCATAGGCGATCTGCTTGTTCAGCTTGCCTTCGCAGATCAACTGAAGGATCCGCGACTGCTGATTGGTAAGCGAGGCAAGCCGCCCCAGCGTGCTGTCTTCTTCCTGTGCATTCGCGCTTTCAACATACCCGCAGGGTTTATAGACCTCGCCCCTGCCGATCTGTTCGATCGCATCCTTGAACACGTTGCGACGGCTGTGCTTGGGCACGAAGCCAGAGGCGCCCGCGGTGATCGCGCCGTTGATCACGGTATTGTCAGTCATCGAAGACACGATGATCACCGGTACGCCGGATACCGCGCGCTTGAGCCGGATCAATCCGTCCAACCCGTTCACGTCGGGCAGGTTCAGGTCCAGCAGGATCAATGCGGGGTGCCCTTTCTGCTCCAGCAGTGTCAGCGCGGCAGCAAGGCAATTCGCCGTTTCCACCTGCCGGTAGTCCGCCACGGAGCGCAACGTCATTTCCAGCGCGTCGCAGAACAACGGATGATCGTCGATGACCAGAGCCCACCCGGCCCCTTCGGGAGAGGTATCGCGGCTGGAGGATGAAAAGGGATGCGGCGTCATGACTCCAAGCCTAGGCGCTGGCGTTTGGGATGTCTCTTGCCAAAAGGTATTACCCCCCTTCGGAAATGAAAAAATGCGCCCCGGGGGGCGCATTTCCTGATCATGTATCGGCTTCAGCGGGAGGCGAGCTGTTCCGGCAGGCGGAACGTCCAGAGGGTGCCGCCCTGATTGAGGTAGTTGACCTTCTTGGCCACTTCACCGCCCCAGAGCGGAACGGCGCCGCCCCAGCCCGAAATTACCGTGACGAACTGTTCGCCGTCCTGCTCCCATGTGACGGGCTGTCCGACGATGCCGGAGCCGGTCTGGAAGGACCAGAGCTCTTCGCCTGTCTCATCGTCAAAGGCTATGAACTTGCCCTCTGGCGTTCCGGTAAAGACCAGCCCGCCCGCGGTAGTCATCACCCCGGCCCAGAGGGGCGCGTCGTTCTTGAATTCCCACTTCAGCTCGCCGGTGTCGGGGTCGATCGCCTTCAGGCTGCCAATGTGGTCTTCGTAGTTCGGCTTGATGGTAAAGCCGGACCCGAGGTAAGCCGCGCCCTTCTTGTAGGTGATCGGCTCGTTCCAGATATCCATGCCCCATTCGTTGGACGGGACGTAGAAGAGGCCCGTCTTGGGCGAATGCGCCATCGGCATCCAGTTCTTGCCCCCGAGGAAGGAGGGGGAGGCAAAGACGACCTCACCTTTCTTGCCGTCGGCTGCTTCGGTCGGGTCACCGGGGCGGTTTTCCTCGACGAAGATCGGGCGCCCGTTTTCGTCGATGCCGCTGGCCCAGCTGATGTCCTTCACGAAGGGCGTGGCACTGATGAAGTCGCCGGTTTCCCGGTCCAGCACGTAGAAATAGCCGTTCCGGTCCGCCGTAGCGTAGCGCTTATTCCCTTCGCGGTCGTTGTAGGCGACCACTTCGTTCACGCCATCATAGTCCCAGCCTTCGCGCGGGGTGGTCTGGAAGTGCCACTTGATCTCGCCGGTGGCGGGGTCAATCCCCAGACGCGAGGCGGCATAGAGGTTGTCGCCCTTGTTGCCTTCGGTCGGGGTGCCCGCGTCGCGCAGATGGCTGTTCCACGGTGCCGGGTTGCCGGTGCCGAAGACCAGCGTATCGGTTTCCGCGTCGTAGGAGCCGCCCAGCCATGTGGCGCCGCCGCCGGTCTTCCACATGTCACCCGGCCAGGTCGCGTTCAGCGTGCCGGTCATGGTGCTTTCTTCGCCGTTGAGCGTGCCCATGTGCCCCTCGATCACCGGGCGCGTCCAGACGAGCTCACCGGTTTCGGCGTCACGTGCCTGCACTTCGCCGACGATGCCGAACTCACCACCAGAGTTGCCGGTGATGATCAGGCCATCCACGATCAGCGGCGCGGCGGTATAGCTGTAACCGGCCTTGTAGTCCGCGATCTTCTTGTTCCAGACAACGTCGCCGGTATCCTTGTTCAGCGCCACGATCCGGGCATCCAGCGTCCCGAAGTAGACATTGTCGCCGAAGATGGCGGCACCGCGGTTCACCACGTCACAGCAGGGCAGGATCCCTTCGGGAAGCCGGGCATCATATTGCCACAGCTCTTCCCCTGTCTTGGCGTCGATCGCATAGAGCCGCGAATAGGAGCCGGTGATATACATGACGCCGTCGTGGATGATGGGCTGGGTTTCCTGCCCGCGCTGCTTCTCGCCACCAAGGCTGAAGGCCCATGCGGGAACGAGGTTGTCCACGTTTTCCTTGTTGAGCGTATCCAGCGGTGAATGGCGCTGCAGATGGCGGCCCATACCGTTTGTCAGTACATCGCCCGTCGATGCGGTGTCATTGGCAAGGTCCGCTTCGGTGACGGCGGTCAGCCCCGGCCCGGCGGCCAGCAGCGCAGCCGTGACCGCAATGATAAATCTGTTCATGTCGTTTCCTCCCGTTGTGTTCTTCCCGGTGCCACGCGGTATTCGACGTGTCCGATCCGACCCGCCCGCAGTATTCGATGAAAGCCTGCACAGGGATATTGAACCTTGGTCGTACCGCCCCGCGCGCAGGCCGCGACCTTTGTCGCAGAGCGCGTTTTGCCTTACCTGCCTATGCTTGCAGGGGGAGGACGCCATGAAACGACATATCACCTTGCACGGTCTCGCGCTTTGCTGCGTCGGCGCGTTTGCTGGCGTTTCACCTGTGGCGGCTGAACAGACGCGCGGCGTTTTCCTGCAGGAAGCAGACGGGACGCGCCTACGGATCGGCACGCTGAACGTAGCCCAAGACGGGAATTACACGCTTCGAATGGCCGAAGAACCCTTCACGGATCATTTCCTGTCGATGCGTCCGTTCCGCTGCCTCGAAGGGGCGGAAAAGACATGGTGTCACGTCCCCTATCCTTACGCGATCCGCCGCAACATCGCCGAGGCCACGACCGATCTCGAATATGACCTGCTGTTCTTGTGGAAGGACCGGACGGATTACGGGATCGATATGTGGAACGGCCTCTACTACCGGATCGAACCGGAGGGCGAAGGCTTTCGCGGCACATTGCATGAGATGGATATGGACCTGCTCTCAGCACCGCCCCCGGAGGGGGAAATGCGGCCCCTGCGGGATCAGGACATCATCGAAACGGACCCTGACAGCCACTGGCTTCCGGCGTTGATCATCGAATAAGGCCCGGGCGCTTCAGAACAGCGGCGCGTATTTCCAGTTGTCCGCGTCGGGCGTGACCTCATCCGGGTCATAGCCCGCGTCCTGAAGGCGCTTCGCAATCTCCAGACCATCCGCCGCTGCAGCATCGACGTAACGCCGGCCCAGGGCTTCGTCCTGCGAGACCCCATGACCGCGCAACAGGTCCAGCCCGTAGTTGAACCGCCCGACCGGGTCCCCGGCCTCCGCCGCGCGGCGGTCCCATTCGGCGGCGGCATCGGGGTTGTATTCACCGCCCAAGCCATTGTTGTCCAACTGGCTCATCCACGTCATCGTACCGGTATAGCCGTCCCGCGCGCAGGCCTCGAAAATCGTGCGGGCCGCGGCGTGATCGCCGGATTTCGTCAGCATGTAGCCGCTCGCGCAGAGCGTCATGCTCGTCTCCCCCCGCTTTGCCTTGTCGATCTGGCTTTGCCACGTCAATTCGTCGGGGTTGAGCGTGCCGTATTGCCCCGGCTCTTCGGCAGCGAGCGGGGCGGCGGCAAGGCAGAAAATCACAGCGATATGTTTCATGCCTTGCATCCTAGCATGAAAACACCCCCTCGGCTGCACTCCTATGGTCGCATATACTCAGACACCGCGCCGCGCGCCGCCGCTGCGGGCCGGATCATAGCCCCAAAGCGCCAGGGCGGTGAAAACGCCCGTGGCCAGCAGCGTCCAGCCCAGAGCGGCGATATTCCATTCCAGATAAAGCGCGAAGCGGACCAGTTCGACGGCATGGGTGAAGGGATTGAGAAGGGAAATAGTGTAAAGCAGTTCCGAGCTTTCGGCCATTTTCCACAAGGGATAGAGCGCGGAGGACAGGAAAAACATCGGGAAGATGACGAAGTTCATCACACCTGCGAAGTTTTCCAACTGGCGAACGAAGCTCGACAGCAAGAGCCCCAGCGCCCCCAGCATCAGCCCCGCGACGATCAGCGCAGGCAGCACCGTGACGTAACCGAGCGGCGGGGCCTGCACCCCGAAAAACGCGGCGATGATCAGAAAGGCATAGACCTGCAGGATCGAAATGACCGTGGAGCCTGCCAGCTTCGAAAAGAGCAGCCACCAACGCGGCAGCGGACTGGTGAGCAAAAGCTTCATCGAACCCATTTCCCGGTCGTAGACTAGGGAAAGCGAGGATTGCATCCCGTTGAACAGCAGGATCATCCCGCAGAGCCCCGGCACGATGTAGGTTTCATAGGTGATATAGGTCTCATACGGGGGGATGATGCTGATCCCAAGCGCGGCGCGGAAACCGGCTGCGAATACCAGCAGCCAGACCAGCGGACGGACCAGAGCGGCAATGAACCGTTCGCGCTGATGCACGAACCGCAAGGCCTCTCGCAGCACAATGGCACGGAGCGAAGTGAGATAGGGCTTCATGCTTCGGCACGCGTCAGGTGAAGGAAACGGTCCGACAGGCCCGCTTCGCCCGCAATCTCGCGGGCCTGCCCGTCGGCGATGACCCGCCCCCGGTGCAGGATCACGAGCCGGTCGTCGGGGCGCACCTCGTCCGTCAGGTGGGTGGCCCAAAGCACGGTAATCCCCTCCTCCGCCAGATCATGCACATGATCGGTGATCGCACGGCGGGCCGCGGCGTCGAGACCCACGGTCGGCTCATCCAGCAGCAGGACCGAAGGCGCATGCAGCAATGCGCGGGCGATTTCCGTCCGGCGCCGGTGGCCGCCGTTCAGGGCGCGCGCCTTTTCATCCGCCCGCGCCGTCATATCGAGCCGGTCGAGCGCGGCATCGGTCGCCCGGTCGGCATCCTGCCCCGACAGGCCATGCAGCGCCGCGAAATACCGCAGGTTCTGTCGCACCGTCAGGTCGAGGTCCAGCGTGGTCTGCTGAAAGACGATCCCAAGCCGGGCCAGCGCCTTGCGCGGTTCGCGCGAAAGGTCGAACCCCGCGATCTCGATATGCCCTTCACCCGCCACCAGAAGCCGCGTCATCAACGCGAACAGCGTCGATTTGCCTGCACCGTTGGGCCCCAGAAGCGCACAGAACCGTCCCGGCGCCACGGCAAAGCCCACGTCGTCCAGCGCCTTGCGCGGACCATAGGCATGCGACAAGCCCGAAACGGTCAGCCCGCTCATTTGATGGTGATCTCTACCCGCTGGGTGTCGCCCGTCGTTCCCGGGACGTGAAGGGAATACTGGCCCGGCCGGATCGCGACGAAGCCGATTTCCATCGTTCCCGCCTCATCGAATTCCACGCTGTCGAGGCCGAGCGGCCGGATCTCCAGCCCTTCGATCACGATCTCGTCGATCCAGATCGCCCGGAGAAAGGGCGCACCCACCAGCGCCAGTTCCTGAGACCCGTCAGAGGTAATCTCCACCTCATAATACCCACCAGAACGAAGCTCCCACGGCGCGTCCGACAGCGGCTCACCGGCCGACAGGGTCAGTGGCGGAAGATCGGTCTTGTTGCTGCCCGACAGCAGGCCCGCGATCCCGAAATCGGGGCGGGCTGTGTCCTCATCGGCCAGCACAGGTGTCGGCAGCGGCAGGGCCAGAAACACAGCGGCGCATATGCCGCGGGGCAAGTTCACTTTCATCGGATACCTCTTTTCGCTGCGATGACTATCACGGGGTCGGGCGGAAAGCAGCACCCCAGGGGAACCGGCCCACCTTGATCGATTTTCTGGCCTCGCGTTTCGCCACGTCGATCACGGTGACATCGCCGGAGACGCCGTTGGTTGTGAACAAAAGGCTGCGGTCGGCATTGAACGCCATATGCCAGACCCGCCGCCCCACGAGGATATAATCCTCCACCTCGTAGGTTTGGGCGTTGACCACGGCCACGTGGTTCGACGGCCCAAGCGCCACAAAGGCCAGCCTGTCACCTTCGGTGAATTCGAAACCGACAGGCTGCACGCGGTCGGGATGTACGCCCTTCACGTCGAAGGTGATCTTGTGCAGTTCCTGTTGCGTCGTCACGTCGAAGACGGTGATCGTGCCGCCGATTTCACTGCTCACCCACAATTCCGTCCCGTCCTTCGCAAATTCCGCGTGGCGCGGGCGGCTGTCCACCAGCGTGTTGGCAAAGAGCGTATGGCTTTCGGTGTCGATCCAATGGGCCATGTTGGTCGTTTCGGACGTGGTGATCGCGATCTTCCCATCGGGGGAAACGGCCATTCCTTCAGGTTCAACGCCCACGTCGATCTGGGCCACGACCTTGCGCGTCTGCGTGTCCACCACCGTGGTGATCGCGTCGTCCTCATTGGCGATGTAAAGGTGCCGGTCATCGGGGTGGAGCACGAATTGCTCCGGGTCTTCGCCCGACGGCAGGTCATGCAGTATCTCGCCCGTTTCCGGGTCCATGACCTGCACCGCGTCGCTGTCCGACGCGCAGATGTAGACACGGGAATAATCCTTCGAAAAGATGATCCCGCGCGGTCGCTCACCCGTCGGATAACTGCGCACGACCTCCAGCGTATCGGTATCGATCACGCTGACGGTATCGTCCTTTTCATTGGTCACCCATATTTCATCCGCAAGGGCAGGCCCCGTCAGAGAGGCTCCGCAAAGGAGCGCGGCGGTCAGCTTGTTCATTCGAAGGCCTCGCATTTGCTTTCGGGCTCATCCAGCCCGAGGGTATCCAGTTCGTTGACGCGGTGCAGGAACCCTTCCAGCGGCGCCTGCGCCACCATCGCGCGCGGGTGGACCACGGCGATGGGTTGGCGCAACTGTCCGTTCCAGCTTCGGTAGGTCATCGGACGACCCTTGAAGCCCGCCAGTTCGAAAGTCTCCGACAGGATATAGCCCCGCAGGCTGGCGGGATCGCTGCTGTCCAGACGGGTCACAGCCTCCCCCAGGGTGCGCACCGCCGCCCAGGCGGCATAGTCGCGCGGCATCATTGCCCGGCCCGCTGCCTTGGTGAACCGGCTCTGCAACTGCGCAGCACCCCATTGTTCCATCACGGGGCTCCACGCCACGGCGCTCAGCCCTTCCGATCCGACCACGGGCCGGGCCTGCCATGTGTTGTAAAGAATGTAGCGCCCGAAATCGCCCAGTTCATCGGCCACGATCAGCGCGTCGTAATCGCCGAAATCCTGTGTAAAGAGCGGCACTTCCTGTGCCGCGTTGCGCCGCATGTCGGCGTCGAAGGCCCAGGTCTTTTCGTCTGAGAGCTTCAGACCGAACTTGGTGAGCGAGCGGCGCAAAGCCTCGACATAGGCGAGATCCTCGGGATGGGTTCCCGCGATCAATACAAGGTCCGTCCAGCGTTTCTGCATGAGCACCTGCGCCAGCGCATCCGTGCGCATCGCATCCGAAGGCAGGCTGTGCAGCAGGTTGGCGCGGCAATTTTCACTGCGCAGCGCAGTCTCGCCCGAAGAGGCGTTGAAAAGCAGCGCGCCCTGCGCCTCCTTCAGATCCGCGATGGCGAGTTGGGTCCGTCCGGGCGCGTCCAGCAGCACAAAGGGCGTTTGCGCCAGCATGGCCTTTGCCGCGGCAATCGCGTCGCCCCCCTCGGGCACGCGATCCTCTATCAGGGTATAGGTCTGGCCCAGAAACCGCCCCGTTGTCGCGTTGTCTTCCAACCCGGTGCGGGCCCCGGCGAGGCCCAGATCCTCCGGTACAGGGTCAAGGTTGGACAGGACCGGCGGACGTGGCGTATCGACCTTGAGATAGCCGATCTTCATCACGGTTTCGGCCTGCGCACCAGCCGCCAGCAGCATCCCGAGAACCGTGGCCAGCCAGCTGTTAAAGAACCGATTACGCAAGATATTCCCCCCTTTTCGAAAGCTATACACCCCGCCCCATGCTGTCGAATAGGACTTTCGTCCATCCCGACGACCAAGGTCTTATATCTGGCCGCCGAGGCGCATGCTAAATCCGGTCCCGTCACGGGTTGAGGGAGGAACGACATGACCGGAACGACAGGCAGATTGACCATCGGGGCCGCGCTTTTGGGCGCCAGCGTCACCGTCGCCATGGCCGCCGGGCTTCCCTTGGGCATATCGCCGGTGGATACCGGGAACCTGCCGCACACCGGCGACGAATGGCTGACGGAAAACCCCTACCGCGCCGACAAGGTGGGCGAGGAAACCTGGAAGGAAGCGATCGAGATCGGCGCCTCCGGCTACAACCAGAATTGCGCGCGCTGCCACGGGTTGGAGGCGATCTCCGGCGGGTTGGCGCCCGATCTGCGGTTCCTCGAAGCGGAAGAATATGGCGACGAATGGTATGTGGAGCGCTTCCGCGAAGGCTATACCCAGAATGGCGTGACCAAGATGCCCGCCTTCGGCGAAACACTGGGGCAGGACGCAGCATGGGCGATCCGCACCTACATCGAAACACGCCCCGATCAGGAGGCCATGGATGCCGTTTCGGATGAGCTGAAGGCGATCCGCGACCAGCTTGCCGGCTATGCCGGCGACGATACCGGTGCGGACCCCGATGCCATCATCGCGCGGTTGCACGAGTTGGGCGACGGCATCGAAACGCTTTCGGGCGCGCCGGTGGCGGATTCAATCGCCCTTCGCGCCGCCGAGCGGATCGACGGCACCAAGGCAAGCTACGACCGCGCGGCAGAGATCCTCACGATCGGATTGTCGGCCGCCGAATAACATGCGTCTCGCTTTCATCACCCTTTCCCTGCTTGCGGGCCTCTCCCTTGCCGGACAGGCCCGTGCCGCGGACCCCTGCGCGGGATATATCCCGCAGCCAAAACCCCAGAACACGGGCCGGGACGAGGTGGGCCAGGATCTCGATACGATCGTGGAGCAGGGCCACATGCGCTTTGCCGTCTACGAAGACTATCCGCCCTACAGCTGGGAAGAGGCCGGCAAACCAAGGGGCGTGGATGTAGAGATCGCGGCGC
>NZ_LWEX01000342.1 GCF_001634885.1 Sulfitobacter sp. HI0040 | reverse complement strand
ATCGCCACCCAGTTCGCCTTCGAGGCGCAGCCGATCATCGAATGGGCCGACAGCCTGAAGTTCGCAGGCATCGACCTGCCCATTCACATCGGCATCGCGGGCCCCGCGAAACTGCAGACGCTGATCAAGTTCGCCATTGCCTGTGGCGTCGGCCCCTCGCTGAAGGTATTGCAGAAACGTGCGATGGACGTGACCAAGCTGCTGTTGCCTTACGAGCCGACAGATGTGATCAACGAGCTGGCGGCCTACAAGGCCGAGAACCCGGATTTCAACATCACGCACG
>NZ_LWEX01000341.1 GCF_001634885.1 Sulfitobacter sp. HI0040 | reverse complement strand
GGGCTTGTTCGTCCCGGAAGAGGCTAAAGATGTGCTCGAAAGCATCCTGACTGATTACCAGACAGGCGAACTAACCGAGAAAGGGCAAAACCCACCCAACAAGCCCTTTGTGGAGCCGATTGAAGCGATCCGAAAGGCACGTCTCGAAACCTTCTGGACCGATGATCTGGAAGCGTTGCCGCAAAACCCGTCCGACACGATCTGGTGGGAGGTCTGGTGCGTCAAATCT
>NZ_LWEX01000340.1 GCF_001634885.1 Sulfitobacter sp. HI0040 | reverse complement strand
ACGCGACACCCCGCCCAGCGTGATCATGTAGCGACCGTCCTCGGTTTCCGAGAACTGGGTGATGCGCCCTGCACAGCCGATCGTGTGAAGCCCCGGCCCGTTCCGCCCCGGAACCTCGTTCGGCTGGATCATTCCGATCAGCCGCCCGGGCGTTTTCAGTGCATCCTCAACCATTTGCAGGTACCGCGGCTCGAAAATATGCAGCGGCAGCCGCGAGCGGGGCAAAAGGAGGGCTCCTGCCAGAGGGAAGATCGCGATCGTGTCCGGCAGTTCTGATTGTTTGATCATGAGGCGTAACCTAGTGCGCGCCCCACCTCAGACAAATATCATCGAAGACAGCTTGCGCCGCCCGTTCAGAAC
>NZ_LWEX01000339.1 GCF_001634885.1 Sulfitobacter sp. HI0040 | reverse complement strand
TCGCCATGTCCACCGTGTCCATTCCCCACCCGCTGCCGCCCGGGGTGATCGAAGCCTTCATCACCCGCGCCATGGCGGAGGAGCGTGACGAAGATGTCTGGGTGATGGACGGCAGCAAATCCGGCACGTCCGAGGTGATGGGCGTGATCACCCTGACCCGGCTGGACCGGGCACAATCCGAAATCGGCTATTGGGTCGCGCCCGCGTTCTGGAACACGCATCTCGCCTCCGAAGCGGTACAGGCGCTGGTCGCCGCCAATCCGCTCGAAAACTGTGCCATGTTCGCTTCGGTCTTTCATGACAACCCGGCATCGGCCAAGGTTCTGACCAATGCGGGCTTTGTCTACCTCGGCGATGCGGAGACATATTGTCTTGCACGCGACGCTGCCGTACCCACCTGGACGTACAGCCGCAAGCTCTGACCGCCGGAAAGGCCCCACATGAAATTTCTCGACCTCTGCAAAGTCTATATCCGCTCCGGCGCGGGCGGCGGGGGCTGCGTGTCCTTCCGACGGGAGAAATACATCGAATTCGGCGGTCCCGACGGTGGCGACGGCGGCGATGGCGGTTCCGTCTGGGCAGAGGCCGTGGACGGGCTCAACACACTGATCGATTTCCGCTACCAGCAGCACTTCTTTGCCAAGAACGGTCAGCCGGGTATGGGCAAACAGCGCACTGGCAAGGATGGCGAGGATCTGGTGCTGCGGGTGCCGGTGGGTACGGAGATCCTCGACGAGGATCAGGAAACCGTGCTGGCCGATCTGACCGAACTGGGCCAGCGGGTTCAGCTAGCACGGGGCGGCAATGGCGGCTTCGGCAACCTTCATTTCAAATCCTCCACCAATCAGGCCCCCCGGCGCGCCAATCCGGGGCAGGAAGGGGTGGAGCGCACGCTCTGGCTCCGGCTCAAGCTGATCGCGGACGTGGGGCTTTTGGGTCTGCCGAACGCGGGCAAATCTACTTTCCTCGCGGCCACGTCCAATGCGCGCCCCAAGATCGCCGATTATCCCTTCACGACGCTGCACCCCAACCTCGGGGTTGTGGGTGTCGACAATACGGAATTCGTGGTGGCGGATATCCCGGGTCTCATCGCCGGGGCGCATGAGGGCAGGGGCATCGGTGATCGGTTCCTTGGCCATGTGGAACGCTGCGCGGTGCTGCTGCATCTCGTCGACGGCACTTCGGAAACCATCGCGGAGGATTACCGGACCATCATCACCGAACTGGAAGCCTATGGCGGCGATCTGGCTGAAAAGCCACGGGTTACGGTCCTGAACAAGGTTGATGCATTGGATGAAGAACGCTGCGCAAGTGCACTGAAAGAATTGAAAGATGCCGTTGGCGGTGAGGTTATGGAAATGTCCGGCGTCGCGGGCGAAGGGGTGACGGAAGTGCTGCGGGCTCTGCGTTCCAACATCGACGAGGACCGTCTGCGCCAGCGCCCGCAAGAGGAAGAGGCGCCGTGGCAACCCTGACCGACGCGCGGCGACTTGTCGTCAAGATCGGGTCCGCCCTGCTGGTGGACCGGACGACGGGGGCGCTGCGGCATGACTGGTTGCAGGCCTTCGCCGAAGACGTCGCCTGGCTGAAGGGGCTGGGGATCGATGTCGTCGTGGTCTCCTCCGGCTCCATCGCTTTGGGGCGGGGGGTGCTCGGGTTGCCAGCCACCACGCTGGCGCTCGAACAGGCACAGGCGGCCGCCGCGGTCGGGCAGATCCGGCTTGCCCGCGCCTACGAAGAGGTTCTGGCCCCCCACGGTATCACCACAGCGCAGGTTCTCGTCACGCTCGAAGACAGTGCCGACCGGCGGCGCTATCTCAACAGTCGGGCAACGTTGGAGCAGTTGTTGTCGCTTGGTGTCGTGCCCATCGTGAACGAAAACGACACCGTGGCCACCGATGAAATCCGCTTTGGCGACAACGACAGGCTGGCGGCGCAGATTGCCGTGACGGCGGGGGCGGATCAGCTCGTTCTGCTTTCGGATGTGGATGGGTTTTACAGCGCCAATCCCGCTGAGGACCCGGACGCCCGCCGCTTTGACGTGATCGAGGAGATCACGCCGCAGATCGAGGCGATGGCCGGCGATGCGGGATCGGGGCTGTCCAAGGGCGGCATGAAGACAAAGATCATGGCGGCCCGGACCGCCACGGCAGCAGGCTGCGCGCTGGCCATCACCGAAGGATCCGTGATGCGACCGCTTTCCGCGCTGAGCGGCGGCGCGCCCGCCACATGGTTCACCGCCCATACAGACCCCAAGGCCGCCCGCAAACGCTGGATCGCGGCGTTGAAGCCCCGGGGCAGCGTGGTGCTGGACGCGGGCGCGGTGGCGGCGCTGTCGCGCGGGAAATCGCTTTTGCCCGCGGGGGTTACAGGCGTGGATGGCGGCTTTGGTCGCGGGGACAGTATCGCGATCCTCGGGCCGGACGGGCGCGTGCTCGGCCATGGGCTCGTGCGCTATACCGCGCAGGAAATCGCCCAGATCATGGGGTGCCAGTCGGACCGTATCGAAACCCTCTTGGGCTATCCCGGACGTGCCGCGGTGATACACAGGGACGACATGGCGATCTGATGAAAAGCGACGTTCAAACACCTGTAAACAAAGCAGAAGGACCGACCATGACTGATGCCGGCGAAGATGTGAAAACGCTGATGCAGGACATTGGCCAACGCGCGCGCGCCGCTGCGGCGCAGGTGGCGACCGCCTCGGCGGAGCGCAAGCACGCCGCGCTCATTTCCGCGGCTGATGCCCTGCTCTCGACCTCCGGCGATATTCTGGCGGCCAACGCCCGCGATCTCGAATACGGGCGCGAAAAGGGGCTGTCTGACGCGATGATGGACAGGCTCCGCCTTGATGAAGGGCGTATTCGCGACATCGCGGGCAGCCTGCGGGCCATCGCCGACCAGCGCGATCCGGTGGGGGAGGTCATGGCGGAGTGGGATCAGGCATCGGGTCTGCATATCAAGCGGGTGCGCACGCCGCTTGGCGTGATCGGTGTGATCTACGAATCCCGGCCCAATGTCACGGCGGATGCCGGTGCATTGTGCCTCAAGGCCGGCAACGCGGTGATCCTGCGCGGCGGGTCGGAGTCCTTTCATTCCTCGCGGGCCATTCACGCCTGTCTGCAGCAGGGATTGCGCGATGCGGGCCTGCCCGAAGACACCATCCAGCTCGTCCCGACGCGCGACCGCGCTGCCGTCAGCGAAATGCTGGGCATGACCGGCTCCATCGACGTCATAGTGCCCCGGGGGGGCAAGGGGCTGGTGGGGCTCGTCCAGCGGGAGGCCCGGGTGCCGGTCTTTGCCCACCTCGAAGGGATCGTGCATATCTACATCGATGAACATGCAGATCCCGAAAAGGCGCTGAAGGTCGTGCTGAATGCCAAGACCCGGCGCACCGGCATCTGCGGGGCAGCGGAATGTCTGCTGATCCACGAAAAGATCGCCCCGACCATCGGCAAGGGGGTGCTGCGTGCCCTGATCGACGCGGGCGTCGAGGTGCGGGCGGACGAAGCTCTTCTTTCGGTCGACGGGACCGTTCCCGCCGGGTCCGACGACTGGGGGCGCGAATATCTCGACAGTATCATCGCCGCGCGTCAGGTCAGCGGCGTGGACGAAGCCATTGATCACATTCGCCGTTATGGCTCCCAGCATACCGACTGCATCATCACCGAGGATGCCGGGGCCGTCGAGGCCTTCACCTCACGGTTGGATTCCGCGATCCTCATGCACAACGCCTCCACGCAGTTCGCTGACGGTGGCGAATTCGGGATGGGAGCGGAAATCGGGATTGCGACGGGCAAGCTGCATGCAAGGGGGCCGGTCGGGGCCACGCAGCTCACCAGTTTCAAGTATATCGTGACCGGTGACGGTACGGTGCGCGGCTGAGAATTCCCCGCAGACCCTCAGAAGGTCAGGACAATTTCCTCTGCCCCGATGCTGGTTTCGATCCGGCGGCCCGCTTCGCGGGCCACTGCGGGTGCCAGCGCGAATTGAACGAGTGAGGGGGCGAGGATGGCGCGCGGTTCTTCCTCTGCCAGCAATGCCCATGTTTCGGGGTCGGGCATCAGCTTGGCGCCCGATCCGCGCAGCGTCCAACTCTCCCCCCGCGCCGTAATCTCCACCTCGCCGCCGAAGGGGAGGGCGGTTTCAAGGCAGAGCAACCCCAGAAAGGCGAGCCGCACCGAATTGCGCGGCTGGGCCGGGCCGGCATCCCAGCCAATGCGCAGCCGACTTGCCCCGTAGGTATCCCTCAGGACGGCCTGCGCCTCATCCCGGCCGACCATCTGGTCGCCGGCCGCCCCGAAGGCGAGCCGGAAAAACCGGATCCGCGCGCTCGCATGGCCCACCGATTCCTCGATCAATGCCATTTCCGGGCCTTTCGTGCCCCCGGCCATGGTCATGAGTTCTATTCCGTTGTTGATGGCGCCGATGGGCGATATCAGGTCATGGCAGATGCGGCTGCCGATAAGGGCGCCAAGCGCGCTATCGGCCCCGTTCACGGCACGGCCCGCAAAGCGAAAGGACGGCGCATGGAAGACCTGAACGCGATCCTGACCCCCGGTATGCTGGTCCGCCATCCGGAGCGGCCCGAATGGGGCGTCGGACAGGTGCAAAGCAACATCGATGGCAGGTTGACGGTGAATTTTCGCGACGAAGGAAAGATGGTCATAGACAGTTTTCGCGTAGGCCTTGTTCCGGTGTTCGATGAGGGATCATTCTCGTCAAAAGGTTAATGACCTCTTAATTTGCGGGGGTTACCTCAAGGTCAACGTGAAGGGGGATCGCCGCTGGCGGGGGCAGGGCGGATTGCGCTCCGCCGTCAATGCGCCTATGTCCCCTGCGACTGTCGCAAGAAGGGCAACCGACCGCATGATCCATGGCGCGTCACAGGATTTCAGCGTGCGTCTTGCCCGATCGACGTCGGATCTGCACGCGGCGCAACGGCTGCGCTACGACGTCTTCGTCAAGGAACTTGGCGGTTCCGGTACGATGGTGGACCATGCCGCGGGGCTGGAACGTGACAGATACGATTCCTTCGTGGATCACCTGCTGCTGACGGACAATCGTACCGGCGATGTGATCGGGGTCTACCGGCTGATGCGGTCCGACATGGCGGATCGGGCAGGGGGGTTCTACACCGAAGGCGAATATGACATCGGCCCGCTCAAAGCCACGGGCCGTCGGCTTCTGGAACTCGGTCGGTCCTGTCTGCATCGCGACTATCGCGGCGGTATCGCCATGCACCGGCTCTGGGCCGGACTGGCCGCCTATGTCGCGGAACATGATATCGAACTGCTGTTCGGCGTGGCGAGCTTTCATGGCACCGATAGCGCCGCGCTCGCCCAGCCGCTTTCGCTGCTTCACCACGTCTATCTGGCGCCGCCGGAATTGCGGGTCCGGGCGCGGGCCGAAGGCCGCCAGCCCATGGACCTTATCCCGACCGAAGGGTTGGACCGGCGCGGCGCCATGCTGCAGATACCCAGCCTGATGAAAGCCTACCTCCGCCTCGGCGGCTGTGTGGGCGACGGGGCCTTTATCGACCGTGCGTTCAACACGACCGATGTCTGCCTCGTGCTGGATACCAAGAAACTGAGCGAGCGGCAGCTGCGCATCTACGGGGGGCAGCCCGGATGAAGGCGCCCACCTGGCACAGCGAGACCTTGCCAGAGGTGAAGACCCCATCGGCCGCCGGCTGGCTGAGGCTTGTGCTCCGGGTTCTCGCCTTGCTCACGGTGATCGGCGTCGGGCTGGTGGTGTTGGGTTTGTTGCGGCTGGTGGAGCGACCGGTCTGGGGCGCGCATCGACCGATAACGCCCTATGTGACGCAGGCGGTGTGCCGCGTCGGCCTCATCATCCTTGGCCTGCGGCTGAAGGTATCGGGCCGCCCCATGGCCCGCGCCGGTGCGCTGGTGAGCAACCATATCTCGTGGATCGATGTTTTCGCCATCAATGCCACCACCCGGGTGTGCTTCGTCGCGAAGTCCGAGGTCGCGGGCTGGCCCGGGATCGGGCTGCTCGCCCGCGTCACCGGCACCGCCTTCGTCAAGCGTGAAGCTGCGGAGGCGGGCGCGCAGCGGGATCTGCTGCGCCAGCGCATCCGCGACGGTTTCCTGCTGGCGTTCTTTCCCGAAGGTACGACGACCGATGGCCTTCAGGTGCTGTCTTTCAAATCCGCGCTCTTCGCCGCCTTTACCGACATGCCTGCGAGCGCTGCCATCCAGCCCCTGACCCTGCGCTACGTGGCGCCCCCCGGGGCGGACGCGCGGCACTATGGCTGGTGGGGCGATATGGCGCTGGCGGAGCATTTCAGGACCGTGCTGTCGCAACCGGGCCGTGGTTCGGTGATCCTGACCTATCATCCCCCGTTGGCGCGCGATTTGTTGAAGGATCGCAAGGCCATGGCCCGCACGGCGGAAGCCATGGTGCGCAACGGGCTGCACGAACCCACGCCCTGAGGCAGGGGGAGGGGCCGGATATCGCCCGGCGCGGCATAGTCAATCCGCTGCCCATCCGACCCCCCTTGCGCCCGAAGCCAAGCTGTCCTATACGCGCGACACTTCAACCCGCAGTCGGGGTTGGGCCTGTGGGGGAGAAATCCCTGCATGTCCGCCGGTTGGCGCCACTCCTTAGGGAAGACGCGTCATACCCCCGATGAGGCTAAACCGGAAAGGTAAAAGACCATGGCTCTTCCAGAGTTCTCCATGCGCCAATTGCTTGAAGCAGGCGTACACTTCGGCCACCAGACACAGCGTTGGAATCCCCGCATGGGCCCGTACATCTACGGCGCGCGCAACGGGATCCACATCATGGACCTCACCCAGACCGTCCCCATGCTGGACCAGGCGCTGCAGGTGATCCGTGACACCGTCGCCAAGGGCGGCAGCATTCTTTTCGTCGGCACCAAGCGTCAGGCGGCCCAGCCGATCGCCGAGGCGGCCGAGAAATGCGCCCAGTACTACATGAACCACCGCTGGCTCGGCGGCACGCTGACCAACTGGCAGACCGTGTCCCAGTCCATCCAGCGGCTGAAGAACATCGACGAACAGTCGGAGCGCGGCTTCGAGGGCCTGACCAAGAAAGAGCGTCTGGGCATGGAGCGTGACCAGTCCAAGCTGGAAGCGTCGCTGGGCGGTATCCGCGAAATGGGCGGTCGTCCGGACCTGATCTTCGTCATCGACGTGCGCAAGGAACAACTCGCTGTTGCCGAAGCGAACAAGCTGGGCATCCCGGTTGTCGCCGTTGTCGACACCAACTGCTCGCCCGATGGTATCGACTATATCATCCCCGGCAACGACGACGCGGCCCGCGCCATCGCGCTTTACTGCGATCTGGCAGCCCGTGCCGCACTTGACGGCATGTCCGCCCAGCTCGGCGCCGCCGGTGTCGACATCGGCGCCATGGAAGAGGCCCCGGAAGAAGACGCACTGACCGAAGAGGCCTCCACCGGGGTCGAGGTCGGCAACGCTTCTTCCGAGACCGTGTCGGACGACGCCATGGCAAAAGACGCGCCCTACGACATCGAGTCGAAGAAAGAGACCGTCGCCAAGGCCGAGGAAAAGGCCGAAGGCTGATCCGCATCCGCGGATGACATTTGCGGGGCAGGGTGGACCTGCCCCGGTTTCCCGATGCGGGGCGCGGGCCGGACCCGCCCCCGAAAGCACAAGTATTTCCAGAGGAGAACCAAGAGATGGCTATCACAGCATCCATGGTCAAGGAACTGCGCGACACCACAGGCGCAGGCATGATGGACGCCAAGAAGGCGCTGACCGAAACCGACGGCGACATGGAAGCCGCCGTTGACTGGCTGCGCACCAAGGGTCTGGCCAAAGCGGCCAAGAAGTCCGGCCGCACCGCCGCCGAAGGCCTCGTGGCCGTTCAGGTCGAAGGCGGCCACGGCGTCGCGGTCGAGGTCAACTCCGAGACCGATTTCGTCGGCAAGAACGCCGAGTTCCAGTCGATGGTGGGCAACATCGCCGAAGCCGCGCTGAAGGTCGACAACGTCGAGGCGCTGAAGCAGGCGGAGATCAACGGCAAGACCGTTGAAACGACGCTGACGGACGCCATCGCCAAGATCGGCGAGAACATGTCGCTGCGCCGCATGGTATCGCTCGACGGTGAAACGCTCGTCTCTTACGTGCACAACGCGGTGGCACCCGGCATGGGCAAGATCGGCGTTCTCGTCGCCATGAACGGCGGTGACGAAGCCTTTGGCAAGCAGGTGGCCATGCATATCGCCGCGGTGAACCCGGCCTCGCTCTCCGAAGACGATCTCGACCCCGCGGTCGTCGAAAAGGAAAAGCAGGTCCAGATGGACATCGCGCGCGAATCCGGCAAGCCCGAGCAGGTGATCGAAAAGATGATCACGGGCCGGATGCAGAAGTACATGTCCGAAGTAACGCTGCTGAACCAGCCCTTCGTGGTGAACCCCGATCTGACCGTGGGCAAGGCCGCCGAAGAAGCAGGTGCGACCATCACCGGTTTCGTGCGTCTTGAAGTCGGCGAAGGCATCGAAGTGGTGAAGGAAGATTTCGCCGCCGAAGTGGCCAAGGCCGCCAAGGGCTGATCTGCCCCGAAAATTTGAATGAGAACAGGGCGGTACGCGCGAACGTACCGCCCTTTTTTGTGCGCGGATTCAGGTGAGATTGGAAAGGTAAGTGGTTGTATTTCCTTACTTATTCGCCCAGATGTGCCCCCAGCGCGTCGATTGCCAGCAAATAGCCCGTCGCCCCGAAACCGCATATCTGGCCCAGGGCGACCTTGGACACGTAGGAGTGATGGCGAAACGCTTCCCGGGCGTGAATATTGCTCAGATGCACTTCGACCGTCGGCAGTTCGATCGAGGCGATGGCGTCCATCAGGGCGATAGAGGTATGGGTATAGGCACCGGCGTTGAGGATGACGCCATCATGCCGTCCGCGCGCATCGTGCAGCGCGTCTATCATTTCGCCTTCATGGTTCGATTGAAAAAACGCCACTTCATGCCGCGATTTTTCCGCATGCGCCTGGCAGGCGCTTTCGATATCGGCGAGCGTGGTCGTTCCATAGACCTCTGGCTGGCGGGTGCCGAGCAGGTTCAGGTTGGGACCGTTCAGGATGAGTATCGACGCCATGGGTGCCTCGCAGAAGTTTTCCGCAGTTAAGGCAATGTACCGCTATCTGTCCACCATTGCTGGTCGTTTGGCGGTAGGAGGAGGAATGGGGGGCGTCTTTCCCGGACGGAAAGCAATGTAAATCCCATTCAGAAATGTCACCGGCTGTGCAAAGCAGAAAGGTCACCACAGGGCGCTACGGGAGCAAGGCTTTTGAGCCCGCAGACCCCAATATCGAAGGGCTGAAAAGCCTTGCGGATTGCGGGTCTTTGGTGTCGAGGATAGCGTGGTGACATGCTTCCGACGGTCAAACTTCACTCAGATGCTGATGTCCTGAAACACTCGCCGCTGGTTCGTGGGATGACGCTTGCGTTGCGTTATGCCAACGAAACCGGCGGGATCGGGCTGACGCAATCAGGCGCCTTCAACCGCAAGTTTGTGCATTGGGCGGCGGAACACTTTGAATGGCCCGATTTCACCGCCACCGAGTTATTCGAAATGAACAAGGTGCTGGATGAATACAAAATGCCACCTTTG
>NZ_LWEX01000338.1 GCF_001634885.1 Sulfitobacter sp. HI0040 | reverse complement strand
TTTCTGCGGGCCAGAGGCATTAACTGTAATTAACTGACCGCAAAGCGTAAAAGGAGTGCGCAGCATGGTGAGCCCCGAGGAAGTGCTTGAGTTCTGGCTGGACGAGGTTGGCCCCGACGGCTGGTACGAGGTCGACCCCGCCCTCGACGCCCGTATCCGCGAGCGTTTCGCCGCCGCGTGGCAAGCGGCGCGTGAAGGTAAATACGCGCTCTGGTTGACCTATCCGTCAGG
>NZ_LWEX01000337.1 GCF_001634885.1 Sulfitobacter sp. HI0040 | reverse complement strand
ATTGGCGGTTTGCCTGACCGCAACGACGGCGGCGGCGCAGGACATCGATCTGCCGAAACAATTGTCCTGGACAGCCTATGGCACCGGATCGGCCGGCTATAACCAATCGGTCGCCATCGGGGCCGCGCTGCAGGACGCAACGGGCGTGAACCTGCGCGTGTTGCCGGGCAAGAACGACGTGTCGCGCACCGAACCGCTGCGCCAGGGGCGTGTGCAGTTCTCGGCCACC
>NZ_LWEX01000336.1 GCF_001634885.1 Sulfitobacter sp. HI0040 | reverse complement strand
CCGAGGAGCAGAAAAAGGACATCGTCGAGGACTGGGCCGGGACCTGGCGCGGCTCGACCAAGCTCGGTTTCACCTCGCACATGCTGCTCTCTTTCCCGACCGACGTGACGGTCGACCAGGTCCGCGACATCGCGATGCACTGGACGGAGCATTTCTTCGAGAGCGGTGCATACGGCGACCAGTGGGACTATGTCCTCGCGGTCCATGACGACCGGGCGCACAAGCACGCCCATATCATCCTGAACAATCGCGGCGTCGAGAAGGGCACCTGGTTCTCTTGCTGGGCCGAGGGCGTGATGTCGCCGCAGCTCATGCGCGAGAAGCAGGCCGAGATCGCGGAACGCTATGGTGTGATGCTTGACGCCACCACCCGGCTCGAGCGCGGCATCTTCGAGAAGCCCGCCGGGATCGAAGAGATCTACCGTGCCAAGGAAGAGGCCCGCCTGCCGCGCGAGATCGTCA
>NZ_LWEX01000335.1 GCF_001634885.1 Sulfitobacter sp. HI0040 | reverse complement strand
ATGCGCGGACAAACGGCCAATCTCGGCCTGCTGCGCTTCGGTTGCGTCGTCGCGCAGCAATCGGATCAGTTCCTCGATCAGGGCAAACGACGACAGGAACCGCTCGGGGCCGCTGCGCTCGAACGCCAGTTCGCTCATGACCTGTGACCAGCCCTCGCCCTTTCCGCCCAGCAGCGCATCGGAGGGCAAAAAGGTATCGTCGAATAC
>NZ_LWEX01000334.1 GCF_001634885.1 Sulfitobacter sp. HI0040 | reverse complement strand
GCACGCGCGCAACAGCAGGATGACATCATGAAGAAGATCGAAGCCATTATCAAACCCTTCAAACTGGACGAGGTCAAAGAGGCCTTGCAGGAGGTCGGCGTTCAGGGGCTTTCGGTGATCGAGGTCAAGGGCTTCGGCCGTCAGAAGGGCCACACCGAACTTTACCGCGGCGCGGAATATGTCGTCGATTTTCTGCCCAAGGTGAAGATCGAGGTCGTACTGGATGACGATCAGGTCG
>NZ_LWEX01000333.1 GCF_001634885.1 Sulfitobacter sp. HI0040 | reverse complement strand
CGGGCGGCGCTGTCGTCCATGGCGATTGCGCTTCCTTCGAAAAGGATCACCATCAACCTCAGTCCTGCGGACCTGCCGAAGGAGGGCAGCCATTTCGATCTGCCCATCGCGGTCGCCTTGCTGGCAGCACTCGAAGTCCTCCCCGCCGATGTGACTGAAAGCGTTGTCTCGCTGGGCGAGCTATCGCTCGACGGGACGCTGGTGCCCGTCGCCGGGGCCCTGCCAGCGGCGATGACAGCGGCAGAGAACGATTGCAAACTTCTGTGCCCCTCCGCCTCCGGAGCGGAGGCCGCGTGGGTCGGAGACACGCAGGTCATACCAGCGGCCACCCTGTCGGAAGTGGTGCGCCATTTCACCGGGCAGGCACCGCTGATCCCTGCCGAACCCGGTGAGGTAGCGCCGCATGCGGCCACCCGGGATCTACGGGATGTCAAAGGGCAGGAAAGGGCCAAGCGCGCGCTGGAAATCGCGGCGGCGGGGAGGCACCATCTGTTGCTCGTGGGCACGCCCGGTTCGGGCAAATCCATGCTGGCCGCCCGCCTTCCGTCGATCCTGCCCGCGCTGAGCCCGGCTGAGGCGCTCGAAACTTCCATGATCCATTCGCTTGCGGGGCTGATAGATGAGGGAGGCATTTCCCGCGCGCGGCCCTTTCGGGAGCCGCATCATACCGCCTCCATGGCGGCCATCATCGGCGGCGGGCGGCAGGCCAGACCGGGGGAGGTATCGCTCGCGCATAACGGCGTGCTTTTCCTCGACGAACTGCCTGAATTCGCACGCGCGGTGCTGGAAACACTCCGCCAGCCGCTCGAAACCGGGGAAGTGATGATCGCGCGGGCGAACGCCCACGTCCGCTACCCCTGCCGATTCATGTTCATCGCCGCCGCAAACCCCTGCCGTTGCGGATATATGACCGACGCGAGCCGGGCCTGCGCGCGGGTTCCACACTGCGGGGAGGATTATCTCGGCCGCATTTCAGGGCCGATGATGGACCGGTTCGATCTACGGGTCGATGTACCCCCTGTGGCTTTCCAGGATCTTGACCTGCCAGCCTCCGGCGAAAGCTCCTCGCAAGTCGCCGCCAAGGTCGCCGCCGCGCGTCGCAGGCAGGCGGAGCGCTACGCGGAGGTCCCCGGCGTGGCGGTAAATGCGGATGCCGAAGGTGAGATCCTTGAACAGGTCGCCACCCCCGAAAAGGCAGGCCGCGAGTTGCTGGTGAAGGCGGCGGACAGGTTCAACCTGTCGGCGCGCGGTTATCACAGGGTCCTTCGCGTGGCCCGAACGATCGCCGATCTCGATGGCAGTGAGACCGTTGCCCGGTCCCACCTTGCCGAAGCGCTCAGCTACCGGCTGCAAAGCGCGCTGATCGCCTGAGACCGGTAGCCCTATGGCGGCCCGAGAACGCCTGCTTCAGCCCAGTCGCGCCTCGATAGCTTCCCAGATCTTTTCGGCGATGTTCACCCCATCGAAACGCTCCAGTTCCTGAATACCGGTGGGCGAGGTCACGTTGATCTCTGTCAGGTAGTCTCCGATAACGTCGATACCCACGAAGACCTGACCCTTTTCCCGCAGGACGGGCCCGATGCGGTCGCAGATTTCACGGTCCCGGTCGGTCAGGCCGACCTTCTCCGGTCGTCCCCCCACATGCATGTTGGAGCGTGTTTCCCCCTCCGCCGGCACCCGGTTGATCGCGCCGACAGGTACGCCGTCCACCAGAATAACGCGTTTGTCCCCGTTGGATACCGCCGGCAGGAATTTTTGCACGATGAGTGGCTCGCGCGAAAACCCGGTGAACAGCTCATGCAGGGAGGTGAGGTTGCGGTCCGCCGCGTCGAGGCGAAAGACCCCTGCCCCGCCATTGCCGTAAAGCGGCTTGAGGATGACATCGCCATGCTTCGCCTTGAATGCCTTGATGGTGGCAAGGTCACGCGCGATCGTCGTGGGCGGCGTGAGGTCCGGGAAGTCCAGCACCATCAGCTTTTCAGGGAAATTGCGTACCCAGAACGGATCGTTCACCACCAGCGTGGTGTCCCGTAACCGGTCAAGCAGGTGGGTGGAGGTGATGTAATGCATGTCGAAGGGCGGATCCTGACGCAGCCAGACCACGTCGAACTCCGCCAGATCGACCTCACGCTTCGGGCCCAGCGTCACATGATCGCCTTCGACCCGCCGAACGGTCATGTCCTGACCCCGCGCCGTGATGCGCCCCTCTTGGTAGGCGAGGTGGTCGGGCGTATAAAAGAACAACTCGTGCCCCCGCGCCTGCGCCTCTTCCGCAAGGCGGAAGCTGCTGTCCGCAGCGATGTTCACGTCCCCGATCGGGTCCATCTGAAATGCAATTTTCATGCCTGCCCCTCTTTCATCGCCCCTTGATGAGGCAGAGGCGACAGGGACGCAATAGATCAGTCGTGCCCGAACGCGTTTTCGACGATGCGGAAATCACCCCGCGCATCTACCAGCGCAACATCGAAACGGGCGGGGGTCAATTGGCCCTTGGGCTCGCCGCCGAGGAACTCTTCGGCACTGGTATGGATACGCCGCATCTGCTGCGGGCGAATCCGTTCGGCAGCGGCGGCGAAGCTGCGGCTTTTCTTGACTTCGACAAAGACGACTTCTTCACCCTCGTGGAGGATAAGGTCGATTTCACCGCCCCCTCCGCGCCAGCGTCGATGAGACACGATGGCCCCCCGGTCAAGATAGGCACGCTCAATACGGTTTTCGGCGGCGATCCCCGCGTGATAGGCCATGCGGCCCCGGTCAGCCCTGTTCATCGGTACGCCCACAGTTGCCCCTTTGTTAGTCTGCGTCCTTCGTGAGGGCCAGCGCCTGCTGGTAGACTTTACGCCGTGGAAGCTGATGCGCCCTGGCGACAAGGTCCACCGCGTCCCGCATGGAGAGCTGTTCAAGCGCCTCCCTCAGGTCTTGGGATAAGTCAGAAACACTAACAGAGGATGAACGAGCACGGTCCACGAGCACGACGATCTCGCCCTTCGGGGCCTTTTCCGAAAAGCGGTCGGTCAGTTCACCCAATGTGCCCCGGGTGATCTCCTCGAACTTCTTGGTCAATTCCCGGCATGTGGCCGCCTGTCGCTGCGCGCCCAGCGCTCTCGCCGCATCTTTCAACATCGCGCCCAGCCGCTTGGGGGATTCGTAGAATACCAGCGTTCCGGGCACTTCCCTCAGTGCCTCGAGCGCCGACAGACGGGCCGCGGCAGCATTGGGCAGGAAACCGGCGAAATGAAAGGCATCTGTGGGCAATCCTCCTACGCATAGCGCCGTCAGCGCCGCCGATGGGCCCGGTACACAGGTTTGTGGAAGTCCCGCCTCCGCGACCTTGCGAGACAGCTCGAACCCCGGATCGGCGATGAGGGGCATGCCCGCTTCGGAGGCATATGCCACCGAGGCGCCCCCAGCGATCTGGCGCAGGAGGTTTTCCAACGCGCCTTCGCCGGTATGGTCATGCAGCGACTGTATGCGCCGCCCTTTCAGCGGGATCGCATGAATATCCATAAGTTTGCGCAGGCTGCGAGTATCTTCGGCCGCAAGAACATCCGCAGAAGCGAGCGTATCGAGCGCGCGAAGGGTAATGTCCCGCGCCGTGCCGATGGGCACGCCGACGAAGTACAATCCCGCTGGCAGCGGAGTGATCTGGTAATTCAACGCTGGACCCGCCTTTCGCACTCTCTATGATCACGGCACCGCCGGACGGCTGCAGCGTCGCCGCAAAACTGACCGCCATGGAGTGAAACGATTATGATGATGACCCTTTTCCAAGTTCTCCGCAAGAAGGCCCGGCTGGCGCTTCTGCCCCTTGCGGCGCTCGTCCTTGCCGCCTGCGAACCCATTCCGACGGGGGGGATAGCGTCCCCCGGGGGGCCGAGCGTCGATGTGAACGCGCCCGTGCCGGTGGCTCTTCTGGTGCCCCGTGGCGGATCGGCAAGCGACAACCTGCTGGCCGCCAATCTCGAAAATGCGGCGCGCATGGCGATCCGCGATCTCGATGGCGTCCAGATCGATCTGCGCGTCTACGGGACTGCCGGGAACGCGGCTACGGCATCGCAAGTGGCGGCGCAGGCCGTCAATGAAGGGGCAAAGATCATCCTCGGGCCGGTGTATGGCGAAGCGGCGAACGCCGCCGGCGTCGCTGTTGCACCGCAGGGCGTGAACGTGCTGTCCTTCTCCAACAACCCAACGATCGCTGGCGGAAACGTCTATATCCTCGGGCCGACCTTCGACAACACCGCCAATCGCCTCGTGGGCTATGCCAAGCGTACCGGCAAGGATCGCATCGCCATCCTGCATGGTCAGGATCTCGGCGGTCAGTTGGGTCGGTCCGCCATCGAGAAGGCAATCGCCAACAACCGGGCGACGCTTGCCGGCACGGTCGACTACGCCCTGAGCCAGGAATCCGTGGCGGCTGCCGTTCCGCGCATCAAGGCGACCATCGAAAGCTCCGGCGCCAACGCGCTTTTCCTTACGACGTCTTCGTCGAGTGCACTGCCGCTTTTTGCGGAGCTTCTGCCGGCTGCAGGGATCAATGTCGCCAGCACGCAGTATATCGGTCTGACCCGCTGGGACATTCCGGCCCAAACGCTGGCACTCCCCGGTCTTCAGGGTGGATGGTTTGCCCTGCCCGACCCCGGGGCGGCGCAAGCCTTCGCTTCGCGCTATACTGCCGCTTATGGGGAACAGCCCCATCCGCTGGCCGGGCTCGCCTTTGATGGCGTCGCCGCCGTGGGCGCGCTCGTCCGTACCGGTCGCCCGACCGCGCTGACAGGTGCTTCGCTGACGCAAGGCGCCGGGTTCCGTGGCTCTTCCGGTGTCTTCCGCTTGATGCCCGATGGCACCAACGAACGGGGCCTCGCTGTCGCGGCGATCCGCGACCGGCGTGTGGTGGTGATCGATCCTGCGCCGCGCAGCTTCGGCGGCGCCGGTTTCTGATCGCGCGCGCAGGATGACATCTACCCGCATCCTTGCGCAGGAAGAGAAAGGCGCGGCCGCCCGGCCGCGCCTCATTTGTGCGCCCGAACTCATTGTCGAGCCGGAAGCACTGCTTGCAAAGCTCGAAGCCACCTGCGACGGACTCGAACCCTCCGCCCTGCGTAACGAAGCCGTGCGCATCCTGCGGGAGGCGCAAAAGCATGGGCGCGAAGAAATCGCACGTGCCTTCCGCGCGGCCCCCTTCGATTCACGCGCCATGGCCCGCAGCTATACCTACCTGACCGACAATCTCGTTCAGCTGACGCTCCATGTTGCGGGCAGCATGCTTCATCACAAGCCGAACCCGACACGGGGCGAACGGCTTTCGGTGATCGGCGTCGGTGGCTATGGCCGGGGAGAGATGGCGCCCCATTCGGACGTCGATCTGCTGTTTCTCATCCCCTACAAGGTCACCGCCTTTTCCGAGAGCGTGATCGAAAGCATGCTCTACATCCTGTGGGATCTGAAACTGAAGGTCGGCCACGCGACCCGTACCATCACGGAGTGCCTGCGGCTGGGGGCAGAGGATTTCACGATCCAGACCGCCCTGCTGGAACATCGCTATATCTGCGGCGATGCCGAACTGGCAGAGCGTCTGGAGAAGGAACTGAAGACCGATCTCTTTTCGGGGTCGGGCCGCGAATTCATCGAGGCAAAGCTGGAGGAACGCGACCAACGGCACCTCAAACAGGGCGAACGCTATGTGGTGGAACCCAATGTGAAGGAAGGCAAAGGGGGGCTGCGCGACCTGCATTCCCTCTTCTGGATCGCGAAGTACATTCATCACGTGGATCACAGCTCTGAGCTGGTGGCCAAGGGCGTGTTCCGGGCGGACGAGTATCAGACCTTTTCCGAGGCGGAAGCGTTCCTCTGGGCGGTGCGGGGCCATCTGCATCTGCTGACCGGTCGCGCCTCGGAGCAGCTTACCTTTGACATGCAGGTGCAGGTGGCCGAAGCGATGGGCTACGAAGACATGGGGGGGCGCCGGGGTGTCGAGGTCTTCATGCAGGCGTATTTCCGGCAGGCGACCGCCGTCGGGGACCTGACCCGCATCTTCATCACCGCCCTCGAAGCGATGCACGTCAAGGCGGAACCGCTGCTCGAACGTATCTTCCGCCGCAAACCGAAGATACGCGAAGGATACGACGTGGTGCACAACCGCATCGCCATCCGCGATCCGCAGGCTTTCCTTTCGGACAAGCTGAACCTGCTGCGCATCTTCGAAGAGGCGCTGAGGACCGGGATGCTGATCCATCCCGATGCCATGCGGTTGGTGCAGTCGAACCTGCGACTGATCGATGAGGACATGCGCAACACGCCCGAAGCGCAGCGCATCTTTCTGGACCTGTTGCTGAAGCACGGCAATCCCGAACGCGCCCTGCGGCGCATGAACGAACTGGGCGTGCTGGGCGCATTTATCCCCGAATTCGAGACGATTGTGGCGATGATGCAGTTCAATATGTACCACAGCTATACGGTGGACGAGCATATCATCCAGTGCATCGCCAACCTCGCCCGGATCGAAAAGGCCGAACTGGAAGAGGAACTGCCGGTCGCTTCCTCCATCCTCAAGAGGGGCGTGAACCGCAAGGTGTTGTTCGTGGCCCTGCTCCTGCATGACATCGGCAAGGGACGTTCGGAGGATCATTCTATTCTGGGGGCCAAGATGGCCCGCAAGATCGCGCCGCGACTGGGGCTGAAGCAGGATGAGGTTGATACCGTCGAATGGCTGGTGCGCTATCACCTGCTGATGTCGGACATGGCGCAGAAACGCGATATCGCCGATCCGCGGACCGTGCGGGATTTCGCCAAGGCGGTACAGACGGTCAAGCGCCTAGATTTGCTGTGCGTGCTGACAGTCTGCGATATTCGCGGGGTCGGTCCCAACACGTGGAACAACTGGAAGGCTGTCCTGATCCGGGGGCTTTACCGCCAGACGAAGCGGGCATTGGAAACCGGTCTCGAGGACCTCAACCGCGAAAACCGCGGCGCCGGCGCGAAGAAGGCGCTGCGCGAGGCGCTGTCCGACTGGCCGCGCAAGGACGTGCAGGCGGAAATTGCCCGCCATTACCCGCCCTACTGGCAAGGCCTGCATCTCACCTCTCATGTGACCTTCGCGAAAATGTTGCGGGACATCGACGGGGACGACATCCGCATCGACCTGCATCCGGATGAGGACCGCGATGCCACCCGCGCCAGTTTCGTGCTGGCGGATCACCCGGGCATCTTTGCCCGGCTGGCGGGGGCGCTGGCACTGGTGGGGGCGAACGTGGTCGATGCCCGCAGCTACACCACCAGCGACGGCTATGTCACCGATGCCTTCTGGGTACAGG
>NZ_LWEX01000332.1 GCF_001634885.1 Sulfitobacter sp. HI0040 | reverse complement strand
GCGATACGGCTTGAATGGCAATGCGCCTGTTTCATGATCGTATGCCCATGCGCGACCCAGAATTCATCTTCCCGTGGTCGGGTCAGAAACTCCCGATGGCCCCAGAGCAAGACTTTATCCGATTGATCCTCAGGCGAGAGGTCCGGGTCCAGTGCAGCATGGGTTACGATCACATTTCCGCTCCGATAGGTCAGGGGAAGCGCACGAAGCCACTTC
>NZ_LWEX01000331.1 GCF_001634885.1 Sulfitobacter sp. HI0040 | reverse complement strand
ACGGTCATGTCCTGACCCCGCGCCGTGATGCGCCCCTCTTGGTAGGCGAGGTGGTCGGGCGTATAAAAGAACAACTCGTGCCCCCGCGCCTGCGCCTCTTCCGCAAGGCGGAAGCTGCTGTCCGCAGCGATGTTCACGTCCCCGATCGGGTCCATCTGAAATGCAATTTTCATGCCTGCCCCTCTTTCATCGCCCCTTGATGAGGCAGAGGCGACAGGGACGCAATAGATCAGTCGTGCCCGAACGCGTTTTCGACG
>NZ_LWEX01000330.1 GCF_001634885.1 Sulfitobacter sp. HI0040 | reverse complement strand
TTAGCCTCCCAGAATATGTTGCGCTGGTGCTACTCCGGCACCGCGCCGGAGTCAACGCAAGCTGATAGGCGGTCAACATGCTGACATAAATAGATAATTATAGAACCCGGTGTGCAGGCAGGCTGCGGCTAAACGCGCCAACGCCGTCGATCAGCCCGTTATCCATATTCAACCTATCGGTTGACGATAGGTCCGGGCCGGGGCACTGCGGTACCATGGC
>NZ_LWEX01000329.1 GCF_001634885.1 Sulfitobacter sp. HI0040 | reverse complement strand
AAAGAGGAAGAACAGCGACATGAAATGGGTGGTCGGCCCCTGCTCCAGCGCGATGCCGATGGTGTAAATGCAGATGACGGCGGCGCTGATGATCGTACCGAAATAGATGCGCCACAGGAAATGTCGCGCGATCCGGGGGCTCCGCCCTCGCCATATGGCGATCTGGCGGAACAGGATGTAATCATAGATCTCGGAAAGCGCGACGACGGCAACCGTCGAGATCGCCAGCCACAGGTCGTAGTAATAGGCCGCGAGGACGACAGCGGCAGAGTAGATGATTTGACGCTGCC
>NZ_LWEX01000328.1 GCF_001634885.1 Sulfitobacter sp. HI0040 | reverse complement strand
TGTCCGAGCTTAGCGTTGCCACCGCGCCCCGGGCCAGAGCGCGGTGGCCTCCTCCCCCAGCCGTTCGACCCCCGGCCCCACGGGGGCAAGCTTTCCCGCCACCTCGCACGACGGGCAGGCTTCGGGCATCGGTTTACTTTCACCACATTGGTGGCAGATCAGCCGCGCGAGAAACCGGTGTTCGACCATCCGCGCATCGCAATGATCGCAGCCGATCTGGTGCCCGCAGGCCCGGCAGAGCGTCACCGGCGCATAGCCGCGCCGGTTGATAAACAGCATGGATTGCTCGCCCCTCTCCAGCCGCTCGTCCACCGCGCGGCGCAACGGGTCGGAAATCCATCGGTTCGCGGGCAGGCCTTCGCCGCGCATGTCCACCGCTTCCATCCGGGGCAGCACCGCTGCACCGAACCGGGATGTCAGTTCCAGCCTGCGGTATTTGCCGGTCTCGGCGTTGGTCCAGGATTCGAGGCTGGGCGTGGCGGAGGCGAGCACCACCTGCGCCCCGCAGATCGACGCGCGCAGCACCGCCATGTCCCGCGCGTTGTAAAGCACCCCGTCTTCCTGCTTGTAGGATGTGTCATGTTCCTCATCGACGACGATAAGACCCAGATCGCGGAACGGCAGGAACAGCGCCGAACGCGCGCCAATCACAAGCTGCGCCTGACCCTGCCCGACCATGCGCCAGATCCGGCGGCGTTCCGTCATCGTGGCGCCCGAATGCCATTCGGCGGGTTTGGCGCCGAAGCGTTCCTCCACCCGGGTGAGGAACTGTTCCGTCAGGGCGATCTCAGGCAGCAGCACCAGCGCCTGCCGCCCCGCGCGCAGGGCCGCGGCCACGGCTTCGAGGTAGACTTCCGTCTTGCCGGAGCCGGTGACGCCGCGCAGCAGCGTGGTGCCATAACGCTGGGTGGCCACGGCCTCGGAAATCGCGCGGGCGGCAGCCTCCTGATCAGGCGACAGGACCTTGCCCGGCAAGGCGGGATCGAGCCGTGCGAAAGGCTGGTCGCGGGGGGAATCCTCTTCGACGACCGCGCCCTGTGCCGCCAGCCCCTTGATGACGCTCGCCGTCACGCCCGCCATCTCCGCCAGTTCGCGCTGGGTGAAGGAGGACGCCTCATGCTCTTCCAGCACAGCCAGCACGCGGCGGCGCGCATCGGTCATCCGGTCGGGGATACTGTCGCCCAGGCGGTAGACCTTGCGCATCGACGGCGGATCCCCCAGCCCCGGTGCCCGGGTGGCCAGCCGCAGCATCGCGGGCATGGGGGTGAGCGTATAGGCGGCGACGCGGGTGAGAAACTCGCGCATCTCTTCGCGCATGGGGGCCGCGTCAAGCACCCGGTAGACATGGCGCAGCTTGTCCGGATCGTAATCGCCCGCAGCCGGGCCCCATACCACGCCCAGCACCCGGCGCGGCCCCAGCGGCACCTCGACGAAGGCACCGGAATGGCAGCCGCCTTCAGGCGCGCGGTAATCCAGCGTGCGGCCAAGCGGCTGCGTTGTCAGCACCGCAACAGCGTGCCCCGCCGGAAAGAAAGTATCGTGGGTGTCCAAGGGCTCTGCCGGTCGTGTTACGGTGGTTCGGGGATTTCAGGGTTTCAGCATCGCAGATCATGCGATAAAGCCAAGGCAACGGATATAGACCCTCCTGATCCCGATCCAACCCTGCCAATACAACCCTGAAGGACAGCCCGATGAAATTCTTCGTGGACACCGCCGAAATAGACGCCATCGCCGAACTCAACGATCTGGGCATGGTGGACGGCGTCACCACCAACCCCTCGCTCATCCTGAAATCGGGGCGCGATATCCTCGAAGTCACCAAGGAGATCTGCGACCTCGTGGACGGCCCCGTCTCTGCCGAGGTGGTCGCGCTCGAATCGGACGCGATGATCGCAGAGGGGCGCAAGCTGGCCGAAATCGCCGACAACATCACCATCAAGCTGCCGCTGACGTGGGACGGGCTGAAAGCCTGCAAGGTGCTGTCGGGCGACGGTCACATGGTCAATGTCACGCTTTGTTTCTCGGCCAATCAGGCCCTGCTGGCGGCGAAGGCCGGTGCCACGTTCATCTCGCCCTTCATCGGGCGGCTGGACGACATCAACCTCGACGGCATGGATCTCATTCAGGACATCCGCACGATCTATGACAACTACGGGTTCGAAACACAGATCCTCGCCGCCTCCATCCGTTCGGTCAACCACGTGCTCGACGCCGCGCGCATCGGCGCGGACGTGATGACCGCGCCGCCCGACGTCATCAAGAAGCTGGCCGCCCATCCCCTGACGGACAAGGGGCTGGAGCAGTTCATGAAGGACTGGGAAAAGACGGGCCAGAAGATCATCTGACCCCGCGGGGGGCACCGTCCTCCGCCGCCCGCAGCACAGCAGCCCGGCCCGCACCGAGGCCGGGGGCGCCCCCCTGCACCGCCATTCGTCCGCCCCGTCGCGGACCATTGGCCAAGCACATTATCGCAACAACAGGTCGCTTTTTGTCTGCCGTCGCCGCGAGGGGGCAGATTCCACCCGCGCGACGTGCTATAGGCCCCGAAACAAAAAAGAGTCAGTGATGAGCAGCAACTCCAAGATGGACGACAGCCTGCGCGAGGCAATCATTTCGCGTCCCGACGTGATTCTGGATGACAGCGATGTCATGCAGGCGCTCATCGCGGCCAATGAAAAGGCCATGGGCGGCAATATCGTGGACCTGCGCGGCATCGCGATGGAGCGGCTCGAGACGCGGCTGGACCGGCTGGAGGATACGCATCGCAACGTCATCGCCGCCGCCTACGAAAACCTCTCCGGCACCAACCAGATTCACCGCGCCATATTGCGGATGCTCGACCCGGTGGAGTTCGAGACCTTCCTGCGCGATCTGGGCGGCGACGTGGCCGATATCCTGCGTGTGGACGCCGTCAAGCTGGTACTCGAATCGGTCCAGAACGACAGCGACCCCGCCGTGCAGCGGCTGGGCGAGGTTCTGAGCATCGCTGAGCCGGGCTTTATCGACGATTATCTCACCCAAGGCCGGGGCGGGAACGTCCGGCAGGTCACGCTGCGCGGCGTGCAGGACGGGTCGGAGCAGATCTACGGCGAAAAGGCGGACTGGATCCGGTCCGAAGCCTGCCTGAAGCTCGATTTCGGCGCGGGGCGCCTGCCCGGGCTTCTGGTGCTGGGCACGGAAGATCCGCATATGTTCGGCCCGCAGCAGGGTACCGATCTGCTGGTGTTCTTCACCGGCGTCTTCGAGCGGGCCATGCGCCGCTGGTTGTCGTGAAACCGGCGACAGCGCCCACGTTCATTTCCGCCGCGGCACGGGATGCCTTGCAGAACTGGCTCGCCCATGAGCGGGCCCTGAAGGGCGCTTCCGACAACACGATCACCGCCTATCGCGGCGATCTGGTCGATTTTCTGGCCTTCATCACCGGCCACAAGGGGGAGGCACAGGGCCTTGGCGCGCTGGCGCGCCTTGGCATTTCAGACATGCGCAGCTGGATGGCCCACACCCGTGGCGGGGGCGTGGGGCCACGTTCCATGGCGCGCAAGCTTTCGGCAGTGAAGGCATTCTACCGCTGGCTGGCAGAGCGGGAGGGGTTCGAGCCCACGGCCGTGTTGTCCACCCGCGCGCCGAAGTTCACCCGCAAACTGCCCCGCCCGCTCGCGGTGGATGCGGCACATAATCTTGTCGACACCGTCTCGCATCAGGCGCGCCTGCCTTGGGTCGCGGCGCGGGACGTCGCCGTCGTCACCCTGCTGTGGGGATGCGGGCTGCGTATTTCCGAGGCGCTGGGTCTGAAAGGATCGGACGCGCCGCTGCCCCAGACGCTGCGCATCCTTGGCAAGGGGCAGAAGGAACGCAACGTGCCGGTGCTTCCGGCGGCCCGTGCGGCGGTGGACAGCTATCTCGCCATATGCCCGCATCCGCTGGAAAAGGACGCCCCGCTCTTTCGCGGGGTGCGCGGCGGCGCGCTGGGGCCGAGGGCCATCTCGCAGGCCATGGCGCAGGCGCGGATGCAGCTGGGCCTGCCCGCCACGGCGACGCCGCATGCGCTGCGGCACAGTTTCGCCACCCATCTGCTGGACGCGGGCGGCGATCTGCGTGCCATTCAGGAACTGCTGGGCCATGCCTCGCTGTCGACAACGCAGGCCTATACCGCCGTCGATACCAAGCGCCTGATGGATGTCTACAACAGCGCCCATCCCAAGGCCGGGAAACCCGCCGCGAAACGCGCCTGAACGGCGCGCCCTGCCTGCCGATCAGCCCAGGGCCTTGACGAAAGCGCGGGCGGCGGCGGCGGGATCGAGCGTGCCTTCGGCCACCTCTTCGCTCAACGCCTTCATGCGGGCGCGCGCCTCCGGCTCCTCCAGCCGGGCCAGCAGGGCCTGCCGCACGTCCTGATCGAACCAGAACCGGGCCTGCGCGCGGCGGGTAGCTTCCCAGTGGCCTTCGGCGCGCCGCCAGTCGACAAGCGTGCCGATCTTCTCCCACGTCTCTTCGAGACCTGCGTTTTCCAGTGCCGAGACGCTGAGCGCCAGCGGATAGCCTTCCGGGTCCTGCGGACGTTTGCGCAGCAGGCGCAGCGCACCGGCGTAGTCGGCCTGCGTGCGCGCGGCGGTGGACTTCAGCGCGCCATCGGCCTTGTTAACGACGATAATGTCGGCCTTTTCCATGATGCCGCGCTTCACACCCTGAAGCTCATCCCCTCCGGCGGGGGCCAGCAACAGCAGAAAGACATCCGACATCTCCGCCACCACGGTTTCGGACTGGCCCACGCCCACCGTCTCGATCAGCACCACGTCGAACGCCGCCGCCTCGCAAAGCGCTACGACCTCCCGCGTGCGGCGGGCGACGCCGCCCAGATGCGTCTGGCTGGGCGAGGGGCGGATAAAGGCCGCAGGGTCGCGCGACAATTGCTCCATCCGGGTCTTGTCGCCAAGGATCGACCCGCCGGAGCGGGTGGAGGAGGGATCGACCGCCAGCACCGCCACCCGCAGCCCGCGCCCCGTCAGCATCAGGCCAAAGGATTCGATAAAGGTCGATTTGCCTACACCCGGCGTGCCCGAAAGGCCGATGCGCAGGGCCTCGCGCGATTTCGGCAGCGCCTGCAGCAGTGCGGCGGTCTGCGCGCGGTGATCCGCGCGGCCCGATTCCACCAGCGTGATCCCCCGCGCGAGCGCGCGCCTGTCGCCATCGGCGATCCGCTGTGCCAGTTCTTCCGGTTCCATCGCGGCATCATTCGCGCGGGTGCCCGCGAATGTCCATCCCGGACTTGGCGCGGCGAGGCCGATGACGGATAAGGCGGCCATGACCGACGCCCTGCCCATCGACGCGGTGATCCCGCAGATCATCGACGCCCTGCGCACGCAGGGGCGGCTTGTGCTGCAGGCCCCGCCCGGCGCGGGCAAGACCACCCGCGTGCCGCTGGCCCTGCTGGAGGCGGGCCTTGCCAAGGGGCGCATCGTGATGCTGGAGCCGCGCAGGCTGGCGACCCGGGCCGCAGCCGAGCGGATGGCCGAAACCCTGGGCGAGGCGGTGGGCAACACCGTGGGCTACAGGGTGCGTGGTGACAGCGCCGTCTCGCCCCACACAAGGATCGAGGTGGTGACCGAAGGCATCCTGACCCGCATGATCCAGGACAGTCCCGACCTGCCAGGCATCGGTGCCGTCATCTTCGACGAATTCCACGAACGCTCCCTGCCCGCCGATCTGGGCCTCGCGCTCAGCCTCGAAGTGGCGGGGGCGTTGCGGGACGACCTGATGCTGGTGGCCATGTCCGCCACGCTGGACGCGGCACCACTGGCGGCGCTGATGTCGGCGCCGCTCGTCACCTCCGAAGGGCGCAGCCATCCCGTCACCCCCCAGTGGTTGCCCCGCCCGGTTGGCAAGGAGCGCTTCGAAAATGCCTTGGGCGATCTTGTCTGCCATGCGCTTGATGCCGCGCCCGGCTCCCTGCTGGCCTTTCTGCCCGGCGCAAGAGAGATCAGGCGCACCGAAGCCCTGCTGCGCGCCCGCCTGCCGAAGGACTGCGATCTGGCCCCGCTCTACGGGGCGCTCGACTTCAAGGTGCAGCGTGCCGCCATCGCACCTGCCCCGCCGGGGCGGCGGAAGGTGGTGCTCGCCACGTCGATCGCCGAAACCTCGCTGACGATCGAGGGGATCGGGATCGTGGTGGACGGCGGGCTCGCCCGGCGGGCCCGGTTCGATCCCTCCTCCGGCATGTCCCGCCTTGTGACTGAACGCGTCACACAGGCCGAAGCGACGCAGCGCGCGGGGCGCGCCGGGCGCCTCGGGCCGGGGGTGGCCTACAAGCTCTGGACCAAGGGCGAGGACGGCGCGCTCGCCGCCTATCCCCCGCCCGAGATCGAGGTGGGCGATCTTGCCGGTCTGGCGCTGGAACTGGCGCAATGGGGCGCGTCGGAAGACGAACTGCCCTTCCTGACCGCGCCCCATGCCGCCCGCATGGCCGAGGCGCGCGGCCTGCTGCGGATGCTGGGCGCGCTGGATGACGCTGGGCGGATCACCGATCACGGCAAGCGGCTGGTACGCCTGCCGCTGCACCCCCGGCTGGCCCATATGGTCGCCCGGGGCGGCGAAGGCGCGGCCTTGCTGGCCGCCCTGCTGGCAGAGCGCGATCCGCTGTCCGGTCAGGGAACCGATCTGGACCTGAGGATGCGCCTGCTGCGCGGCGACGGGGATCGGGGCGGCGCCCATGGCCCGACCCTTGCCCGTATCCGGCAGGAGGCGCGGCGCCTGCCCCGCCCCCGGAACCCCGATGGCCCGCGCGGTATCGGTGCGCTTGCAGCACTCGCCTATCCGGACCGGGTCGGCGCACGGCGCAGGGGCGAGGCGCCCCGCTACGTGCTGTCGGGCGGCAAGGGCGCGATCCTGCCGCAAGGCGATGCGCTGGCGGGCGCGCCGCTGATCGTCGCGACGGATCTTGATGGCGACCCGAGAGAGGCGCGCATTCGTCAGGCAGCGATCATCAGCCTGCCGGAACTGAGGGCGCTTTTCGCGGATCAGATCGGCTGGCACGAGGTTTGCGAATGGTCCCGCCGCGAAGGGCGCGTGATCACCCGCAGGCAGGAACGCTTCGGCGCCATCGTGCTGGACGACCGCACCTGGTCCGACGCCCCCGGGGAACGGATCACCGCCGCCATGCTCGACGGGGTGCGGCAGTTGGGGCTCTCCCCCTCGCCCTCCGTGGCGCGCTTTCTGGCCCGCGTCGGGCTGATGCAGGGCACGCTGCCGGATTTCAGCGATGACGCCCTGATGGCGACGCTCGAAGACTGGCTTGCCCCGTTTCTGGGCGGGGTACGAACGGCGGCGGACTGGAAGGCTTTCGATCTGTTGCCGGCCCTGCGCGCGCGCCTCGACTGGGACGCGCAGCAGGCGCTGGATGCCGAGGTGCCGCCCCATTTCGAAACCCCGCTGGGGCGCAAGGTGCCCATCGATTATGGCGGCGAGGTGCCGGCGATTGCCCTGCGCCTGCAAGAGGTCTTCGGGGTGACGGAACATCCGCGGGTCGGCGGGCAGCCCTTGCAGATCACCCTGTTGTCGCCTGCGCAGCGCCCCGTTCAGGTCACGACCGATCTGCCGGGGTTCTGGGCCAGTTCCTACGCAGATGTTCGCAAGGACATGCGCGGGCGGTATCCGCGCCACCCCTGGCCCGAGGATCCGACACAGGCGGATCCGACCCTGCGCGCCAAGCCACGGGGCAGCTAGCGACCGCCCTGCTAATCGCTGTCGATCAACCCGGCCCCCGCCCCCGCGGCGCGCGAGCGCGCGCTTTCAGGCACCAGCCTGCGCGCCGCGAGGCTGCGCATCGCCGTTAGCAGGTCGGGCGGCGGGCTGAGACGTGCGGGCGAAGCGGGCGCTGCC
>NZ_LWEX01000327.1 GCF_001634885.1 Sulfitobacter sp. HI0040 | reverse complement strand
CCGTGATCCTCTGCACCGGCGATATGGGGTTCGGCGCACGCCGGACCTATGACATCGAAGCATGGGTGCCCGGCCAGAACAGCTACCGCGAGATTTCCTCGGTCTCCACCACCGGGGACTTTCAGGCCCGCCGTATGAACGCGCGCTACAAACCCGCCGACGGGGGCAAGCCGCGTTTCGTGCATACGCTGAACGGCTCGGGCCTTGCGGTCGGGCGCTGCCTGATCGCGGTTCTGGAAAACGGCCAGCAGGCCGACGGGTCGGTCAAGCTGCCCGAGGCTCTGGCCCCCTATCTCGGCGGCAAGCTGACACTGGACGCCAACGGCGCGTTGGCCTGACGGGCTTTCCGCCGCGCCGACTGCGGCGGCGCGGCGTTTGCCAAGGCTGGTCATATCCGCGAAGGTAGAGCAGCGCGCGCGGCCAACCGCGCGCCCAGCCGCTTGAAAGGCCTCCCATGACCTATCCCCAGCGAACCGCGCTCGCGGTCCTTACCCTCCTCCTCAGCATCAGTTTTGCGGCCTCCCCCCTTCTGGTGGAGGGCTTCGCCGGGTTCGACCCGGACCAGTTCCCCATTCCGCAGGAAGACCCGGCAGTACAGCCCGCAGGCTATGCCTTTGCCATCTGGGGGCTGATCTATGCGTGGCTGATCGCGGGGGCGGGATGGAGCCTCTGGAAGGCCCCGCGCGACCCGCAGTGGCATGACATGCGAAAACCGCTCTGCCTTTCGCTCGCCATCGGCACCGGCTGGCTGGCCGTGGCGGTGCTCAGCCCGGTCTGGGCCACCGTGTTGATCTGGGCGATGCTGCTCACCGCGCTGGCGGCCCTTTTCCTCGCCCCGGCACAAGACCCGCTCTGGGGGGCCGCACCCGTGGGGCTCTATGCAGGCTGGCTGAGTGCGGCGTCCTGCGTGTCGTTGGGCGTGGTTGCGGCGGGCTACGGGGTGTTGGACCGCACGATGGCGGCCATCGTTTTCCTGGGGCTTGCCATCGTGGTCGGTGCCTTCGTGCAGGCCGCCCTGCGCCGAACGCCCACCTATGGCCTCGCCGTGATATGGGCGCTGATAGCCGTGATCGTCGCCACCTACGAAGCGGATACGATCGTGGCGGCCGTCGCGGCAGGCGGCGCGGTCGTGATGCTGGTGCCCATGCTACGCGCCTTCCGCACCGGCTGAGCGGCCTTCCTAGCGGTCGCTGCGCCGGCCTTCGGTATGTTTGCGCAGCTTGGAGGGCGCGGCCTTCTTGCGGCCCTTGTAGGGATTCGCATCAGACTGGCCGCGCATCCACAGCCGTATGGGCGTGCCCGGCATGTCAAAGTCGAGCCGCAAGCCGTTGACAAGATAGCGATTGTAGCTTTCCGGCACCTTGTCGGGATGGCTGCACATCACGACGAAACCGGGCGGGCGCGTCTTGGCCTGCGTCATGTAGCGCAGCTTGATCCGCTTGCCCTGCGGCGCGGGGGGCGGATGCGCCTCCATCATGCCGGAAAGCCAACGGTTGAGCTGCGCGGTGGTGACGCGGCGGTTCCAGACCTCATAGGCGCGCATGATTGCGGCATGGAGCCGGTCGAGCCCCCGGCCCGTCTTGGCACTGACGGTGATCAGCGGCGCGCCGCGCAACTGCGGCAGAAGCCGCTCGAAACTTTCCTTCAGCGCCTTCAGCTTGCCCTGCCGGTCTTCCTCGATGTCCCATTTGTTCACCGCGATGACGACCGCGCGGCCTTCGCGCTCCGCCAGATCGGCGATACGCAGGTCCTGCTGCTCGAACGGGATCTCGGCATCCAGCAGTACCACGACGACCTCCGCGAACTTGACGGCGCGCAGACCGTCGCTGACCGAGAGCTTTTCCAGCTTTTCCTGCACCTTGGCTTTCTTGCGCATCCCGGCAGTATCGAAGATGCGCATGGGCACCCCCTGCCAGTCCGTCCGGAGCGAGATCGCATCGCGCGTGATACCCGCCTCCGGCCCGGTCAGCAGGCGGTCTTCGCCGAGTATCTGGTTGATCAGCGTCGATTTGCCAGCGTTGGGGCGCCCCACGACCGCGACCTGAAGCGGCTTGGCCGCGGTGGGCACCGGCATATCCTCGGTCTCTTCGGCCTCTTCCTCGGTCAGGTCCACATCCGTTTCAGGGGCGTCGCTTTCCGCCCGTTCGGCGAAGGCATCGGCCAGCGGCATGAGTTGCGTGTAAAGGTCATTGAGCCCCTCGCCATGTTCCGCAGACAGGCGCACGGGTTCGCCAAGACCCAGGGAATAGGCCTCGATCACGCCGGCATCGGCGGCGGCCCCTTCGGCCTTGTTGGCCGCAAGGATCACATGCGCGGACCGCTTGCGCAGGATATCCGCAAACACCAGATCGGAAGGGGTCACCCCCACCCGCGCATCGATCATGAAAAGGCAGATATCGGCCATGTCGACGGCCCGTTCGGTGAGCCTGCGCATCCGGCCCTGAAGGCTGTCGTCCGTGACCTCTTCGAGCCCGGCGGTGTCGATCACCGTGAACCGCAGGTCGGCCAGCCGCGCCGCACCTTCGCGCAGATCTCGGGTCACCCCGGGCTGGTCATCCACCAGCGCCAGCCGTTTGCCGACCAGCCGGTTGAACAGGGTTGATTTGCCGACGTTCGGGCGGCCGACGATGGCGAGGGTAAAGGACATGGCGCACAGGCTCCGGATTGGCCCGAAGGCCGGATGGAACCTGCGCCTTAGCTCATTTGCCGGTCAACGGAAAGCGTGCAGTTGCCCGTCGGCGGAGACCACGTAAAGCGTGCGGCCTGCGACAACCGGCGCCGTCGTGGCACCACCGGGCAGCGCCACGCTGCCCGTCAACGCGCCGCTCACCGGGTCATAGCTGCGCAGGAAGCCGTCACCCGACGCGACGATCAGCCGCCCCCCCGCAAGGATCGGGCCGTGGTTGGGGTGGATCTCCGACTGCCGCTTCGGCTTGTCCTTGACGAAATAGGGCAAGGCCACGCTCCAGATGCGCGCACCCGTCGCCGCGTCGAGACGTACCAAGCGGTTCAGATCCGTGATCGCAAAAACGCTGCCGCCCACGGGCAGCACGGGGCCTACCGCACCTTCCTTGACCGTCCAGCGCCGGTCGCCGCTGTCGATGTCCAGCGCGGCGAGCCGCCCGGACTGATTGCCGACATAGACGGTATTGCCCGAAACCACCGGCGCGCTGGTCACATCCGACACGCTGGCGAGTGCCCGCCCCGGGCGCCTGCCCACGACCGCTGTATCCCAGCGGCCCACGCCACCCTGCCGGAACACGCCTTTCACCTCGCCCGAGCCGAAGCCGAAGATGGCGAAAGTATCGGTAACGGCGGGTGCGGGCGCACCCAGCACATTGTTGATGTCGGTGCTGGCGCCGATCTGCCATGCGATGCGCCCGTTGGACTTTTCAACCGCCCAGCCCGTGTCATCGCCAGCGGTCAGATAGACCAGATCGCCGTAGACTGTCGGCGTGCCGGAGCCTGTCGCGTCCAACTCCTGCTGCCAACGCTGTGCGCCGGTGGCGGCATCGAGCGCGGCGAGGATGCCGAAACCGGAGGACACATAAAGCGTTCCACCCTCGACCACGAGCCCGCCACCCGTGGCCTGGCCCTGTGCATCCGTGGCCGGGGTCAGATCCCGCGACCAGAGCGTCGCGCCGGAGGTCGAGGTGGCCGTGACCCGCGCGCCCGCGTCCAGCGTGTAGATGCGCCCGTTCGCCACCACCGGATCAGCGGTGATGCGCAGCTTGCGGCTGTCGCCTGCGCCGATATCGGCGCTCCATGCAAGGCGGGGCGTCGCGCTCAGCGCCGGATGCGGCACGCGGTAACGCGGGGTGCCGATGGTATGGGTCCAGTCTGCGTTGACCTGCGCGGGGGGAAGCGAAATGGCCTGCGCCCGGTTCGGCGTATCCGTGTCCACGATATCCTGCGGCTGGCCCGTCCCCGACCGCAGGACGGAGCGGATGTCTTCACGCTTGCCGGGAAGATAGACTTCCTTTTCGGAGCATGCCCCCAGCAGCAGGGCGGCAACCAGCGTCCCGCCCATGAGGCGCAGGCCCCTGCGCGAAGCACCCTGCCCGTTGGTCGGACAGGCGGGGGCGGTCCGGGTGGAGGAAATATCGTTCATGATCCTGCTCGCTTTGCCTGTGCCGTGACGGATGCCGCTCCGGGGCGGATCATTGCGTCGGTTCAGCGGCGGTCTCGACATCGGCTGCCGCGACAGCCTCGGCGTCGGGTTCCCCGCCCAGCGCCACAATCACCTGTAGCGCACGCTGTTGCAAGTCCGGGGTGAGCTCCGCATCGTCGAGGATGGACCGATAGCGCGCGATGGCGGCTTCTGCATTGCCCTCTTCGATATCCACCAGCGCCAGTTGCTCGATCGCCAGCAGGCGCAGGGGCGCGCCGGGCTGGGCCAGTGCTTCGAGCGCCTGGCGGCGCTCTTCTACGGGGGCTTCGGCACCGCGCAGCGTCACGGCCTTGAACCGCGCGATCTCGCGGTAAATTTCGGGGATTTCCGGCGACAGGGCGACTGCATCCAGCGTTTGCGCGGCAGCGGCATCTTCGCCCGCCTCGGCCTGTTCGGCGGCGCGCAGCAGGGCCAGCACGGCGGCAGAAGCGCCGTCCTGCGTGGTTACCTTGTCCAGCGCGGCGGCCCGGGTGGCCGGATCGTCCGCCCGCAGGGCGGCCAGCATCGCATCGCCCAGCGCTTCGGCCTTCGCGCGTTCCTGTGCTTTCTGGTATTCGGTCCAGGCCGCGCCACCGACGATGAGCAGGATGGCAACCACCGCGATCCAGCCGTAGCGGCGCATCAGGCGATACAGCTTGTCGCGCCGGACCTCGTCGTTCACTTCGTCGATAAAGCTGTCGGTATCGCTCATGCGGCTTGGTCTCCGGGGCTTGATTTCGCACGTCATAGCGTGCCGCCGGGGGCAAGCCAAGGGCAAGCGGACGGCGAAGGGTCGCCCCGGCCCCGCGCGGAGGCTGAAAACCGGGCAGATCCTGTCGCCAAATGTCGCATCGAGGGCGGAATCGGGCGCCAAAAACTGGTCAGGGCGCGGGTTCTGGGCTAAACGCAGGTGGGGCCGCGCCTTCGGCCCCGAACGATCTGGAAGTGGGGGATCGAAATGCGCGTCTTTTCCATCATCGCGGCACTTGCGGTGACGCTCGCCCTCTACATGGTCGTATTCGAGCGGCCCGCCCTGCTCGCCGCCCTCGGGATGGGTGCGGAGGAGGCGACGGCGCCTGCACAGCTCACAAATGAAGCGGGGGGCGCTCCCACGGTAGGCAATGCCCCCACCGCCGGGAACGGGGCTGACCGGCTGGTGAAGGTCGTGGTGCAGGGGTCGACCGCCCGGACCATCGACAGCGCGGTCGTGCTGCGGGGGCAGACCACGGCGGCCCGGCAGGTCGATGTCCGCGCCGAAACCTCGGCGACCGTGGTGTCCGAACCGCTGCGCAAGGGGGCGACCGTTTCGGCCGGTGATGCGCTCTGCGTGCTGGATCCCGGCACGCGCGCAAACACCGTGACCGAAGCCCGCGCCCGGCTGGCCGAGGCACAATCCCGCGTGCCCGAGGCAGAAGCGCGGGTGGAAGAAGCAAAAGCACGGCTCGACGAGGCGTTGATCGCGCAGAACGCGGCCACCCGGCTGATCGAAGACGGCTTCGCCTCCCAGACCCGGGTGGCGGGGGCCGATGCCGCCGTCGCCGCGGCACGCGCCGGGGTCAGCACGGCGGACGCCGGGCTGAGCGCCGCGCGATCAGGGATTGAGGCCGCCAGCGCCGCCCTCGCCGCTGCGGAAAAGGAGATCGCCCGCCTCACCATCTCCGCCCCCTTCGACGGGCTTCTGGAAAGCGATACCGCCGAACTGGGCAGTCTGCTGCAGCCCGGTGCGCTCTGTGCGACGATCATCCAGCTCAACCCGGTGAAACTGGTGGCCTTCGTTCCCGAAACAGAGGTGGATCACGTGTCCCTCGGCGCCCCGGCGCGCGCCCGGCTTGCCGCGGGGGACCGCGAGCTGGAGGGGAAGGTAACTTTCCTGTCCCGCTCCGCCGATCCCACCACCCGCACATTCCGCGTGGAAATCGCGGTACCCAATGACGATCTGACGATCCGGGACGGCCAGACCGCCGAAATCGCCATCGCCGCCGAAGGCGTCCCGGCGCATCTGGTGCCCCAGTCCGCCCTCACGCTCAACGACGAAGGCACGCTGGGCCTGCGCCTTGTCGATGCGGAGGATGTCGTGTCCTTCGCCCCGGTCACGCTGATCCGTGACACCCGCGAAGGGGTCTGGGTCACCGGCCTACCGGAAGAGGCGGACATCATCGTGCTGGGGCAGGAATACGTCATCGCCGGGGTGCGCGTTACCCCCACCCGCCGGGACGTGGGCCAGTGAGCGGCATCGTAGACTGGGCCGCCAGCCGGGCGCGCATGGTGCTGGCCTTCATCCTGCTCAGCCTCGTGGTGGGGGCCTATGCCTATTCCACCCTGCCCAAGGAAGGCGAGCCGGACATCGAGATCCCGGCGCTCTTCGTATCGGTCAGCTTCCCCGGCATCTCGGCGGCGGACAGCGAAACGCTGCTGGTCAAGCCGATGGAAACGGAACTGGGCGATCTGGACGGGCTGAAATCCATGGCCGGCACCGCCGCCGAGAACTACGCCGGGGTGGCGCTGGAATTCGAATTTGGCTGGGACAAGACCAAGGTCATGGCCGATGTGCGCGACGCCATGAGCACGGCAGAAGCCAACTTTCCCGACGGGGCGGAGAAATATCTGATCAAGGAGATTAATTTCTCCGAATTCCCGATCATCATCGTCAACCTGACCGGCCCCGTGCCGGAACGCACCATGACGCGCGTTGCCCGTGATCTGCAGGACGACCTCGAAGCACTGGACGCGGTGCTGGAGGCCGGGATCGCAGGCAACCGCGACGAGATGCTCGAAGTGGTGATCGACCCGCTGCGGCTCGAAGCCTATGACGTGACCGCGGGTGAGCTTATTCAGGTGGTGCAGAACAACAACCAGCTTATCGCCGCGGGAGAGGTCGAAAGCGCGCAGGGCACCTTCGCGGTCAAGATACCCTCGTCCTTCTCCGGGGCGGAGGATGTCTATAACCTGCCGGTCACGACGAACGGCGACCGTGTGGTCACGCTGGGGGATCTTGCGACCATCAACCTCACTTTCGAGGACAGGCTGGGCACCGCCCGTTTCAATGGGGAAAAGACGCTTGCCCTGCAGGTGATCAAACGCAAGGGCTTCAACCTGATCGACACGGCCTCCGAAGTGCGGCGCATCGTGGAGGACCGCAGCGCGGCCTGGCCCGAAGGCCTCCGGGCGGCGGTCACCGTGGGCACCTCCAACGATCAGAGCCGGATCGTGGACAGCATGGTGCAACAGCTTCTTGGATCGGTACTGACGGCGGTGGCGCTGGTGATGATCGTGGTGCTGGGGGCCTTGGGTATCCGCGCCGCGTTGCTGGTGGGCTTCGCCATCCCCACCTCGTTCCTGTTGTGCTTTGCCTTTCTCGCGCTCATGGGAATCTCCATTTCCAACATCGTGATGTTCGGGTTGATCCTCGCGGTGGGCATGCTCGTCGACGGGGCCATCGTCGTGGTGGAATACGCCGATGCGCGCCAGCAGGAAGGCGTGGGGCCGATGCACGCCTATGTGGATTCCGCCAAGCGCATGTTCTGGCCCATCATCTCTTCGACCGCGACGACGCTCTGTGCCTTTCTGCCCATGTTGTTCTGGCCCGGCGTGCCGGGGGAGTTCATGGGGATGCTTCCCGTCACGCTCATCTTCGTGCTGAGCGCGAGCCTCGTGGTGGCGCTGATCTATCTGCCGGTCATGGGCGGCGTCACCGGGCGGCTGGAACGCTGGATGGCCGACAACATGCTGCGCATCGCCCGGCTGCCCTTTTACCTGCATCTGCTGCTCTTTCCGGTGGCGGTGGCGATGATCGCGGGGCCGGCGCTGCTCTTCGGGCCCATTTTCGCGATAGTGGGCGCGCGGTTCGCGGCGATGGACGGGCTGGACGTACTTGGATCGGTCATTCCGACCTTCGCGGTCGTCTTCGCCAGTCTGGTCGCGGCAGCGGCGCTGATGACGCTGCTTCTGGGCGGCGCGATGCTGTTCCTGCTGGGGGCCTTCGCCTTGCTGACGCGATTGGGTCGTTTCGGTAGCTGGCTGGCATCGCGTCTGTTCCGGCGGAGCAGCGAACGGATCGATGCGGGCTATCGCCGGTCTTTCTTCGGGCATGTGATCGCGGCGATCACTGGCAATCCGGTCATGCCGCTGGTGATGACGGGGGTCGTCTTCGTTTTTGTCGGCACGGTGATGATCTACTTCGGCAACAACAACCGGGGCGTCGAATTCTTTGTGGAGTCGGAGCCGGAACAGGCCATCGTCTACGTGCTGGCGCGCGGCAACCTGTCGTTGGAGGAAAAGGACGCGCTGCTGCAACAGGCCGAGGATGTCGTGCTGGCACATCCCGGCGTGCAGACGGCCTTTGCCTTCGCGGGCGAGGGCGGGCTCGACAGCAACACAGGCGGCGCACAGGCCCCCAAGGATTCCATCGGGCAGATTCAGCTTGAAACGATTCCTTGGGAAGACCGCCCCAACAGGAGCGAGCCGCTCTTTACCCTGCCCTTCATCGGCTATCAGCTGGCCCGCGAATACCAGGATCCGGCCTATGACGGCGATGTCATTATCGAGGATCTGACAGCACGGCTGCAGGAGATTCCCGGCATCCGGGTCGAGATTCTGGCGCAGGCCCGCGGCCCCGCTTCCGGCAAGCCGGTGCATCTGCGCCTGAAGTCCGACAGCTTCGCCGATCTCGTCGCCGCCACCGAAGCGGCCCGGGCCCGGTTCGAAAAAACCCCCGGCCTCACGCTGATCGAAGATACCCGCCCCCTGCCCGGGATCGACTGGCGCATCGACGTGGACGTGGAAAAGGCCGGTCAATACGGGGCGGACGTGATGACCGTGGGCGCGATGGTCCAACTGGTGACGCGGGGCCTGCTGCTCGACACCATGCGGGTGGACAGCTCTGACGAGGAAATCGAGATCCGCGTCCGCCTGCCGGAAGATGATCGCGTCCTGTCCACGCTGGATACGCTGAAAGTGCGCACCCGCGACGGGCTGGTGCCGCTGTCGAACTTCATCACCCGCACGCCGGTGCCGAAACTGGCCGAAATTTCGCGGATCGATCAGAAACGGCATCTGGACATCAAGGCGGATGTGTTGCCCGGCCTCGTGAAACTGGTGCCTGCGGGCAGCGGCGATGATACCGCCTTGCCCGAACCTGTCGCGACCCTCCAACCGGTGGACCCCGGCATGCCCGCTGACGTCACGACGGTGGACGGCAGTTACCGCGCGATCCACCTTTCCGGCGATGTCGCGGCGGCCACTCTTCAGCGCGAACTGGACGCGGGCGCGCTGCGCGTCCTGCCGGTGAACGCCAATGAACGCATCGCCGAGATCGACAAATGGCTCGCGACGACGCCCTTCGCTCTGGGCGTCACCTCTGAATGGACGGGCGATCAGGAGGATCAGGCCGAAAGCCAGGCATTCCTCAGTTCCGCCTTCAGCGCAGCACTGGGGTTGATGTTCATCATTCTGCTCGCCCAGTTCAACAGCATCTACAATTCGGTGCTCGTGCTGGTGGCGGTCGTCCTGTCGACCACGGGCGTGCTGATCGGGATGCTGGTGATGGACCAGACCTTTTCGATCATCATGACCGGCACCGGCATCGTGGCGCTGGCCGGAATCGTGGTGAACAACAACATCATCCTGATTGACACCTATCAGGAGTTCGAGCGCTACATGCCCCGGATCGAAGCGATCATTCGCACCGCACAGGCGCGCATTCGCCCGGTGCTGCTGACCACGATCACCACCATGGCGGGGCTTGCGCCCATGATGTTCGGCCTGTCGCTCAACTTCACCGAAGGCGGCTACACGATCGACAGCCCCACCGCGCTGTGGTGGAAGCAACTGGCGACGGCGGTGGTCTTCGGACTGGGCGTCGCCACGGTCCTGACGCTCATGGTCACCCCCTCGCTGCTGGCGATCCGGGTCTGGGCCACCACCTATATCCGCTGGATCGCGCGGCTGCTTGCGAAGCTGTCGCTCGGCCGGGCCAGCCGCGCCGCACAGGACTGGGCCCTGCGCCGCGACGCCCGCCGCCTGCGCAGCGCCGAACTGATCTGGCAGGAAAAGGGCACAATACGCCCTGCCCCGCCTCCCAAAGGGCTGCGCGTCGCGGAATGACGCCGACGTGACCGGGCGTGCCCGCCGCGCCCCTAGTCCGCTCCCGATGCAGCGCTAACCTGATGTGTTCACACATAAGGAGTTGAGCCATTATGCTACGCACATTGAGCGCCGCCGTTCTGGGCGCGACACTCGCATTTCCCGCCATGGCCGCCGATCTTGTCCACAAAATGAGCCCGCATTCGGTTCCCGATACGATCGACCGTCTGGAATCCGCTGTCGAAGACGCGGGTGCGACCGTTTTCGCCCGGGTCGATCACGCCGAAGGCGCGATGAAGGCCGATATGGAACTGCGCCCGACGCAGCTCTTGATCTTCGGCAACCCCGAACTCGGCACCCCGGCGATGAAGGACAAGCAGACCGCCGGCCTCGACCTGCCGATGCGGGTGCTGGCCTATGCGGACGACAAGGGTCAGGTGCATGTGGTCTATCACCAGCCCGAAACCCTTGCCGAAATGCACGGCCTGCCGGAAGACGCCGAGTATCTGGAGAAAATGGCAGGCGCGCTCGACAAGCTGACGAGCAAGGCCATCGCCGAGGGAAGCTGAACCCAGCGCCCGAAATCGATCCGCACGGGCCGCGTTCAGCTACCGCGCGCCCGTGCCTCTTCATCCAGTGCAGCCCACCACGCCGCGTACCGCGTGTTGCACGGATGCCTGTTGCCTTCATCGGGCGTGCCGTCATCCCACCAGACCGGGCCACGTTCCCCCAACCGTTGCTTGGCGGCGTCCACTGCGGCGCGCGCCGCGCGGGTCGCGGCTTCGGTATCCGCGTGTTTCACGGCCATCCGGGCCTGCATCAGCGCCTTCACCGCCGCGCGCCGCTCACTGTCTGACAGGCGGGGATCCGTCTTGCGCCACAGCCTGCCCTTGGCGACGAAATACCGCCCGTCCGGCGTTTCGGGATAATCCTTCCGCCTTGCGTTCAAGCACCGTCCCCTTCGGACTGCTGACGATGCCAGAGCTGCGCGTACCGGCCGCTCTCGGCCAAAAGCGCCTCATGGGTGCCCTGCTCGATGATCTCGCCCTGTTCCAGCACCACGATGCGGTCGGCCTCCGCGATGGTGGACAGCCGGTGCGCGATGGTCAGCACAGTACGCCCCTGACCGGCGGCACGCAGGGCATCCTGAATCTCATGCTCGGTCTCGCTGTCGAGCGCACTTGTCGCTTCGTCCAGCAGCAGGATGGGCGGGTCCTTCAGCAAGGTCCGGGCGATACCGACGCGCTGTTTCTCACCCCCCGACAGCTTCAGCCCCCGTTCACCCACCATCGTGTCATAGCCCTGTGGCAGGCGGTTGATGAAATCGTGGATCTGCGCGGCCTTGGCGGCGGCGATGACCTCGTCCCGCGTCGCCTCGTCCCGCCCGTATGCGATGTTGTAGCCGATGGTGTCGTTGAAGAGCACGGTGTCCTGCGGCACGACCCCGATCGCCTGATGCAGGCTGTCCTGCGTCACGTCGCGGATATCCTGCCCGTCGATCCGCACCGCGCCGCCTTGCACATCGTAAAAGCGGAACAGCAACCGACCGATGGTGGATTTGCCGGAGCCGGTGGAGCCGACGATGGCCACCGTCTCCCCCGGTTGCGCTTCGAGCGAGACGCCCTTGAGGATCGCCCGGTCGGGGTCGTAGCCGAAGCGGACATCATCGAAGGTGACGCGCCCGCCCTCTACCCGAAGGTCGGCGGCGTCAGGCTTGTCTGTGATCTCGGCGGGCTGTTCCAGCAGGTGGAACATCTGACCCATGTCCACCAGGGCCTGCCGGATCTCGCGGTAGACCGTACCGAGGAAGTTCAGCGGCACGGTCAACTGGATCATATAGGCGTTGACCATGACGAAATCGCCGACGGTCAGATCACCGTTCTGCACGCCCACCGCCGCCATGACCATGACGATCACGAGACCCGCTGTAATCAGCAGCGATTGCCCGAAATTGAGGAATGCCAACGAATAGTTGGTCTTGATCGCGGCTTCCTCGTAGCCTGCCATCGCCATGTCATAGCGCGCGGCTTCGCGATGCTCCGCGCCGAAATACTTGACCGTTTCATAGTTCAGCAGACTGTCGATCGCCTTCTGGTTGGCGTCGGTGTCCTGATCGTTCATCTGCCGCCGCAGCTTCACCCGGTATTCGGTCACCGAGAAGGTGAACCAGACATAGAGCGCGATGGTCACCGCAACGACGACGAGATACCAGAAATCGAACAGAACGGCGAGGATGATCCCCACGAGTATGAGTTCGAGGATCAATGGCCCGATGGAAAACAGCAGGAACCGCAAAAGGAAATCGACCCCCTTGACGCCCCGCTCGATGATGCGGCTCAGCCCGCCGGTCTTGCGCGTGATGTGATAGCGCAGCGACAGCTTGTGAATATGCTCGAAGGTTTCCAGCGCCAGCATCCGCAAGGCCCGCTGCCCCACGCGGGCAAAAACCGCATCGCGCACCTGCTGGAACCCCACGCCCATCAGCCGCGCCATGCCGTAAGCCACCGTCAGACCGATGGCCCCCAGCGCCAGCATGGGCGCGCCTTCGCCCGATAGCGCGTCGACCGCGCCCTTGTAGAACACCGGCGTGGCGACAGTGACCAGTTTGGCCACCACCAGCGCGACCATGGCCCAGATCACCCGGTGCTTGACCCAAGGCATGTCGGAGGGCCAGAGATAGGGCGCGACCTTGCGCAGAACCAGCAAGCTCGACTGCCGTTCTGCCGCCTCCGCGATCTCTTCTTCGGTCATGGGTGAGGTTACATCGGCCTTGGGGCGCGATGCGCGGGCGGTATCGGCTGGCATGAAATGTCCTGAACTTGTTAGCCGTCTACATAGGACAGCGCGCGATGGGTTGCCAGTCCCGGCCGATGACGGGGCCGAGCAGCCCTACTTCGGCAGGTCGAAAACCTGCCCCGGGTAGATCAGGTCCGGATCGCGGATATCGTCTGAATTGGCCTCGAACACGCGGACATAGAGCAGACCGTCACCATAGCGCTCCCGCGAGATCGCCCAGAGCGTATCGCCCTTCTGCACCGTCACCACGCTGACCGGACCGTCCCCACTGCGCGTCGCCGCGGCAAGGTTCTCGGCGGATTCGCGTTTGAACGGCGTCTCCACCCGGCTGGTGATGGTGCCTTCGGCGTCCATCTCGTCCACGCGAAGGGTATAGATCCCTTCATCCACGTTCGGCAGATCGCCCCGCCAGCGGCCTTCGCCATCCACGGCAAGATCGATGATCGCGTTGTTGTTCAGATAGACGCGGATTTGCGTGGCGTCGGACTGCGCCCGCCCCGCCAGTTGCACGTCGCCGGTTTCCGAATAGCTGATGGTATCGAGGGCGACGTTGGACATGACTTGGGGGCTGGCGGGTGTCATCACCTCCACCCCGTTGCGGTCGGCCCGCAGGATCGCGCCCGAAGTGGGGCTAGGCGGTGCGGTCTCTGCCGGGTCGGGCTGCGGGGCAAGTGCGGCGAGTTCGGTGCCACCACCTCCCGTCACGGGGGCGGCGTCAGGCGATGGCGCAGCGGTCTGCACAGCCGGTGCCTCTTGCCCTGCCGTGCCGGGGCTGGCGTCGGTGCCGGCGGTTTGTGTCCCTTCTCCGGTCGCAGCGGGGACGGCTTGCGGTGAGGTCGCTGGGGCCTCGGTTTCTACATTTTCGGATGCCGCCAAACGGTCAGCGGGCGGTTGTGCGGTTGGCGCTTCCGCCAGCGTGCTTTCATCCCCATCCCCTGGCGCGGTTGGCGCCGGGTCAGCCTCCGCAAGATCTTTGCTGTCTGACGGAATCGCCTCGCTCCCCTGCACAGGGGGTTCCGCTTCCGCGCCCGCCATAGGTCGGGTCACATTGCTACTATCCGCCTCGGCGCTATCGAGAGCCGCAACCGGACCTTCTGAGCCCGTCGTCTCATCCCCGTCAGCCGCTACACTCGGCCCGGTCTCAAAAGGCGCATCCTGTTCGGCCCCCTGCAAGGTAACGACCTGTGCCCTGTCCGCCCCGGCTGAATCCTCCGCCAAAGCGGCGACGAGGGGGGCGAGGATCACGTCCTCATCCGAACGCAGGGTCTGCCCGTCGGAGGTCTGGGTGAGGGAAAGGATATGCCCTTCGCCGTCCAGCGGGACAAAGGCGATGGCGGCAAACTTGCCGCTGCCATCCGCCGTGGCGGTGGCCACGGGGCGGCCATCCTGCAACACCTCCACCCGCGCCCCGGGGGAGGCGCGGCCCGCGATGACGGTCAGGCCGTCCTCTTCCCTGCGCAACTCGTCGAAGGCGGGGGAAATGGTCTGAGCGGAAGGGGTCGGGGTGCTTTCGGCGATATCCGCATCGGGATCGGACTTCTCTGCGGTCACGTCCTGAGTGGGGGTCGCGGAGGGCGCGGTTTCGGAGGGATCAGACAATGCCGCGACGCTTTGACCTTCGGGCTCGGGCGAAACAGCCGCGATGCCCTCGGGGCGTGTGGAGTTCTCGTCTTTCCCTTCGGGTGTTTCGGGGTCGGAACCCGGCGCGACGGTCGCGCTCTCCTGCGGTTCGATCTGGGCCGCGCGCTGCGCCGCGTCAGACGGCTCCGGCGCGGCGGGGGTTTCCGATGGCGCGGGCGGCTCACCGATCCGGGTGACCGTGGTATCCGTCTCGACAGGCGCTGCATCCGCTTCCACCGCGACATCGCCCGCCCCATCGGCAGAGAGCTCCGCCTCCGCCAGTTCGGGCGCTGGCGGCGGGAGCGGCGCGCCCGCAGGTGCGCCGGGGGATACCGCCGCCACAGACCCATCGTCGGAACCGATGGCAGTGGCGACAGGAGGTGCGCCCCCATCTTCCCGCTTCACGGCGGTCGCGACAGTTTCGGGGTCCGGGGGAATATCCATCCGCACATCCCACCAAGCGACAAAGGCAATGGCCGCGGCGACCAGAAGCCCGGTCGCCAGTATGCCGAACAGCCGGCCTCTGCCCCTGCGCGCTTTCGCCATTGCATCCATCCCCCTGATGTCATTCCTTTCTAGCAAGCGGGTTTACGCCGGTCAAAACACAGTGAAGCCCTTCGAGCATTTTCAAGACAGGATATCTCATGCCCCACCGTTCCATCTGCGTATATTGCGGCTCCCGCCCGGGCAGCGACCCGGCCTTCGCCAGTGATGCCGAAACGCTCGGAAAGGGCATCGCGGCGCGGGACTGGCGACTGGTTTACGGTGCCGGCGACGTCGGCCTGATGGGCACCGTGGCCCGCGCGGCGCAGCTGGCCGGGGCAGATACCTTCGGGGTGATCCCCCGCCATCTCGTCGATTGGGAGGTCGGAAAGACCGATCTGACGCGATATGTGGTGACCGAAACGATGCATGAACGAAAGAAAGTGATGTTCATGAACTGCGATGCCGTGGTTGTCCTGCCCGGCGGCGCGGGGTCGCTCGACGAGTTTTTCGAAGTGCTCACATGGCGGCAGCTGGGCCTGCATGAAAAGCCGGTTATCATCGTTAATACAAACGGTTACTGGACGCCGTTAATGAGCATGATGCGCCATATCGTGAGCGAAGGTTTCGCGGATGAAAGCCTGCTGGGGTATTTCAAGGAAGTTCCCGATGCGGACGGCGCGCTGCGGGAGCTGGAAAAGCTTCTGGAGGAGTGATGCGATTTGTCCGGCTCGCGGGAGCGAGTCGGAGTGGAGGGAAGCCTAAGCCGGTAATGCTCTGAGCGTCGTCTTCCTTTCCTCCCCCAAACGAGGAAACGACGGCAAATGGCCGCATACCGCCGTCGGTCTCCAGAAGAGCGCATTGGCTGACTCATTGCGCCCCGGCGGTTCACTTCACCGCAATCGTGAGGCGTTGCTGCAGCGCAACAATCCCCGCCGTGCGTCAGAGTACAATTCTGAAACGAAGGCCCCGGCGCAGCACGATTGTCGGCGCCGGGGAAACAATAATCAAGCGAGTTCCGATTTCACGATTTTCTCGATGTCGTCGATCGGGTGATTGGTCAGGGTTTTCGGCACTTCACCGATCACCTTGTCGGAGACTTCCTGATGCAATTCGCTCCGCAATTCCCCGAGCGTGCCCGGGTCGGCCACCAGAACGATGCTGTCGAAATTGCCCTTGTGGGCCTGCTTGTACAGGATATCGGCAAGCTCCCCGGCGAACCGGTCCTTGGCAAGTTGGTGCCAATCCGTGTCATCCACAGCGGACCGGTGAACCGACGGGCCATCGTTAAAGCGCCCGCGCCGGTTTGCCGCCTGTTCGCGGTTGGGCGGGTTTTCCTGTTCTTCCTTGCGCACAACCTCCAGAAACGGGTCTTCTCCGTCGGTCTGGTTTTCAAGGATCAACGCCTTTTCGCCGTCGGCAATCAGAACCCATGTGCCGTTCTTCAACTTGGTCATTCGTCCTCTCCATGCTTGCGCTTGTCTTCACCGGTGACACGGGTCGCGCCTGCAGGGGTTTCCGTGCTGCGCTTCTTTTCATCCTGTGTGGCCACGTCCCGCTGCAGGTTGCCGCCCTCGCGGCCCTGCTGCTGAACGCCGGAATCGGTGTTCACGATCTTTTCGGTCTCCCGAACACCGTCCTTCGATCTCTTACGCTCGGCCATGGTGGAATCCTCCATTCGATGTTTCTGAAGGACCAACGCCGCCCCTGCCCCCCGGTTCCATGACAAAGCCCCGCCGGATGAACCGACGGGGCCTGAAAAATCTCGCTCGTGCAGGTATTTACATACGGCTCGCGACGTTTTCCCAGTTGACCAACTTGTCAAGGAAGTTGGTCAGGTAGTCGGGCCGGGCGTTGCGGAAATCGATGTAGTAGGAATGTTCCCAGACATCGCAGCCCAGCAGCGCGGTCTGATCGAAGCAAAGCGGGTTGATGCCATTGGCGGTATTTGTGACCTTCAGGCTGCCGTCTGTATCCTTGACCAGCCAGACCCAGCCGGAGCCGAACTGGCCGCCGCCCTTCGTCTTGAACTCGTCCTTGAACTTGTCGACCGAACCGAAGCTTTCGTTGATCGCCTTTTCCAGCTCGCCGGGCATGCCCGCGTCGCCGGGGCCCATCATCTCCCAGAACTGCTTGTGATTCCAGTGCTGCGAGGCGTTGTTGAAAAGGCCGGACTGCGGCACGCCCGAGGGATCGTAGGTCGCCTTGACGATCTCTTCGAGGGACTTGTCCTTGTGCTCGCTGTCGTTCAGGAGCTTGTTGCCATTGTCCACATATGCCTTGTGGTGCTTGTCATGGTGATATTCCAGCGTCTCCTTCGACATCCCCTTGGATGCGAGAGCGTCATGGGCGTAGGGAAGATCGGGAAGTTCAAAAGCCATCGGGTGGGCCTCCTCTTTGGTATTTCCGTGGGCCACATGATGCGTTCACAGGGCCTTCGTCAAGGTCAACGCCTGCCTGATGGCCCGGTTCCATGGCTATCCACGCCGCGGACGGCAGTTTCCGCGGCTTCTGAACCCACGTTCGGAACTCCGCGGCCCCGCGGTGAGGTCCAGCAAGCCGGTGCTTTTTGCCAGCGACGCGCGATAGTCGAAGTGCGCGAAGCTGCGGCCATTGTCGGCGCGAACGTCCGGAACGCTCCATTTGACGATGAGCCGTTTCGCGTCATCGCGTACCAATGTGCCCGGCACGGTACTGCCGGTAAAGAGCAGCGTGATCGCATCGACGACGGTGACGCTTCCATCCCCCGGCACGACCAGCGCGATCTTGGGAGAGATCCAGCCCCGCCCCCGTTCGATATCGCGCATGTCGCAGTCATAGAGCAGACCTTCCGCCTGCACGGGCCCGGCCCCCAGTACAAGCAGCATCGCGATGGCTCTGGCGTACCCTATCCGACGCTTCGCTGCCGGGTCCTGGCCGCCTGTACCGAACCGGCGCCTCAACGATCAGAAATGCCCGACCTCGGACCCCGGCTGCGCGGCCACGGACAGAAGATCGAAGACATAGCGCGCGACAGAGCGGAAAACGACAAGGCGAATGCGGTCCTCCTCCAGCATCCAGAGCGCGGCGGGAACTTGGGCGAGCCGTGTGCGGCGGAACTGACCCGGCTCGAACTCCCCGGGTGCGAGATCCACCGGGGCGAGCTTTGCCACCACTTCGCGCGCGGCGGGGCCGCTCACATCAAAGACGGCGCGCGCGTCCGAGACATTGACAGCCAGTGCGAAACGGTTGGCAAATGCCCCCTGCACCCGTTCCAACCGGTCCGATACCTCGTCGTAGGGACAGATCAGCAAGAGTTCATCGGGCGACATCCAAGCCACGCCCCGATCGCTTTCGAAGTTGCTGCGCCCCTGTTCGGGCAGGTTGACCCCCCCGGCGGCGCTGACGGCCTTGCGCATCCACCCGGCGGACAAATCGCCGCGCAGGGTGATCATGCCCAGTGGGCCAATCTCGGAGATCGAGGCGATGCCGCCGGTGTGGCTGATGTTGTTCAGGGCGCTGACGGGTTCAGACATTCTGCTTCTCCCCTTCCTTGTCGTAGAAGACCGGATCGACGATCCGCGCCTCATAGGTCTTGCCATCGGTTCCGGGGAAGCGCAGCACTTCGCCCATCCGGTCCGGGCCGTTCAGCACGAGCCCCATCGCGATGCCGCGATCCAGCGTCGGCGAATGGTAGGTCGACGTCACCCGCCCGATCATGTTGCGCTGGCCATTCTCGTTCTCGCCCTCGCCCACGGCATAGGCCCCGTCCGGCAGGGTGCTGCCGTCGGTGGTTTCCAGCCCCACGAGCTTCCAGCGGTTGGGATCGGTCATATGCGACCGTTCCTGTGCGCGCTTGCCGAGGTAATCGTCCTTCTTTTTGGAAATCGCCCAGCCAAGGCCGAGGTCCTGCGGGATGATCGTGCCGTCGCTTTCGTCGCCGATCATGATGAAGCCCTTTTCGGCGCGCAGGATGTGCAGGCATTCGGTCCCGTAGGGCATGACACCCAGATCGTTGCCCGCGACCATCAGCGCATCCCAGAAGGCCTGCCCCTGCCCCGCATCGACCGCGATCTCGTAGCTCAATTCGCCGGAGAAGGAGATCCGGTAGACCCGGCACTGGAACCCGCCAAGAGTGCCGTCCGCCCATTCCATGAAGGCAAGCGCATCCTTGCTCACATCCATGCCGCCGAGCTTTTCGAGGCACTTGCGCGCATTGGGCCCGACCACCGCGATCTGGGCATATTGCTCCGTCACATTGGCGACATGCACCTGCCAGTCCCACCATTCGGTCTGGAGCCATTCTTCCATGTGGCCATGGATCCGATCCGCCCCGCCGGTGGTGGTATGGCAAAGCCAGGTATCATCGTCGATCCGCGCCACGACGCCGTCGTCGATGAGGAAGCCGTTTTCGGAGCACATCAACCCGTAGCGGCATTTGCCCGGTTTCAGCGTCGACATCATGTTGGTGTACATCATGTCGAGGAATTTGCCCGCGTCCGGCCCCTTGACGATGATCTTGCCCAGGGTTGAGGCATCCAGCAGGCCCAGTTTGTGCCGTGTATTGGTAACTTCGCGCATCACCGCGTCATGGGTGCTTTCACCGGCGCGGGCGTAGGCATAGGGGCGGCGCCACTGGCCGACAGGCTCCCAGACCGCGCCGTTCTTGTCATGCCAGTCGTGCATCGGTGTCCGGCGGACGGGCTGGAACACCGGGCCGCGCGCCTCGCCGCCGATGGCGCCCATCGAAATCGGATGATAGGGCGGGCGGAAGGTCGTCGTGCCCACGGCGGGAATCTCCGCGTTGAGCGTTCCGGCCAGCACTGCCAGACCGTTGATATTGCTAAGCTTTCCCTGATCTGTCGCCATGCCGAGCGTGGTGTAGCGTTTGGCGTGTTCGACCGAAACGAAGCCTTCCTGCGCGGCCAGCCGCACGTCGGAGACCTTCACGTCGTTCTGATAGTCGAGCCATGCCTTTTCGCGCAGCTTTACCCCCGCGCCCTGCGGCATCAGCCAGACCGGGGCCATCGGCGCATCCTCGCGCCGTTCCGCCACGGGGGCGGTGCTGTCCTTGGGCAGCTTGAAACCGAGGCTGGTGACAACGCCGTCGGCAGCGGCATGGGCATCGTGCAGCACGTCATCGAGCGCGAACATGCCGCTGGCGGCCCCTGCCGGGGTGACGAAACCCAGACCGTCCGCGCCCTTGGGCGCATGATCGGTATCGGGGCTGAAACAGGCATGGGCGGTATCCCAGCGCAGCTTGCCGCCGCAGTGGGACCACAGATGCACCACCGGCGACCAGCCGCCCGACATCGCGACCGCGTCGCAATTCACGCTTTCCAGCACCGCGCCTTCGCCGGCCTGGCTGCAGATATCGACGGACGTGACGCGCTTGGTGCCGTTTACCTTGGAAATCCCGTGGCCCATCAGCACCCGCACACCCAGCGCCTTGGCCTGTGCCATCAACTCGCTGTCCTGCGGCAGCACCCGCGCATCGAGGATCACCGGCACGTCCAATCCTGCGTGTTTGAGCGCGATTGCCGTCAGATAGGCATTGTCGTTGTTCGTCACGACGACCGTACGGTCCCCCACGGACACCCCGTGGTTGACCACGTAGTCGCGCACCGCAGAAGCGAGCATCACGCCGGGAATGTCGTTTCCGGCAAAGCTGAGCGGGCGCTCCAACGCGCCGGTCGCCGTGATGATATGGCCCGCCCGGATCCGCCAGAGACGGTGCCGGGGGCCCTGCTCGTCGGGCGCGTGATCGCGCAGCCGTTCGTAGCCCAGCACATAGCCGTGGTCATAGACACCCGCCCCCATGGTGCGGTTGCGCATGCGCACGTTTTCCATGGCTTCAAGTTCGGCGATGATGTCGGCCAGGTAGGTCTCCACCGGGGCGCCGTCGATGGTGCCGCCGTCGACGGGCGCGCGACCGCCCCAGTGGGCGGTCTGCTCCAGCAGCAGAACCCGCGCGCCGCTGCGCCCGGCTGTCCGCGCAGCCTCCAGCCCCGCGACCCCGCCGCCGATGACCAACACGTCACAGAAGGCATAGAAATGTTCGTAGGTATCCACGTCCCGGTCGGTGGGCGCCTTGCCCAGCCCGGCGGACTTGCGGATGATCGGTTCATAGACGTACTTCCAGAAAGCACGCGGATACATGAACGTCTTGTAGTAAAAGCCCGCCGGCAGAAAGCGCGACAGATGCTTGTTGATGGCGCCCACGTCGAATTCGAGGCTTGGCCAGTGGTTCTGGCTCTGCGCGGTCAGCCCGTCATATAGTTCGGTCGTGGTGACGCGCTGGTTCGGTTCGAACTTGCCATCGGTGCCGAGGTTCACCAGCCCATTCGGCTCCTCCGGGCCTGCCGCCACGATGCCGCGCGGGCGATGGTATTTGAACGAGCGGCCCACCAGCACCTGATCGTTGGCCAGCAGCGCGGAGGCCAGCGTATCGCCTTCGAAGCCGCGCATCTGGCGACCGTTGAAGGTGAAATCCACCGCGCGGGATTTGTTCAGCAGGCGTCCGCCTGTGGCGAGTCTGGTGCTCATGATGTCAAACCTCGGATACTGCGAAGGTGCTGTGGCCTTCGATCATGACAATTGCGGTGTGCCCGCAGCGGAGACGGCAAAGGATGAAGCCGGTCATGCCGGACGTTCCGCGGGGGACCAGCCGGGCCGGCGATCCTCGATCGTGTCCAGAATGTCCTGCGGCGGTTCGGTCGTCTGGGCGGAATAGCTGCCGAAGACTTCAAGCGTCGTGGTATCGCGGGCCACGTGGAACCACTTGCCGCAGCCATAGGCATGACGCCAGCGTTCGAAATGGACGCCTTTCGGATTCGACCGCATGAACAGGTAGCCTTCGAACTCCTCTTCTGACGAACCGGGACCGAACCGCTTCAGATGCGCCTCGCCGCCCGCGTGAAATTCCGTTTCCTCGGCGGTGACGCCGCAGTTGGGACAGGTGAGGATCAGCATGGCTGTGCTCCTATGGCTGGCATGTCGAAAGGCCGCCCTGCTCTGGCGGGCATGCGGCCACGCGAAACGCCGGACGCAGTGCTGCGCCCGGCGTTCCGGTCGTTTACGTTTTCTAGGTGGTTCGCGTCAGTCGGTCGCCACAGTGCCTTCCACGGCAGTGCCTTCCACTGCGTCCGCTGCGGGTGCAGTGTCCGAACCTTCGACGGTGACGTTGATGTCGCCCCCGGCGGTGTCCGTGTCGGCGCCAACGAAGAGGAAATAGGCGATGATGGCGACGATGACGACGAGCGCCCCCACGATGAATCCCATGCCGCTGCCACCGTTATCGGTGGTCGTGGTCGTGGTCGTGGTGCGTTCCGAGACGTTTCTTTCTGGGTCAGCCATTGGTTTGTTCCTTCAGTATATTCAACTGTGGACAAAACGTGCTGATCTGCGGCGCAGTTCCGCGGCATCGCGGAAACACACCGTTGTGAGCGGGAAACAGCCATCAGTGTGCGACCCCTGCCGCGACGCTTTCGTCGATGAAACGGCCTTCGCGGAAGCGGTTCAGGCCGAAGGCCTCTGTCAGCGGCGAATGGCCCTTTGCCATCAGTTCGGCCATGCCCCAGCCTGACCCGGGGATCGCCTTGAAGCCGCCAGTGCCCCAGCCGCAGTTGACGAACACACCCTCCACCGGGGTTTTCGACAGAATGGGGGAGCGGTCGCCCGTCACATCCACGATGCCGCCCCACTGGCGCAGCATCTTCAGGCGCGAGATCATCGGGAAGGTTTCGATCAGGGCGCGGACCGTTTCCTCGATATGGTGGAAGGATCCGCGCTGGGTGTAGTTGTTGTAGCCGTCGGTGCCGCCGCCGATGACCATTTCGCCCTTGTCGGACTGGCTCATGTAGCCATGGACGGTATTGGCCATCACGACCACGTCCATGCAGGGTTTGATCGGCTCGGACACGAGCGCCTGCAGAGCCACGCTTTCGATCGGCAGACGGAAGCCCGCCATATCGGCCAGATGTCCCGAATGGCCCGCCACCACGATCCCCAGCTTGTCGCAATCGATGTCGCCGCGATTGGTGGAGACGCCGGTGACCTTGCCGCCTTCCTGCCGGATGCCGGTGACCTCGCATTTCTGGATCACATCCATGCCCATGTCCGAACAGGCGCGGGCATAGCCCCAGGCCACGGCGTCATGCCGTGCGGTCCCGCCCCGGGCCTGCCAAAGCCCGCCCAGCACCGGATAGCGCGGACCGTCCAGATCGATGATCGGCACCAGCTGCTTGACCCGCTCCGGTCCGATGAATTCTGTCTTGACGCCCTGCAGCGCATTGGCGTGGGCCGTCCGCTTGTAGCCGCGCACCTCATGTTCGGTCTGCGCCAGCATGATCACGCCCCGGGGGCTGAACATCACGTTGTAGTTCAGATCCTGGCTCATGGTCTCATAGAGACTGCGCGCCTTTTCGTAGATCGCGGCGGAGGGATCCTGCAGGTAGTTCGACCGGATGATCGTGGTGTTGCGCCCGGTATTGCCGCCCCCCAGCCAGCCCTTTTCCAGAATGGCGACATTGGTGATTCCGAAGTTCTTGCCAAGATAATAGGCCGTCGCCAACCCGTGCCCGCCCGCACCCACGATGATCACATCGTAGCGCTTCTTTGGCTGTGCGTCCCGCCAGGCGCGGTTCCAGCCGGTGTGATGGCGCATGGCCTCCCGGGCCACGGCAAAGGCTGAATATTTCTTCATTCCGGCATTCCCCGATCTGTCGCCGCACGTCCATGCGCGGATTCGCGCCGCCTGCGGCAGCTCTTACCGTTCTGGTGATGCGGAGGAAAAAGAGGATACTCCGCGCGGCATTGCTTAGCAGTTTTGCGACATGGACCGCAATTGCGCCGCAGCGCCGCGGCTGCGCCAAATGGCCCCTTTTTTCGCAAGGCCGCACAGGCTACATACCCCCCATGACAAAGACAGGCATACTCCCGTGATCTTTTGGGCCACAGCGGCCTTGATGGCCCTTTTCGTCAGCGTTCCCATCGGCCGCGCCGTCTGGGCGCATCGCACCGCCGGCCTCTCGGATGAGGCCGCGGCGGCCGCGAAGGACCTGTCGGTCTATCGCGATCAGCTAGCCGAAGTGGAGCGTGACCAGTCGCGTGGCCTGCTTTCCGAGGCCGACGCCGAACGCACCCGGACAGAGATTTCGCGCCGTATCCTCGCCGCCGATGCCGCCGCCGACCGCCACCGCGTCGCGGGCGCAGGTCCTTCGGGCAAGCTGCTGGCGGGCGGCGTGGCAACCGTGCTTATCGCGGGCAGCCTCGCGCTCTATGGCTGGATGGGGCAGCCCGGATATGGCGACTTCGCGTTGGCCGACAGGATCGCCTTTGCTGAAGAACTGCGCGCCAACCGCCCGGATCAGGCCAGTGCCGAAGCATCGATGCCCCCCAGCCCCGCCCCCGAAGGCGTGACGGAGGCCTATCTCGACCTCATGGAAAAACTGCGTGCCACCGTCGCGGAACGCCCCGACGATCTGCAGGGCAACACGCTGCTCGCACAGAACGAGGCGCGCATCGGTAACTATGCCGCCGCCGCCCGCGCACAGGAAGCGGTGCTGCGGATCAAGGGCGCCGAGGGAACGCTGTCGGACGTGGAGGACTACGCCGAACTGCTGGTTGCCGCGGCGGGCGGCTATGTCTCGCCCGAGGCGGAAACGGTGCTGCGCTCCATTCTGGGGCGTGACCCCGAAAGCGGCGCTGCGCGCTATTACATCGGCCTGATGTTCGCCCAGACCGGGCGGCCCGACCTTGCGCTGCGCCACTGGGACCGCCTGCTGCAGCGCGGTCCGGCGGATGCCCCGTGGATGGAGCCGATCCGCCTGCAGATCGCCGCCGTGGCGGAACAGGCCGGTGAAGCCTATGAAATCCCGCCCGCCGGACGGACCGGCCCCGCCCCGCGCGGCCCCAGCGCCGCCGACATCGAGGCCGCCGGCCAGATGACCGCCGAGGACCGGATGGCCATGATCGGCAACATGGTGGCGGGCCTGTCGGAGCGTCTGGCCGCAGAAGGCGGCCCACCGACGGATTGGGCGCGGCTGATCACCTCGCTCGGTGTGCTGGAACGCGCGGATGAGGCTCGCGATATCTACGACAACGCGCTGGAAGTCTTCGCGGATGACCCCGGGGCGCTGGACCGGATCAGGGCGGCAGGCGCACAGGCCGGAGTGGCGGAGTGATCCACGAGGATGTCGGCGATTTCGCGGCGGCCCTTCCCCCGATGCGCGCTCTCATGGGGCTCGACCTCGGCGACAAGACGATCGGCGTGGCGGTAAGCGATTCCATGCTCTCGGTCGCCTCCCCGCTGGAAACTGTGCGCAGGCGCAAGTTCACGTTGGATGCGGCCCGGCTCGCCGAACTCATTTCGGCGCGGAACATTGCCGGGATCGTGCTCGGCCTGCCGCGCAACATGGACGGCAGCGAAGGGCCGCGCTGCCAGTCGACCCGCGCCTTTGCGCGCAACTTCGTCCGGCTCACCCCCCTGCCGATCACCTTCTGGGATGAACGATTGTCCACCGTCGCGGCCGAACGCGCCCTGTTGGAGGCGGATACGTCACGCAGACGTCGCGCAGAGGTCATCGACCACGTGGCGGCGAGCTATATACTTCAGGGATTGCTGGACCGTTTGCGCGTGCTGCGGGCGACCGAAGGGCGGATATGAACGACGACATCTGGAAGCGCGACGAAGTCGAGAGCCCCTGCATCAAGGTCTGTGTCGTGCATCCCGAAACGCGGCTTTGCACGGGGTGTTTACGCTCGATCGACGAAATCGCCAGCTGGTCGCGGATGAGCATGCCGGAACGGCGCGCGGTGCTTGCGGAACTGCCCGACCGGGGGCAGGCGCTGAAGCGGCGGCGGGGCGGTCGTGCCGCCCGGCTTGGCAACGGGCGCGGTTGAGATCGGCGCGCGGCTTAGCGACCGGCAGCGATCTTGCGCAGAAAATCCATGACGTCGTCCGAGGTCCGCGCGCCGTCGTAGCCCATGGGCGCATGGTTCAGGTTATCCGCAAAACGGGACACCCGCGCGAAACTGCGGGCAAGCATCAGGTTTCCCCCTGCCCGCCGCTTTCCGCCGAAATGAACGCATCCTGCTTCGCCGCTTATCATCATCGGTGCCATAAACCTGCCTCGTTACGTTTATTGTTTCTATTCCGGCAATATTCCGGGGCAACGTGGCGGGAATGGGGCGAGGATCGGGTCATTCGGCGAAGATACCGTGACCCTCACGCGGCGGCGGCCACCACGGCGGCCATTTCCCCGAAGGTTAAAGCCGTGCCAACCGAAGCAGCAACGCCCCCGACAGGGTCGCGAAGGTGGCAAGCAACTTGGGGAGGTTCATCTTCTCGCCGAAAAAGAAGACGCCGATCCCCAGCGCGAAGACGATGCTGGTTTCCCGCAGCGCCGTGACCAGCGCGATGGGGGCCTGTGTGAAAGCCCAGACCACGATGGCATAGGCCACGAAGGACGCCGTCCCTCCCACCCAGAAGACGCGCTTGCCCGAGACGCGCATCTGCGTCAGCACTCCGGGCGCGGTGATCCGCATGTAGGCGGCAAAGATCAGGGCGTTCAGGGTCCCGAGCCATGCGTAGAATCCCAGCGGGCTGCCCGATACCCGCGCGCCCAGCCCGTCCACCAGCGAATAGGCCGCAATGAAACAACCCGTGATCACGGCGAGCCGGGCCGCAGGCAGGTTGCGCGTCCCGTCGGACTGGCGCACCAGCGCCATGCTCATTAGCCCCAGCGCGATGATCGCAACCGCCGCCAGCTCCAGCGGGGCAAGCACCACGCCAAGAAACAGGACCGATACCGCAGCCACGATTAGCGGCGCCGTGCCCCGGGCGATGGGGTAGACCTGGCTCAGATCACCGGCCCGGTAAGCATTGAGCAGGAATATCTGGTAGCCGAAATGACAGGCCATGCCCGCCAGCAGGTAGGGCCAGCTCGCCAAGTCGGGCGCAGGCGCGACGGCCAAGGCCAGCAGGGACGCGGGAAGATGGCCGATGATGACGCCGCTCATGTTCACCCGCTTGTCCGCCCCGCCCTTCACGAGCGCGTTCCAGCCCGCGTGCAAAAGCGCGGCACAGAGAACGGCGAGGAACACGGTTGTCGTCATGCCGCCCGTTGTCCTTCGATTTCGAACCGGCGGCAAGGGGGCCGCGCAGCCGCTTCAGTCAGCCGCAAGCCAGGGGCCGCCCCCCGGCAGTTCCGGTCGGAAATAGGCGATCATCCTCGGCTGCTGGTCCCGCGACCGCGCCCCGTCCCGCCCTGCGCCTCCCCATGGCGCGACGCCGTGCAGCACGTGCCGGTGCAGCAGGATCGCCTGACCCGGTCGGGCCACCACCCGGACAGGTTCGATCCGGTCGAAGACGACGCGCCGCGCGGCGTGATACGCCTCCGTCAGATCGACGGTCCCGGGGGGTGCCGTTCCAACAGCCTCCCGCAGGGCTTGCCCCATCGTCAGATGACTTCCGGGCCAGACGGTCAGCGGCGCGGCATCCACCACATTGAGCGGCAGGCCGAGGATGAAGGCATGAGCCTCCCTCAGAAAGCGCCGCCGCTCAGGTCCTTCCGGCAAAAGCCCATCCACATGGGCCGCCGCACGGCGGACACGGTAGCGGTGCGCGGCTTCCGTCTCGCTCTCGTCGCGGCGGGGATATCCGGGAAAGACGACCGAAAGCTGCGCCCGGTGCCAGAATGCCGTCTCCGGCACATGGTCGCGCCACGCGCCCGTGAGAGGTACTCCCCGGATGCTGCCGTCAGCGGCATTGGGCAATCGGTCGACGCCGGGAAACCATGTGTCCCGGTGGCGCAGATCTTCGGGGTGAAGCTGTGCGAGGATCTCTTGCGCCACCCCGGCCGCCGCGGCGGACCAGCGCGCCACCCCGTCTTCATGCGCAAAGACATGAAAGCCGGGAGAGGCCCCGCCGCTCACCCCAGCAGCGCCTTGCGCAGCATGTTGAGCGCCACGAGCACGAGAAACACCGCAAAGACCCGTTTGAGCGGTTTGGGGTCCATCGAATGCGCAAGCTTCACCCCAAGCGGCGCGGTCAGCAGCGTCATGGCGATAACGATGACGAAGGCGGGCAGGTTCACCGCGCCCAGCGTGAAGGGCGGCACCGGTGCCAGCGGTTCCACCATCAGGAACCCGATGACCGAGGGCACCGCGATGAGCACGCCGAAGCCCGCCGCCGTCGCCACGGCGCGATGGATCGGCACGCCGAACAGGCTCATCAGCGGGACGCCGAAACTGCCCCCGCCGATCCCCATGAGCACCGAAAGAAACCCCATCGCCGGCGACAGGGCGGCCCGCGTGAACCCGCGCGGCATCTGATGCCCCAGCCGCCAATGCGCCCGCCCGAAGCCCATGTACAGCCCCACGATCAGCGCCAGCCCGCCAAAGATCGCCTGCAGCGTCGTACTGCGCAATTGCGCCACCACAAGCATGCCGATGATGGCCCCGATGACGATACCGGGCGCCCAGCTGCGCAGGATGTCCCATTCCACCGCGCCCTTGCGATGATGCGACGCCACGGACCGCAGCGAGGTGACGATGATCGTCGCGAGCGAGGTCGCAAGGCAGATCTGCATCAGACCGGGGCCCCCATAGCCAAGCGTCTGAAAGGCATAGAAGAATGCAGGCACCAGAACGATGCCGCCGCCGACCCCCAGAAGCCCCGCGAGCACCCCCGCAAGGCCGCCGATCACAGCCAGCAGAATACCCATTTCGATCAGAAGGGTCATATCGGTCATCGCGGTCTCCGTCCCGGCGGAGCCGAGCCTGACCCCGGTTCCTGCTACACCGTCGCGGGGGCCTCTGCCACCCCCTCCAGACGGGTGAGCGCCTCGGCGATGAGGCTGCCGTCGGCCCCCGGTCGCGCGGCCCCTTCGGACAGGCAGCGCCGCCATGCCCGGGCACCGGGCCGCCCGGCGAACAGACCCAGCATATGCCGTGTGACTTGATTGAGCCGCCCGCCCCCCGCCACATGGGCATTCGCATAAGGGATCATCGCTTGGGCCGCTTCTTCCGCCGAAAGGCCGCCCGGCCTGCCGAAAATCCGGCGCTCCGCCCCGCAGAGCACCTGCGCAGGCGAATGATAGGCCGCCCGCCCGATCATGACGCCATCAAGCCCGTCGTCGAGGAACCCTTCCACCGCGTCGAGCGTGGTGATGCCGCCGTTGATCGACAGGTGCAGATGGCTGAAACGCGCCTTCATGTCCCGCACGATGTCATAGTCGAGCGGCGGGATTTCCCTGTTTTCCTTAGGCGAAAGCCCCTGCAGCCACGCCTTGCGGGCATGCACGGTCACCCGTTCGCAGCCTGCGTCGGAAATGATCTGGAGGAATTCGGGCAACACCTCTCGCGGCTCTTGCGCATCGACCCCGATACGACATTTCACCGTCACCTCCACATCCACCGCGCGGCGCATGGCGGCGACGCAGCGGGCCACGAGATGCGGGCGCTCCATCTGGATGGCGCCGAAAGACCCGGATTGCACCCTGTCGGACGGGCACCCCACGTTGAGGTTGATCTCATCATAGCCCGCCTCGGCCCCCATCCGGGCGGCTTCCGCCAATTCCTCCGGGTCGGAACCGCCAAGCTGGAGCGCGACGGGATGCTCCGCCGGATCGTGATCGAGCAGATGCAGTGCCCCACCCCGAACCAGGGCGGGCGCCGTCACCATTTCGGTGTAGAGCAGCGCCGAGGGGGACAGGAGCCGGTGAAGGTATCGGCAATGACGGTCGGTCCAGTCCATCATGGGTGCCACCGAAAGCCGCGCAGCCTCTCGGACACCCGGAACCCCACCCTTTTCTGCCTGTATCTTCGGAACCACCTGATCCGCCTTTCTCGATTACCCCTGACCGCGCCGGTACACACCTACCCCGATCGAAGGTCCGGACAGGTAGCATCACCCTGCACCAGAAGGAAGCCCCGGGCCCCGCGGCGGCGGGCCGCTTGCAATTTATGCCCGGTATGAGATAAGCCGCGCCATCCGGTCGCAGCCTACCCGGACATCAAAACAAGGGCCAGAACATGAAAACACTTGTCATCTGCTCGGGCGGGCTCGATTCCGTGTCGCTCGCGCATATCACTGCCGATGAGCATGAACTCACGCGGCTTGTCTCCTTTGATTACGGCCAGCGCCACCGCAAGGAAGTGCAGTTCGCCGAAGCCGCCGCCAAGCGGTTGGGCGTGCCTTTTCACCTGATCGACATGCGCGGGATCGGCGCCGAACTCTCCGGTTCGGCCCTGACCGACGATGTCGATGTGCCGGATGGCCATTATGCCGAGGAAACGATGCGGATTACCGTCGTGCCCAACCGCAACGCGATCATGCTGGCGATCGGCTTCGGTCTTGCCGCCGCACAGGGGGACGAGGCCGTGGCTACCGCCGTGCACGGGGGCGACCACTTCATCTATCCCGACTGCCGCCCCGGCTTTACCCGCGCTTTCGATGCCATGCAGCAGGCAGCACTCGATGGCTATGCCGATGTGCGGCTGCACACGCCCTTCGTGGAGCGGAGCAAGGCCGACATCGTCCGCCAAGGCGCGCGGCACAACACGCCCTTTGCCGAGACATGGTCCTGCTACAAGGGTGGCGCGCTTCACTGCGGGCGTTGCGGTACCTGTGTGGAACGGCGCGAGGCTTTCGACCTCGCCGGGGTCGAAGACCCCACGGCCTATGCCGATCCAGACTATTGGCGCACAGCGATTGCCGCGCGAAAGGAGGGGTGATGTTCCGCATCCGCAAGGAATTCCACTTTTCCGCCTCGCACCAGCTGACGCATTTGCCCGACGATCACCAATGCGCGCGGCTGCATGGCCATAACTACATCGTGGTGGTGGAGCTCGCCGCCGAAGCGTTGAACGCGGATGGCTTCGTGCGCGATTACCAGGATTTGAAACCGCTGAAGACCTATATCGACGATACCTTCGATCACCGGCACCTCAACGATGTCATGGAGGGCCACACCACGGCAGAGAACATGGCGCGGCATTTCTATGAATGGTGCGTCGCCCGCTGGCCGGAAACCAGCGCCGTGCTGGTCAGCGAGACGCCCAAGACCTGGGCGGAATACCGGCCATGACGCTGCGCATCGCCGAAATCTTCGGCCCGACGATACAGGGCGAAGGGGCGCTGATCGGCGAGCCTACGGTTTTCGTTCGGGCTGGCGGCTGCGACTACCGCTGCAGCTGGTGCGACAGCCTGCATGCGGTGGAAAGCAAGTATCGCCATACATGGACCCCGATGGAAAGCGACGCCGTGTGGGAGCGGATCGAGCAGCTTTCGGGCGGCCAGCCCCTCACCATCTCCCTCTCCGGGGGCAACCCCGCGATACAGGATTTTGGCCCGCTGATCGCTTTGGGCCGGGCAAAGGGCTATCGCTTTGCCTGCGAAACCCAAGGCTCCGTCGCACAGGAATGGTTTTCGGACCTCGATACGCTGGTGCTGTCGCCCAAGCCCCCCTCCAGCGGGGAGGAGGTGGACTGGGACGCCTTCACCGCCTGCCGCACCGCCGGGGCGGGCGCGCGCCTGCAGGTGATGAAGATCGTGATCTTCGACGACGCGGATTACAACTGGGCGCGCGATGCCCATGCCCGGCATCCCGATCTTGCCCTCTACCTTCAGCCCGGCAATCCGGAGGTCGACCCGGAGGTGCCGGTCGATCCGCAGGCCCTGGCCGATCGCCTTGGATGGCTGACCGAAAAGGCGATGGCCGACGGCTGGTTCGCCCCCCGTATCCTGCCGCAGCTTCATGTCCTGATCTGGGGCAACAAGCGCGGCGTCTGACCGATGGAGACCACGATGTCCGACGATATCTACAGCAACCTCAAGCAACTTGGCGGCGCGACCCGGATCCCCGCCAGCCCCGAAGAGGCGGAATTGGAGCGCGTCCCCAATCCGCAGGCCGATGTGGCCTATAACGTGCGTTTCACCGCGCCGGAGTTTACCTCGCTCTGCCCGATGACGGGCCAGCCCGACTTTGCCCATCTGGTGATCGACTATGTGCCCGGCCCGTGGCTGGTGGAATCCAAGTCGCTCAAGCTGTTCCTGACCTCCTTCCGCAACCATGGCGCCTTTCACGAAGACTGCACGATCTCCATCGCCCGGCGCCTTGCCGATTTTCTCGAACCGCAGTGGCTGCGGATCGGGGGCTATTGGTATCCGCGCGGCGGTATCCCCATTGACGTGTTCTGGCAGACAGGGCCTCTGCCCGAAGGCGTCTGGATCCCGGATCAGGGCGTGCCGCCCTACCGTGGCCGGGGCTGAACACGCGACTTTGACCATGGAAAACGGACCGATCCGGGTTAGGCTGCATCAGCCCCGCCCACGGAAAGGTCATCCATGCGTATTTCAGCCATCCCGCTCTCCCTTCTCCTGTCCTCTGCGCTCTCCATATCCACGGGCGCATCGGCCGAAGGGAACCCCTCAGGCACCGGGTTCGCCCCGCCGGAGGCAGGTGGGCCGCGACGGTTGGAGGTCACGGCGGAAGGCGCGCAGCTCCACCGTGCCCCCGCCGAAGACAGCGAAGAACGTGCCGCCCTGCCCGGCGGAACACTGCTTTCGAACCGGGGATGCGACGCGGCGCAGGGCGGAGTCGTCTGGTGCGAGGTCGCGCCGCTCGACATGGGCAAGCCGGGCTATGTCAGGGCGGCGCAGCTTGCCCCTGCACGGGGGCCGGACGGCGTGATCCCCACCGGGCGGGACGACAGCAAGAAACGCGCGCGCGCCAAGGACTACGACGACCGGAGCGAGATCGCCTGCGCGCAGGAACAGGGGCAGGCGCTGGGAACCTGCGCCGCCGCCATCGCCCGCAGCGGTGGAGGCGACGCCACAGTCGTCGCGACCTTCCCCAACGGCTTTGCCCGGCAGCTCTATTTCACCCACGGCGCTTTCATGCGCGGAAGCTCCACGATGTCGGGCGTGGGAACGGACATGGACTGGGAGCGTGCCGAGGGCATGTATGTGATCCGCGTGGACGACCAGCGGTTTGTTATTCCGCAGGGGTTTTTGCTGGGGGAAGAGGCGGGGGTTTTGGAATGAAGTAATCGGATTGGGGGGTGGCAGTTGGTATTTCAACGTCAACTATCGGTCCGAAGCTGACATTCGTGAAAGGAACAGCTGCAGCGGTGCTGCTTGCCAAAAACAGACTTTCGGGCGTTGCTTCCCTGCATCAGATATCTATGCTGTCTTAGTGAGTGTTTAGCCTGACAGGTCTGATAGGTTGGGGTTCGATTCCCCGTCATGTTCTCTGTCTCGGTGGCCTTCTAACCTTCATTGCCCTCTGGGGATTGGCTTACGCCGTTGAACTGTCAACATCGAACGGAAGGGAGAACCACATGAGCAAAGAAACAGTCCGAAAGAACGAGAGACCAAACCTGAAAATGGCTTCGGCCATAAATACAATTTGGGCTATCGGGACGGGCGCATGGTCCGGCACGGCCCTGTCAGGCTAAGCACTCACGACCTTAAGCATGACTTTGGAAAATCATGAGGATCCTGGAACGCAGCCTGCTCAAAGTTGACCTGCTATTTGGAAAAAAAGGGATTTGCCTTTCTTAAGGTGTCCATTGCCGACAAATCAAACATTTTTTAGGGCGTTAAAATATCAGAGGGATTCTTTATAGATGACAACTGATCGGTTACTTTACCATTATTGCAGCACTCCTACGGGGCTAGCCATTTTTCAACGTCGGACTTTTCGTCTTTCAGCGTTATCTGCAGCAAACGATAGCTTGGAAGGGCGAGTGCTAGGGCGCGTATTCTCACAGTTGCTTACTGAATCAGATCTGCCGCGGGAAGTTGTAGATGTAATATCTGTTATTGTGGAGGGGTATGCTGATTCGACGGAAGGCTTTGCATTATGCCTTTCAGAAAACGGAGACCTACTTAGTCAATGGCGTGCGTACGCTCAGGACGGTTTAGGCATCGCGATAGGCTTTTCGTCCGATTGGCTTACAAAAGATTTTGGGAAAGTTAACTTTGGATCGCAGTTTTTTGAGTTGACCAAGGTTGAGTATGGCGAGGCAAGTTTAAGCCAAACTCTAAAACCACTAGCGAAACAAGTGATTGAGGAATTTTCTGAATATGGGCACTTTGTGCAACTCAGTAAAAACATGACTAGGGTCAGGACTCATAGCCAGTAAATGACGAGGGCGGCCAGGGCGATAGCTGACAGGAAGACCTTCGGGCATCTGTCGTATCGGGTTGCCACCCGCCGCCAGTCCTTCAACCTTCCAAACATGACCTCGATCCGATTGCGACGTTTGTAGCGGCGCCTGTCGTACTTGACGGTTTTCTTGCGCTGGGTTCGGCCGGGGATGCATGCGCGTATCCCTCTGTCTTTCAACGTTTCTCTGAACCAATCGGCGTCATATCCACGGTCACCGAGAAGCCAATCTACCTTTGGCAGGCTGCCGACGAGTGCGCGTGCACCGATGTAGTCACTGACTTGTCCAGCGGTCACGAACAGGTTCAGCGGCCGTCCTTGGCTGTCGCAGATGGCGTGAAGCTTGGTATTCATACCGCCCTTGGTGCGCCCGATCAGGCGTCCACGCCCCCTTTTTTGACGCCCAAACTGGTCGCCGTTCGATGCGCCTTCAGATAGGTGGCGTCGATCATGACCGTCGTCTGCTCGCCGTGATCAGCGGCCAAGCCGACCATCATCTGGGCAAAGATGCCTTTATCGCTCCAGCGCTTCCAACGGTTGTAGAGCGTTTTGTGCGGGCCATATTCCCTCGGCGCATCTCGCCATCGTAAGCCATTGCGATTGAAGAAGATAATCCCGCTCAGGACGCGCTTGTCATCGACGCGAGGCTTGCCATGGGATTTGGGGAAGAAAGGCTCAAGACGCGCCATCTGCGAATCCGTCAGCCAGAAAAGATCAGACATGTTCACCGCTAGGTTTTCGAACCGTGAATCACGCTCCTAAGCGGAAATCAATGGGT
>NZ_LWEX01000326.1 GCF_001634885.1 Sulfitobacter sp. HI0040 | reverse complement strand
CCACAGCCGCGCCTTCGCCGCCTTCACCGCGCTGGGGGCCATCGGGTTGATGGCGCATATGATGGTGATCGACCCCTACGCCTGGGCGTTGATGCGGGTCGCCTCCGGCCTTTGCGTGGCGGGCTGCTATACGGTCATCGAGGCATGGCTTCAGGCCAAGGTCACCAACGAGAGCCGCGGGCGCACCATGGGCACCTACCGGGTGGTGGACATGACCGGAT
>NZ_LWEX01000325.1 GCF_001634885.1 Sulfitobacter sp. HI0040 | reverse complement strand
GAGCGATATGGTAGATGCTCGCGGTCTTCCGGGCCTCCCCGCCCGAAAGACCGTTTTGGATGGCCCGTCAGTAGGCCTTGCCCCGGGCCGACACCGGCCACAGCGTTTCGACCTTTCCGCCCCGGACGCCGACGTACCAGTCATGGACATTGGCCGTCGGGTCGCAGTGACCGGGGATCAGGCGCAGCTTGTCGTTGACCTTCAGCACGCCCTTGGGGTCGGAAACGACGCCGTGCTCG
>NZ_LWEX01000324.1 GCF_001634885.1 Sulfitobacter sp. HI0040 | reverse complement strand
GACGCCATGAAACGACATATCACCTTGCACGGTCTCGCGCTTTGCTGCGTCGGCGCGTTTGCTGGCGTTTCACCTGTGGCGGCTGAACAGACGCGCGGCGTTTTCCTGCAGGAAGCAGACGGGACGCGCCTACGGATCGGCACGCTGAACGTAGCCCAAGACGGGAATTACACGCTTCGAATGGCCGAAGAACCCTTCACGGATCATTTCCTGTCGATGCGTCCGTT
>NZ_LWEX01000323.1 GCF_001634885.1 Sulfitobacter sp. HI0040 | reverse complement strand
TCGGTGCTGCTCGCTCACCGGATACTCCATCGATAGTTTTCCTTTCTTATCGCGGTGGGACCGGAGGTGCCAGTACCTGCACTCACGATGCCTAGCCCAGCGGGCCGGTAACGGTAATGCCCTGGGGGCTGATGTGGGTCCCCAGGGCTATGGTTTCCAGACCCTGCGCGCGGGCGGCATCCCACGCGGCGGCATAGGCAGGGTCGAT
>NZ_LWEX01000322.1 GCF_001634885.1 Sulfitobacter sp. HI0040 | reverse complement strand
TTTGGGGGATAGGGGGGTTCATCGCCTTTCACCTCGCCCCCGGCTTTTCGCTCGNGCCAGAGGTTCCGGGCGTGGCGGCGGCGGATATCGGCGCGCGTCAGATATGGTGGTACGCCACCGTCGGTGCGGCGATCGTGGCCCTGTTCCTTCTGGCGTTCGGTCGCAGCTGGATCGCATGGTCCGGCGCGGTGGTGCTGCTGATTGCGCCCCATGTCTGGGGTGCGCCGCAGCCCGAAACCTA
>NZ_LWEX01000321.1 GCF_001634885.1 Sulfitobacter sp. HI0040 | reverse complement strand
GGAAAAGCGCATTCATGCCGTCCCGCACCGACCGCGTCATTTCCTGCGCGCCGCTTGGGTTCATCATCGAATAGCTGACCCGGCTCATCAGGTCCTCGCCAAAGCGGATCTGGGGGTTCATCACCCCGGATGAGGCGAGGACCTCTCCGGTCCGCAGGTCGCACAGATGCGCCGCGATGGTGGTGGAGCCGAGGTCGACGGCAA
>NZ_LWEX01000320.1 GCF_001634885.1 Sulfitobacter sp. HI0040 | reverse complement strand
GGCGAACCACAGGGCAATCAGCGGGCCACCGATCTTGATACCACCGCCAAAATTGAACCCGCGCAGTTCGGGAATGTCCCACTGCAGCCCGAGGGCGAAAAGAAGAACGATCACCGGCACGAACCAGATCGCGAGGTTCAGCCAGAAGGTCTTTGGCCGTACACCTGTTTTCGCCTGCTTGTCGTTCGCCCGGGCCGAAACCGCGCGCGTGGCGAACAAGGATGCAACCAGAACGCCGATGACCAGCAGC
>NZ_LWEX01000319.1 GCF_001634885.1 Sulfitobacter sp. HI0040 | reverse complement strand
AACGCGATCTGCCCGCCAGCGCCCTCTCCTTCGGCGAGATGCGGCGGCTGGAAATGGCCCGGGCGCTGGCCTCCAACCCGCGCATCGTGCTGCTGGACGAACCGGCCGCGGGCGCCAGCCTTGAGGACGGCCAGCTTTTGGCCGAACGCATCCGTGATATCCGCGAGCGGGGCGTTACCGTCCTTTTGATCGAGCATATGATGGAGCTTGTCATGGGCATTTCCGACCGGAT
>NZ_LWEX01000318.1 GCF_001634885.1 Sulfitobacter sp. HI0040 | reverse complement strand
GGCGGAGGTGGCATGATGGGTGGCGGCGGCATGATGGGCGGCGGGGACGATGCGGCCCCGCTCGACGTCATGTCCTTCGACGTGGGCGATGCCACCGCGCGTGGACCGGCGCGCCTGCCTGCCTCCCTCCCCGCGGAACTGCCCGACCTTGGCGCACCGGCGCGGACACGGGAGTTCATGCTCAACATGCATGCGGGATCCATGATGGGCAGCATGTTCAACAACCTGATCGGGCGCGACAGCCAGATCATGGGCATCAACGGAAAATCCTTCGACATGGGGCGCATCGACTTTGACGTACCCATGGGCGAGACCGAGCTGTGGCGCATAAACGCGGATATGATGGTCCATCCGTTCCACGTTCACGGCACCTCGTTTCAGGTTCTGATGATGGGCGGACGCGCCGTCGATCCGGCGCGGATCGGCCTCAAGGACGTGGTGCATATCGAAGGCCCGACCGAGATCCTCGTTCGTTTCGACAAGCGTGCCGACAAAGAGACGCCCTTCATGTATCACTGCCACATCCTCGAACATGAGGATGCGGGCATGATGGGGCAATTCACCGTCGGATAGGAAATGCGATGAAGACGTTCCACGGCGCAGAGTGAAAGGAGCCAAGCTTGAAACCGACGCTCAATTATCCGCCCGTCTGGCTGGTAGGCTTCATGGCCCTCGCCTGGCTGATCGCCCGGTTCCACGCCCCTTGGGGCGGGGAATTCGTGGTGTTCGGATATATGCTGATGGGCCTTGGCATGGCGATCATGGTCTGGGCGGCAACGGCCTTCCGAAAGGCCCGCACGACGATCGTTCCGCACCAGCCGCCTACCGCCCTCGTCCGCACAGGGCCCTACCGTTTTTCACGCAACCCCATCTATCTGGCGGATATGGTGGTTCTGGCCGGGTGGTGCCTTGTCCTGGGCTCGCCTTGGGCGCTCCTATTACTGGTGCCCTTCTATTTCGTTCTCCTCCGTCTCTTCATCCTGCCCGAAGAAGCGCGACTGACCGCGCATCTCGGCAAACCGTATCTCGGCTATCAGGACGAGGTGAGGCGCTGGATTTGAACGGGACTTGCTGAGAGGCCCCGGGGAAAGGCATGGTTCACAGCCTTCGATGTCGAACGCCCTACTCCCGCCGTTTCTGCAACAGCAGGCTCGCCAGCCCCAGCACGGCGGAGGCCACCATAAGCAACAGCGAAACCGCGTTCAGCACCGGGGTAGAGCCGAGCTTCAGCCGGTCGAACATGGTGATGGTCAGCGGCGCGTCGGACCCCACCAGCATCAGAGTGGTATTGAAGTTCTCGAATGACATCAGCACCGCGACAACGCCCGCCGCCGCCATCGCCGGGTAGAGAAAGGGCAGCGTTACCGCGCGGACGGCACCCCATGGCGTCGCCCCCAGATTCAAGGCCGCCTCTTCCAGGCTGGGGTCGAATTTCTGCAACCGGGCGGAAATGACCAGCGTGGCAAACGTGGTGATGAACGAAAACTGGCCCAGCACCACGAGGATCAGACCGGGCCGCAGCCCGTCGAACCAGAGGCCGGTCGCGTCCTCCAGCGTGTTGGCGACGGTGGATGAAAACACGAGGATCGAGATGCCGAGGATGATCCCGGGAATGATCAGCGGCAGCAGCATCAGGATATAGAGCAACCCCTTCCCGCGGAATTCATAGCGGACGAAGAGAAACGCGTTGGTGGTGCCGACGATGACCGAAAGGACCGACACCCAGAACGCCACGATGGCGCTCGTCACGATGGAGCGCAGGATCGGGCGTTCGTGGAACACGCCGATATAGGGGGCCTCCGTTCCGAAGAACCATGCCCAGGTGAACCCCTCCCACGGGAGCGACGGAAAGACGCTGTCGTTGAAGGCAAAGACGCAGACGGTGATCAGCGGCAGTGCGAGGTAGATGAAAAACAGGGTCACATAGGCCCGGTAGGTCCAGCGAAACGCGCCGCTTTGCGGGATGCCGACGATCATGTCTGCGCCATCGTCTTGCCCAGCGACTGCCCGGACAGCTTGAGCCCCAGAAACACGATCAGCGAGGACAGGCCCAGCAGCAGGAACCCGAAGGCGGAGCCCAGCTCCCAGTTGAAGCGGGTGATGAACTGGTCATAGATCAGCCCGGTGAACCACAGACTGTCCTTGCCGCCCAGCAGGATCGGGGTCAGGTAATTGCCGAGGCTCAGCATGAAGACCACGATACAGCCCGACACAATGCCCGGCATGGCGTGGGGAATGACGATTTCGCGCAGGATGGCAAAGCCGCTGGCCCCCAGATCATAGCCCGCTTCGATCAGGCTGTCGTCCAGACTGTCCAGCGTGGTGACGAGCGGCACCACCATGAACAGCATCGAGGTATAGACAAGCCCCGTCATGATCGCGGCATCGTTGTAGAGCATTTCGACCGGGCCGCCGACCAGCCCGAGATATTGCAGCAGGCCCGAGAAAATGCCCGTTTCCCGCAGCAGGATCATCCAGCCGAAGGTGCGGACCAGTTCGCTCACCCAGAAGGGGATGAGGCACATCAGGAACAGCGTCGTCTTCGTGCGCCCGCGGGTCAGCTTGGCGATGTAATAGGCGATGGGAAAACCGATCAGAAGCGTCAGCGCGGTGGCCGAGATGGACATATAGGCCGTGCGCGCGAAGGTGTTCCAGTAGAGCGGTTCATTGAAGAACACCGCGTAGTTGGCGAGGCTCGTCTCATACTCGCGCACGCCGACCCTTTCGCGCAGGCTCACGAGGAACATCCCCACATGCGGCAGGACGATGAGGGCCAGAAGCCAGACCGCCAGCGGGGCGATCAGCAGCCAGAAGCCCAGCCGGGTCCGGTCAGTTCCCATGCCGTCCCCCTGCCCCGGGATAGACCCGCGTCTGCTGCGGCTCCCATCCGAAATGGACCGTGTCGCCCTGCGCCAGATCGCGGAATTCCCCGGTCTGCGGCAGGGCCACGTTCATGTCCGCGCCGGTGGTCTGGTCGCGCAGGATCAACTGGCTGTTGGCCCCGTTGAACAGGATGTTCCGGACCTGTCCCTGACCGGAATTACCCATGGCCGAAAGATCCGCATGCCGGCGCGACAGCCGCACCGCTTCGGGGCGCACGAAGACATCCACGGTGGTTCCGGTGGCCAACCCCTGCCCCGCGCCGATCCCACGCAGGGTACGGCCTTCGGGGGTGACCATGCCGAGGATCCCGCCGTCTATACTGTCGATCCGGGCGGAAAACCGGTTCGCCTCCCCCACGAAACCGGCGACAAAGGCGGTTTCGGGTTCGTAATAAAGCTCTTTCGCGATGCCGACCTGTTCAAAGACCCCGTGGTTCATCACCGCGATCTGGTCGCTCATCACCAGTGCTTCGGACTGGTCGTGGGTGATGTAAACGAAGGTCGTGTTGAATTCGGACTGCAGCTGCTTCAGCTCCACCTTCATATGTTCGCGCAGCTTCAGGTCCAGCGCGCCCAGCGGTTCGTCAAGCAGCAGGACATCCGGCTCCAGCACCATGCACCGCGCGATGGCGACGCGCTGTTTCTGCCCGCCCGAAAGCGAATTGACGGGCCGGTCCGCGACCCCGGCCAGCCCGACACGTTCTAGCACCCGCTCCACCTGCCGCTTGGTATCGGCTCGGTTCACGCCGCGCTGGCGCAGACCGAAGCCGACGTTGGCCCCGATGTTCATCATCGGGAAGAGCGCCAGATGCTGGAACACCATCGACACCGGGCGCTTGTTGGGCGGCACCTCCAGCACCGACCGGCCCTTGATCAACAGATCACCGCCCGTGGGCTTCTGGAACCCCGCGATCATCCGCAACAGGGTCGTCTTGCCGCAGCCCGACGGGCCGAGGATGGAAAAGAACGTGCCCTGCGGCACGCTGAAGCTGACGTCTTTCACCGCCTTGAATTCGTCAAAACTCTTGGAGATCGCACGGCACTCCAGATCGGGGACTTGGGACATCTGACACCGTCTTTCGCATGGATGCAGGAAGCGCGGAGACCGCGCTTCCCGGTGTTCGTGGTGGGTGGAAAGCCTAGTTGGCGGCGTTGATCCGGTCCAGCGTCGCGCCTTCCAGCGCCTCGATGCCCGCGGGCACCACCGGGTACCACTTCACATTGTCGATGGCTTCCTGCGGAAAGCTCTTCTGGTACTTCGCCTTCAGCGCATCGTCCACGTTCGCGTCACCCCCCTTGGAGGCGGTGAAATTGCCCGCCGCCCCGGTGATCATCGCGGCGATTTCAGGCTGCATGACGAAATTGATCCACGCATAGGCCGCTTCATCCGCGCGCCCGCGTGCCGGGATGGCGAAGGTGTCGATCCACCCCAGCGCACCCGATGTCGGCGCGACGAAGGTGATGTCGGGATTGTCGTCGTTCAGCTGCCAGCCGCCGGTATCCCAGGCCATGGCCGCCGTCACCTCGCCCGAGCGCAGCAGGTTCTTCAGCTCATCGCCGCCGCCCCAATAGGCTTTGACGTTGGGCTTGCACTCGATCAGCTTGGCTTCGACCTTGTCCAGAATGTCCTGATACGCCTCTTCGTCGTCATAGGCGGCGAAAGGGTCCATCCCCATGGCAAAGGCAAAGCCGGTCAGCGTCGCGCGCTTCAGCCGGTAGGAGACCTTTCCCGCCACCGCATCGCTGCACAGGTCCGTATAGTCCTTCACGTCGCCCGCCATGGCGGTGTTCAGCACCAGACCGGAGGTGCCCCAGACATGCGGCACGCCGTAGACCTCGCCGTCCACCGTTGTATTGGCCTTGGTGGCTTCCAGCATGGAGGGGATGAACTGGCTTGCGTCGATCTTGGACAGATCGAGCGGCTTGTAGATGCCGAATTCGATCTGCGGCCCGGCGATCCGGTCCTGGCTGGGCTGGGCAAGGTCAAAGCCGCCGCCGTTGGTCGCACGCAGCTTGGCAATCATTTCCTCGTTGTTGGATTTGGTGACTTCGACGGTATGTCCGGTTTCGGCCTCGAACATCTCGATCACATTCTCGGGCGCGTAACCGCCCCAGGTCAAAAGGCGCAGCGTCTCGGCCTGGGCCCCGAAAGAAGAAAGCGCCAGCGCGGATGCGGAAAGAAAGATTGTCGTTTTCATGTCGTACTCCTTGTTGATCGGCCAGGTGGACGTGCACCGCCAGCCGCCCATCCCCCCGCCAGAACGGCAGGCCGATGGCCCGGCATCGGAACGCGTTCCCGCCAAGGTGGCCTTTGGCTATCCCCGCCGTGTGACACATGCATGACACTTTCCGGCAGACAGGCCCCTGCGCGGAATTAGTACAGCTATTGCGGTATGACACAACGATCATGTTCCCGCCGCGGATGATCCACGCAGCAGGAGGTACATTTCGTCGGAAGTACAGGGGCAGATCACGCGCCGCCCTGCGCGGGCGCATGGAACGCGCGCCCGCCACAAAACCCCGAACCCTCAGCGATCAGAGGGCGACAGCCGGATCAGGCCGCGTCCTTGGCCAGACGCAGGCCCATCATCTGCCAGCGCTGATGCGGGTAGAAGAACGTCCGGTATGTCGCGCGCAACTGCTCTTTCGGCGTGGCACAGGACCCGCCCCGCAGAACACGCTGGTTGACCATGAATTTCCCGTTGTATTCGCCCAGGGCCCCCTCCGGCGGGCGGAACCCGGGATAGGGCGCGAAGTCGGACGCCGTCCATTCCCAGACATCGCCCCAGATGCCTGGGCCGGGCAGCGGACGCAGCGCGCCGATCGAACCGGCTTCGCCCATTAGGTTGCCCTGGATAGGCGTATCGCGGAATGCGACCTCATGTTCCGCTTCGGTCGGCAACCGGGCCCCGGCCCAGCGGGCAAAGGCCTCCGCCTCGTAGTAGCTCACATGAACGACGGGGGCGTCCAAAGCAACGGGCTGCGGCCCGCGCAGCGTGTACGTCCACCATTCGCCGTCCTGCGACCACCAGTAGAGGGGATGTTCCCAGCCTTCCTTGCTGGCCACCGCGTGCCCTTCCATCAGCCACAGGCGCGTATCGCCGTAGCCGCCGTCCTCCATGAAGGCGATCCAGTCGCGGTTGGTGACGGGCCGCTCGGCGATCTCGAAGGGCTCCAGCCAGGACTTGTGGCGCGGGCCTTCGCAATCATAGGCGAAACCCTCCCCGTCATGGCCGATTTCGACCAGCCCGCCGGGGTGGCGTTTGAACGTCAGCGGTACCTCGGATGTCACGGCGAGCGGTTCCGGGTCCTTGTAGGCGGGCAGCAGCGGATTGAAGCTGAGACCGTGCAGAAGGTCCGTGATAAGAAGCTCCTGATGCTGCATCTCATGGTGGCAGCCAAGCTCGACCAAAGCGGCGATGTCCTCGGCATCGTCGCGGTCTGCATCCATCAGCCGGTCGAGGCTGTCTTCCACATGGGCGCGATAGCCGCGCACGGCCTCGCCATCCGGGCGGGAGACGAGCCCCCGGCGATCGCGCGCATGACGCGGCCCCGCCTGCGTGTAGTAGGAATTGAAAAGAAAGGCGAAACGATCATCGGGCGAGGTATAGTCAGCCACCCGCGGCTTCAGGATGAACTCTTCGAAGAACCATGTGGTATGGGCAAGATGCCATTTCGCGGGAGAGGCATCTTCCATGCTTTGCAACATGGTGTCTTCGGGGCTCAGCGGTGCGGCCAGTGCCTGCGTCCGGGCGCGCGTGGTGGTGAAAAGGCTCATCGCTTCGCTGGGCGCCAGCGGCAAAAGTTTGGGGTTGTTCATCGGAAACTATCCTCTCGGGCACACAAGACACAGGGTACCAAGCATAATTAAGCCTGAGCCGCTATTTTCAAGCGCCGCCGGGTGCTCTTGCAAAGTTGTGATCCGTTGCCGGAACCGGAAGAGCCTAAAGGCGGTGCCAATCCGTGGGCGCGCCTTCTGGCTGGCACGGCGAATGCAGCGGTGGTAGCGTTTGCCGGGTCGTGACCCCGGAAAGGCAAAACATGACCGACACGTTTCTTGCCGCCGAGCCCCTGATCCGCCTCTCCGCCTTCCTGAGCGTCCTTGTTGCCATGGTCCTGTGGGAGGTCGCCGCACCCCGGCGGCGGCAGGAGATTCCCCGCGTGATCCGCTGGTCGAACAACCTGGCCTTCGTGGTGATTGACACGGTGATCCTGCGCCTCAGCCTGCCGATCCTTGCTGTCGGCCTTGCGGTCATCGCCGAAGATCGGGGATGGGGTCTGTTCAACGCGCTGGATGTGCCCGTCTGGTTTGCAGCACTGGCGTCGATACTGTTGCTCGACCTTGCGATCTATCTTCAGCATGTGATGTTCCATGCCGTTCCCGGCCTCTGGCGGCTGCACCGGATGCACCACGCGGACCTCGACTTCGACGCGACGACGGGTCTGCGTTTCCACCCGGTGGAAATCCTGCTGTCGATGGTGATCAAGCTGGCGGTCGTCGCGGCGCTCGGCCCGCCCGCCTTCGCCGTGTTGCTGTTCGAGGTCATTCTGAACGCGACCTCCCTTTTCAATCACGCCAACATCGACCTGCCCAGGCCCATCGACCGCTTGCTCAGATGGATCGTCGTCACCCCCGACATGCACCGCGTGCACCATTCAATCGACCCGCGCGAAACCAATTCGAACTACGGGTTCAACCTGCCATGGTGGGACAGGCTGCTGGGCACCTATATCGATCAGCCGGCCAAGGGGCACCGCGAGATGGAGATCGGGATCGAGCAGTTTCGCACCACGCGGGATTTGTGGGCCGACCGGATGCTCATTCAACCGTTCCGGGGTCCGGCCTCCGGCCATGCGCTCGATCCGCGCATCACCACGAAAGACGGCGCGGACTGAGCTGCCGGAAAGAGGGGAGCAAGGAGGAGCGGTTCAGCGCGGCCCCTCTTGCGCCTGCCGGCGCGGTTCGGCGTGCCGCACGGCATTCAGCTTTTCGATCCAGTGGTCGGGCAGATCATGCTGAACGGCACCCTCCCGTATCAGGGTGATGTAGCGCAACGAGGGGTTCCCATCCTCCGGCAAGCCGTCAGCGATCAGGCTGAAGGCCCGCAGGCTGTTGCCGTCGCGATCCTCCACGTCAAGCCAGACGGCATAATAGCGCCAGCCCGGCACTCCTTCGGTCGAATGCAGCCAGACCATGTCGCGCCGGGTCATGCGGTAGAGCACGCCCCAGACCTCCGCTTCGGGGTCGGGGGCGATATTCGCGGGCGCGGACAGCCCGCGCGGGCGGCCATGCAGGTTGAAGCGCAGCCGGTAGCCCGGCGCCCGCCCGACCCGCCATTCGAGCGGCTTCATCTTTCGCCGCCCCAGAAAGACGCTGTCATTCATGTTGGCGCCGAAGGCGAAATACCAGACCTCCTCTTCCGGGTGCCCCTCCAGCTTCAGGCCCCACATCCGGTACCAGAGCCGGGCAAGCGGCCAGACCCGCAGTATGATCGGCATCCACAGACGTTTGAGAAATCGGCGAAACGCGATCATGAAACCTCTCCTGCGGCGAGGCGCGAAATGCGCCGCAGCAGGACGAATTGAAGGATCGCCGCAAGGATCGCCGCGACAAAGACCGCATGAATGGATATCGCCGCCACCAGCCCCCCGCCGAGCAGTGGCAGCAGCGCGGCGGGCGAAGCGAGCGCGTTGAAATAGGCGGAATAGGCCGGGCGCCGGTCGTCCGGCGAAATCTCCATCAGGTAGCCGAGATACCCGATGGTCACCCCGTTCATCATCGCGCCGATCACCACGAAAAGCAGCATGTAGCCGACGATCCCCGCCCCTGCGCCGAGCAAAAGCAGCACGAAGATCGGGGGCAGCATCCGGATCGCGGCCACGATCTGCAGCATCCGCAACTTGCCCGCCCCGTCCCCCAGTTTGCCCCATAGCGGGTTAGACGCGAGCGCGCCCGCCGTCTGGGCACCCAGCAGCAGGCCGACATCCGCCGCCGTCAGACCGCTCTGATCCGCCGCAACGACATAGAAGGGCAGCGCCATCAGCGTCGCACCGCCCAGCCATTGGGAATAGAGAAACAGGCGGAACCGCCCGTCGTTCGTCAGAACCTGCCAGCCCCCCCGCAGGAACGAACGCGCATCCTGCGGTGCTTTGCTCTTGTCCCTGTTCGCGGGCATGGGCGGCTCACCGGCTGACACGAAAAGCGACGAGGACAGCAGCATCAGAAGGGCCGCCAGCCCGAAGATCAGCGCATAGGCCTTGAGGTTGGGCAGAATATCCAACGTCAGACTGACAAATGCCGCCACCCCCAGCGCGAAAAGCCCCCCGCCAAAGAACCGCCACGCCAGCATCCTGCTGCGGGAGGCCGAAGGGATCGAGCGGCCGACGATATCGTTATAGGGCACCGCCACCACGCCACTGACAAAGGCGTAGACCGTCCAGAGACCGAGGAAGGCCAGACCCAGCATCGCCGGGGCCATGCCCCCGCCGAACCAGAGCAACAGACCGATCAGCGCCGCCAGCAGCGCCCGCCCATAGGCCCCGAAGACATAGAACGGCATCCGCTTTTCGGCCCGTTCGGCCAGAAAGCCAACGACCAGCTGCGGCAGCAGCCAGCCCAACCGCAGCACTGCGCTGGCAAAGCCCACGGCAAAGGCGCTTCCGGTCAGCTGGAACACGAGGCTCGCCACGATGGTGGCGGAATCGATCGCCGCCGAACCCGCCTGAAACGCGGCCCCGGCCCCGGCAATGCGCCAGAACCGGCTGCGTTCGTCGGGCGGTGCCGTCGCTTCAGACACGGACATCGGTCACCTCCGCTTCCAGACGCGCGCGCCGGATATCGAGACCCGATTGCCACAGCACGATCAGCCCGCCGCCGACCACGATGATGATCGACATCATCCAGTTGAAAAGGATCATCAGCAGCGCCTGCTCCTCGGGTACGCCGAGCAGATTGAACGCCAGCGCCGAACCGATCACGAACCCCCCGGGCACCCGGACAAACCGCGTCAGGACCAGTGAAAACCCGGCAAAGACCATCAGGAAAAGATAATCGAAAGGCGTCAGCACCACCCCGACGGCAAGCCCCGCCCAAAGGTAATGCGTGGCAGAGACGAGCTTCGCCGCGAAGGCGCCGATCAGCACGTTCAGCCTGTGCTGCCGCGCGCGCGGCCAGACGACGCCATCGCACAGGGATCCGCGCAACTGTGCCCCGTTCGCCCGGAACCACTTTGCCATCCAGTCGAACAGGCGGCAAACCAGCGGGCCATCCTCTGCAAGCAGCGTGCGAAACCGGAACATCGCCCAGAGAAGCACGCCGAAGAGCGCGAAGTTCAGCGCCCCCGCGACCACAAGGCCAAGTTCAAGGTTGCCGTCGATCTGCGGCACCTGCCCGGCCATGGCCACAAGCCCGGCAAAGAGCGCAAAGACCACGCCGTCGATGAACCGCGCGATGATCGTGGTGGTCAACACCGTGCCCATCTTCAGCCCTTCCATCCGGGCGATGAGCCATGACCGGACCAGCGGGCTGATCCCCAGCGGGACGAGCACATTCGCGCCGTACCCCGCCAGAAGCGCACCTGTCAGCCGCATGGTGCGCACGGGTTTCACATCATGCAGGATCTGCCGCCACTTCCAGCCGTTCAGAACCTGTTCGAGCAGGATCGTCAGCGCCAGTATGGTGACCCACCCGATATGGGCCTCTCCCAGCCCCTCTACGAAACGGCCAAAATCGAGATCGCGATAGAGCCAGAAGATCAGCGCCAGCGCCACGCCCCCGCCAAGAAGCGGCGGGAGCCAGCGTTGTATGAACCCGCCGCGTCGAGGCTGCGCCGTATTCATCAGCGCGAGCCGCCGGGCCATGAGGCGAAGGGCATGTTGACCACGATGCCCGGTCGTTCCACGACGATCTCACCGGCTGCGAGCGCCGCGTCCACCTCTTCGGTGGAACGTAGCAGGCGCGCCTCGGCCCCGTCGGACCAGGAGACCCGCAAAACCCTGCGCAGCGGGCTATAGCCCTCATCGCCGGGAATGCTGCCGAAGATGTCGCCCTGATACCCGAGCGGTCCGAGCGGCGTATCCTCCGGCGCGACACCGTTGGCGAAAATATAGACATCGGCCAGCGCGCTGTCGGGCACTTCGGCCAGAGCGGGGACATAGATCGTCGGCGAACCGATCTTGCTCGTGAGATGCTTGGCGATCTCCAGATCGGAGATCTCGGTGTGGGTGAACAACACCTCTTCGCCCTCATAGTACCCGACAACCGAGCGAATGCCCGTCGTCTCGGCCGGCTGGGTCAGGTTTCGGCCCTCAGGGGCAGGCACGGGAACATAGCCCGGACCATTGGCTTCGCTTGCGGCGGTGGCCGGGGTGGTATTGCTGTCGGCCCCGAGTGTTGCCGGAAGAACCGTAGCAAGGCCGATCGCCGTGGCCAGGGCGATCGGCAATGTCAGGCCCGCTGTCTTCGGTCGTTCACTCATGTTCGATTGTCTCATCGGTATCTCTCTGAATAATACGACCAGGAGCGCCGACAGGTCCCCCGGCGCTCCTGGTATGTTGCATCATGGGCCGGGACAGGCAAACGCCCATGCCGGCACAGCGGTTTACGCAGCCATCTTGCGGCAGGCTTCCGCGCAACGGCGGCAGGCTTCTGCACAGCGCTGGCAGGCTTCCTTTTCATGCTTGTCGCATTCGGCGGCACAGGCTTCGCAGATCTCGGCGCAGAGCGAGCACCATTTCTGTGTATGGGGCGAATTGCGTGCCATGGCCCGCGCGCAGGCCTGGCAGATCTCCGAACAATCGAGACACTGCCGCAGGCATTCCGCCATATCGGCATCGCCAATGCAGCAATCCACGCAGGTTTCACAAGCCGTTGTGCAGTCGAGGCAGGCTTGGATGCAATCTTTCAGGTCCTGGTCATTCATAAGTATTCTCCTTGTTAAGCTTACTGGTACTACAACACCCGCCACATCGCGGCGGGCAAGCGGGTTCGCCCGCGCGCTTCATGAAAAGCGCACAGGCAAGGACGCGCGGTCTAACGGGATCCGTCCGGCCAGGTGAGGAACGGTATGTTCACGACGATACCGCTGTCCTTGATGCTGATCTCGTCGTTCGTTTCAGCCATCTTGACGGCCTCGGCGGAGCGCAGGATGCGCGCTTCGGCGCCGTCCGACCAGTTCACCAGCATGATCCTGCGCAGCGGGGTATAGTCATCCGTCCCCGCGGGCCGGTCGAAGATGTCTGGCTGAAATCCCAATGGGCCACGCGGCCCGTCGGGCTGGAGCCCGTTCTCGAACACATAGACACGGGCCAGAAGGTCGGCGGGGATGTCCGCCAGCGAAGCAACGACAGGAAAAGGCGATCCCATCATGTCCGTGAGAACTTGGGCGATCTCCGGATCGGAAACTTCGGTATGGATGAAATGGATATCCGCGCCCTCGGAATATCCGAAAACTGGGGGAACCCGCGGGATATCCGACATATCCATGCCGCCCGACATGTCCATCATCGGCTTTGACTCCGCCCCGTCGGACATGGAGTCGGACATCGAACCGCTCTGCGCCAGCGCGGGCAGCGCGGCGAGGCCGAGCGTCAGGGCTACCGCAGTGCGGGTCGTAAATTTCGATAGGTTTTCGTACATGCTTTTTACCACGTGATACTGATTCTGCCTCCACCCTAACCGCCGTACCGTGGTACGGTGTCAACAGGCCCGCCCCGGTTCCTTGAATACCGGCTGGCAGCACCGTACATTTGTACGGAGGCACGCCGCATCCGGGGGTAAACATGAAGCAGTTCACGATCAGCCGCGCCGCGAAAGCGGCGAACGTCAACGTGGAGACCGTGCGCTTTTACGAGCGCAAGGGGTTGATCCAGCAGCCCCCCAAGCCCGAAGGCGGCGGCCTGCGCGAATATGACGACGAAACCGTTTCGCGCATCAGGTTCGTGCGGCAGGCGCAGGAAATCGGGTTTTCCTTACGCGAAATTGCCGAGCTTCTTTCGCTGCGCGCCGATCCGAAGGCTGACTGCGGTGACGTCTGCGTCCGCGCCATCGACAAGCGGGCCGAGGTTCAGACCAAGCTTTTGCAACTCGAACAGATGCGCGACGCTCTCGACGAATTGATCGCCAGTTGCCCCGGTGGCGGCGACGTGAAGGCCTGTACGATCCTTGACGCGATGCAGCGCAATGCCGAAATCCAGAAGACCACTTCCAGAAAAGGTCAGCAAAAGATGAAAACGACGATCCTCAATATCGAAGGCATGCACTGCGGCGGCTGTGCGCGCTCCGTTGAAAAACTGCTGTCGCAGGTGGCGGGCGTGGAAAAGGCCGATGCCTCCTTCGACGAACGGCAGGCCCGCGTTCTGCACGATCAGGACACCGCGTCAATCGCCCGGCTTGAAGAGGCGGTCAACAAGGGCGGTTTCACCGCGAAGGCCGCCGAGGCCTGACCCCCCGGGCCGCACCCTTCAGGGGCGTGGCCGCTCCAGGGCTTCCATCGTCTTGGCCTGCGCCCGGACGATGTGCCCCTCCATTTCCGCCACGGCTTGGGCCACATCGCCCCGCATCAGGGCATCCACGATGTGATTATGCTCCTGCCAGGAAGTTTCGGCGGTGACGCCTTCCCGGATCACGAGGTTCATCGCGCGGCGGATATGCTGCCAGTTCATGCGCATCGTCGATAGGATGATCGCGTTGCCGGCCCAGTGATAGAGCATCTCGTGAAAGGCGATATCGGCCTCGACCTGTGCCTTGGCGCTGCCTGAGAAAAACGCGGCCTTGCCGTCCTTCATGATCTTTTCGGCCTGTCTCGCCGCATCCGCAGGCAGGCGTTCGGCGGCAAGCCGGACGGCGAAGGGTTCGACCGCAGTTCTGAATTCGTAGATCGCCCGGAACTGGTCCGGGCTGATCTCTGATACGACGACGCCCCGGCGTCCGGTCTCTTCCACGAAACCGTTGGATTTCAGCATCGCCAGCGCGTTGTTGACCGGCTGGCGCGACACGTTGAGCCGTGTGGCGATCTCTTCCTGCGCCAGTCTTTCACCGGGCGGCAATTCGCCAGAGCATATGGCATCGACCAATGTTTCGTAGGTCTGCTCCACTAGGGTTTTCTTGGGCTGGATCTGTCTCATCTTCGCCCCTTCTGCCAGACGCTTCGTATTCCGCATACAGAATAGGGGTGTCCCCGCCTACCCCAAACCCCGGCGTCCTGCGGCTCAGGGGACGCGGGATCCGGCGGATTTGACGCGGCGCAGGGGGATGGAGCTTTCGATCTCCGCCACGCCCTTAACCTTGGTAAGCCGTCCCACCAGAAACTGCTCGAAATCCGCCATGCCCCCGGTCACGACCCGCAAAAGGTAGTCCCTGCTGCCGGTCATCAGCCAGCAATCGACGACCTCCGGGAAAGAGGCGATGGCGATCTCGAAAGAGGACAGCGCGTTGTCGATCTGCCGGTCGAGCTTCACCGAAACGAAGACCGAGACATCGAACCCCAGCGCCGCTTCGTTGATGAGCGCGGCATAGCCCGTCACGAACCCCTGCTCTTCGAGCCGCTTCAACCGGCGCGCGACGGGCGTGGCGCTCAGCCCCACCGCTTCGCCAAGCGCCTGAACAGAGATTCGGCCCTCACCCGCGATTTGCCGCAGGATTCGTTTATCTATTTCGTCAATCTTGGGGGTTTTCGCCATGCGCTACTCAATACGCGAAGGATAACTGCGCAGCAAGGCTTTGCGGCATGTATCTTTGGCGGGTTCCGCTTTTGGATTCTGTATACCGTATCCGCAAAGAGGGGCCCCATGACCGCGAAACATCTCAAAACCATCGAACAGCGCCTCCTGTGGCTGTCGCACTGGATGATCCATAACGCCAACCACCTGCGTCCGAAGGTCGATGGCATCAAGATCGGGGGGCATCAGGCCTCCTCGGCCTCAATGGTGTCGATCATGACGGCGCTCTACTATTCGGCGCTGCGCCCGCAGGACCGGGTCGCGGTAAAGCCCCATGCCTCGCCGGTCTTTCATGCCATGCAGTACCTGATGGGCAACATCAGCCGCGAAAAGCTGGAAGGCTTCCGCGCCTTTGGCGGCGCCCAGTCCTACCCGTCCCGCACCAAGGACGTGGACGATGTGGATTTCTCCACCGGGTCCGTGGGGCTTGGCGTCGCGGTGACCTCCTTCGCCTCGATGATTCAGGATTACGTCCGCGCGAAAAGCTGGGGCGGCGACTGGCCCGAAGGCCGCATGATCGCGCTCGTGGGCGATGCCGAACTCGACGAAGGCAATGTCTACGAATGCCTGCAGGAAGGCTGGAAGAACGACCTGCGCAATGTCTGGTGGATCGTGGACTACAACCGCCAGTCCCTCGACGGGATCGTGCACGAAGGGCTTTTCACCCGGATCGAAAAGAGCTTCGGCGCCTTCGGCTGGGATGTGGTGAAGGTCAAATACGGCAAGCTGCAGCGCGCGGCCTTCGAAGAGGAAGGGGGCGCGGCCCTGCGCGACTGGATCGACCGTTGCCCCAACAGCGACTATTCCGCGCTCACCTTCATGGGCGGTGCCGTCTGGCGCAAGCGCCTGATGGAGGACCTCGGTGATCAGGGGCCGGTCTCCGCGCTCATCGACCGGCGCAGCGACGACGAACTGGCCGACCTTATGGAAAACCTCGGCGGCAATTGCGTGGAGAGCATGGCGGAAAGTTTCGCCGCCATCGACCATGACCGCCCGGTTTGCTTTCTGGCCTATACGGTCAAGGGCTGGGGCACGCCCATCGCCGGGCACAAGGACAACCACGGCGGGCTGATGACGCCGAAGCAGATGGCCGAATGGCAGGGCCACATGGGCGTGCCAGAGGGCCGGGAATGGGACCGCTTCGCTACCGTGGACGACGTGGAGGACTTCAGGGCCTATCTCGACGCGGTGCCCTTCTTTGCCGAAGGCACGCGGCGGCTCACCGATGACAGGCTGCCCGTCCCTGCCCTTGCCACTCCGAAGGACCGCGAAATCGCCACCCAGATGGCCTTTGGCAAGATCCTTGATGCGCTGGCGAAATCCGATACCGCGCTGGCCGACCGCATCGTCACCACGTCGCCCGATGTGACCGGCACGACGAGCCTTGGTCCTTGGGTGAACCGCCGCAAGCTCTTTTCGCGCGAGGCAAAGGCGGACCTCTACAGAACGCTTTCCATCCCCTCCACCGCGAAGTGGGAATTTTCCCCGGCGGGGCAGCATATCGAACTGGGCATCGCAGAGATGAATCTCTGCCTGCTGCTGGCGGCGGCGGGGCTGTCGACATCGCTGTTCGGCAAGCGGCTGATCCCGGTGGGCACGGTCTATGACCCCTTCGTGGCCCGCGCGCTCGATGCGCTGAACTACGCCTGTTATCAGGATGCGCGCTTCATGCTGGTGGGCACGCCTTCGGGCGTCACCCTCTCGCCCGAGGGCGGCGCGCATCAGTCCATCGGCACGCCGATGATCGGGATGAGCCAGCCGGGCCTCACCTCTTTCGAACCGGCCTATGCGGACGAACTGGCCGTGATCATGGGATGGGCCTTCGATCACATGCAGCAGGACGCCGGCGGCTCCGTCTACCTGCGGCTGACCACCAACCCCATCGAACAGATCACCGAGCGATCGACGGAGGGCTTCGCCGATGACGTGATCGCGGGCGGCTACTGGCTGCGCAAGCCCGGGCCCAACGCGGATGTCGTCATCGCCTATCAGGGGGCCGTGGCACCCGAAGCCATCGCGGCGGCAGGCATGGTTGGCACAGGGCGGCGCGATATCGGGGTGCTCTCCGTCACCTCCGCCGACCGGTTGCACGCGGACTGGACAGCCGCCCAGACCCGGCGCGCGCAGGGCGATCCCACACCCCCCGCGCAGGTGGAGGCACTGCTCGCGGACCTGCCGCCCCACTGCACCCTCGTCACGGTGATCGACGGGCACCCGGCCACGCTTTCGTGGCTGGGCGGGGTGATGGGCCACCGGGTTCTGCCCTTGGGTGTGACGGCCTTCGGCCAGACCGGCACCATTCAGGACCTCTACCGCCATTTCGGCCTCGATGCGCGGTCCATCGCGGAACGTGTCGAGGCGCTGACCCCCGGAAGGAAGCTTTGCGCATGACATCGACACAATCCCAACCCGCGCAGGGCCCGCTCAGCGATATGCGGGTGATCGAACTGGGCCAGCTCATCGCGGGGCCGTTCTGCGGCCAGCTGATGGCGGATTTCGGCGCCGAGGTCATCAAGGTGGAACCGCCCGAGACGGGCGATGCCATGCGCCAATGGGGCCGCAACGACCGCGATGGCAACCCCGTGTGGTGGAACGTCATCGCACGCGGCAAACGCTCCATCACGCTCGACCTGCGCAAGCCCGAAGGGCAGGAGGTGCTGCGCGATCTCGTGCGGGAGGCTGATGTCCTCATTGAAAATTTCCGCCCCGGCACGATGGAACGCTGGGGTCTGGGCTACGACAAGCTGAGCGCGATCAATCCGCGCCTCATCATGGCGCGTGTTTCCGGCTTCGGGCAGGATGGCCCCTATGCCGAACGCGCGGGGTTCGCCTCTGTCTGCGAGGCCATCGGCGGGCTACGGGCGATCAGCGGCTATCCCGACCGCGCGCCGGTGCGTGTGGGCCTGTCGCTGGGCGATACGATGGCCGGTATCAATGCCGCCATGGGCATCCTTCTGGCGCTGCAGCATCGCCACAGGACAGGGCGCGGACAGGTGGTGGACAGTTCCATCTTCGAAAGCGTCCTGCACCTGACCGAAGCCATGGTGGCCGAATATGACGCGGGCGGCCATATCCGCGAGCGGCACGGTTCTTCGCTGCCCGGTATCGCGCCTTCGAACGCCTACCCCACCGCCGATGCGCGCGACGTGATCATCGGCGCCAATCAGGACAGCGTGTTTCGCCGCCTCTGCGAGGCCATGGGCGCGCCTGAACTGGCCGATCACCCCGATTATGCCAATCACCGCGCCCGCGGCGAGAACAGCGAAGCGCTTGACGCGCGCATCGGTGACTGGACCCGCCAGCACGACGCCGAAACCGTGATCGCGAAGATGGCGGACGCAGGCGTGCCCGTGGGCCTTGCCTATACCGCCCGCGAGATGGTGGAAGACCCCCATTTCGCAGCCCGCAACTCCATCGTCCGGGTAGAGGACGGCAAAGGCGGCAGCCTTGCGATGCAGAATGTCTTTCCCCGCCTTTCCGAAAGCCCCGGGCAGGTCCGCGGCCTTGGCCCTGCTCTGGGGGCCGATACCCTCGCCGTGCTGAACGAGGCGCTTGGCTACGACAAGGACCGGATCGCGACGCTCGCCCGGAAGGGCATCGTCGGGCCGGAGGCACAGCCCGAAAGGCAGAATACATGATTGAACCGCTACTCGTTGTCATCCTGCTGATCGGTATGATCGGCTTCGGCGCGCCCATCTTTCTGGCACTGGGGGCCAGCGGGCTGCTGGGCCTTTACATGGCGCGCGGCTCTCTCGCGTTTTTCTTCGCGCCGACCTCCTTTTTCGGGCAGCTCAACTCCTTCGAGCTCATCGCCCTGCCCCTCTTTATCCTGATGGGGAATTTTCTGGGCGCAACGCCGGTGGGAAAGAACCTCTTTCACGCCGCCTCGCTCTGGCTGTCGTGGCTGCGGGGCGGGCTTGCGATCTCCACCGTCGGGGCCTCCGCCATTTTCGGGGCGGTTTCCGGCGTGTCCGTGGCGGGGGTGGCGGCGGTCGGCTCCATTGCCGTGCCCCAGATGCTGGACCGCGGCTATGACCGGGGCCTTGCCGCCGGTTCGGTCGCCTCTTCGGGCGCGCTGGCGATGCTCATTCCGCCTTCGGTGCCCTTCATCATCTACGGTGCGGTTTCCGGCGTCTCGGTCGGTGCTCTCTTTATCGGGGGCATCCTGCCCGGCATCGCGCTGGCGCTCGCCCTGTCGCTCTACATCTACATCCGCGTATTGCTGAACCCCGAGCAAGCCCCCCGCGAAACCGGACCCATGGCACCGCTGGGCGAACGGGTACGCGCCCTTGGCGGTGTCTGGCACGCGCTGCTGCTGGTCGGCATCGTGCTGGGCGCGATCTACACCGGCTTCGCCACTCCGTCAGAGGCCGCCGCCCTCGGTGCGGCGGGTGCGTTCTTTCTGGCCTTTGCCGTCTTCCGCGTGCTGACGTGGAAGGTTCTGATGGATGTGCTGGGCTCATCCGTGAAGGTGTCGGGTGCCATTCTGCTGATCATCGCCTGTGCGAAGATCTTCGGCGACTACCTGAACCTCGTGCGCGTCCCCGAAAACGTCAGCGCGGCGCTCACCGCGACGGATCTGCCGCCCTGGGCGATCCTCGTGATCATCATGCTGGCGCTGGTGCTGCTGGGGATGCTGGTCGATGCCGTCTCTCTCATCGTGGTAACGACGCCGATCCTGCTGCCGCTGATCGTGACCCTCGGCTACGACCCGCTGTGGTTCGGCATCATCCTCGTGATGAACCTGGAGATTGCGGTGGTCACCCCGCCCGTGGGCCTCAACCTCTATGCGCTGCGCGGCGTCTGCCCGATGCTTTCGGTCGAAGAGATCATCCGCTCGGTCGTCCCCTTCGTGATCGTGCAGTTCGTCATGCTCATGATCTTCGTGCTTTTCCCCGGCCTTAGCCTGTGGCTGCCCGGCTTCATCTGATCACCCGTCATTCAACACACCAGAGGAGGAAACCAGAATGACCCTATCCCGCCGCAGCTTCCTGCGAAATACCACTGCCGCCCTTGCCGGCTCTGCCGTGCTTGGCCTTGGCTCTGCCGCATTGGCAGAAACCACGATGACCGGCGTCAGCTACCTGCCGCCCAGCTACAAGGCGCTGTCCTACGGCTCCGCCGGATTTGTCGAACGGCTGGGCCAGTCGGGCGCCGTCGCGGTCGACTACTACGACAGCGGCAAGCTGCTGAAGGCCGATGAACAGCTGCCCGCCCTGCGCGCCGGCACCATCGACTTCATGTTCCACACCACCAGCTACATCACCCGTTCAGTGCCGATCCTGGGCATTACGGGCCTGCCGGGTGTGGTGGACGCGCTCTATGAAAACCCCGAGCGTCTCGCCAAGGGCAGCCCGCTTTTCAACCTCATTCAGGAAAAGCTGAACGAGGAAGGCCTCTACATGGTCTCGATGATGGGCAACATCCTTGAGCCGGAATACCTGTGGTCCACCACCGCGTCCCCGATCAAATCCATCGCGGATATCTCGGGCAAGAAGGTCCGGGTGGTGAGCTTCGAGGCCACGCAGGTGGTCGAAGACTTCGGCGGCGCCTCGGTGCGCATTCCCTCGTCGGAACTCTACCTCGCGCTGCAGCGAAACACCGTGGACGCGGCCGTGGCCAATATCTCCACCATCATCGGCCGTTCGCTGCAGGAACAGGTCGGCGTCGTCTACAAGCTGCCGCTCACCGCGTATGGCATCGGTCTTTTCACCACCACGAAACGGTGGGAGAATATGAGCGAAGAGGAGAAGGCCGCCTTCAACGAGGCGGGTGACTGGTTCGACGAGAATGGCGCGGCGCAGGCCAACAACACCATCTACCCGGATGAGTTCTGGCCGATGATCGCCGAACAGGGGATCGAAGTGATCGAACCCTCCGAAGAGGAACTCGCCAAGCTCGAAGCGGCAGCCGAAGAAGTGCGCGCCGCATGGATCGCCGAAGTCGGCGAAGACGTCGGAAACCGCGCCATCGCACTGGCGCTCGGCAAAGACGCCTGATCGGGAAAGGAGGGCGCCGTGAGGAAACTATTCGATCGCACTGCACAGGCGTTGCAGGTGTCCGGCCAGATCGTGCTTGCGTTCATGGTCATCACCATCTGCTACGACGCCATCATGCGTTATGTCTTCACGGCGCCCACCTCCTGGTCACTGGAGGTCAACACCTTCCTGATCATCTATGTCACCGCGATCACGGCTGCGGATGTCCAGCGCACCGACAGCCATATCCGGATCACCTTTTTCGCCGTCAAGCTCGGCACGATCGCGCAGCGCGTCGTGCGCGTGATCATCGCGCTCATCGGGGTCGCCTTCTGCGTCATCATGACATGGCGCGGCTCCATCATGGCCTATCAGGCGTGGGAATTCGGCGAACGGGTGTCTTCCAGCTTCGGCACGCCCATGGTCTATCCCTATGCGCTGCTTCCCATCGGTTTCGGCCTGCTGGCGATCCAGTTCGCCCTCGACGCAATCGACGCGACCTTCTGGCCCGACAGGCGACGGGACGATCACGAAGACCTGCAGGAGATCTGAGCATTGGCCGCCGCAACCCCCATCATCTGCGAAGTCGCCCCCCGCGACGGTTTTCAATCCATCGCGAACCCCCTGCCCACGGAGGCGAAGATCGGCATTATCCGCGATCTTGCCGCCGCCGGTTGCCCGCGGATCGAACTTGGCAGCTTCGTCAGCCCCAAGGCGGTGCCCCAGATGGCCGACATGGCCGAGATCGTGGAAGGCACGCGGGACCTGCCGGCGGAGCTTGCCGCTCTCGTCCCCAACCTGCGGGGGGCGGAAAACGCGCTGAAGGCGGGCTTGCGGCAGATCGTCTATGTCTTCTCGGTATCGCAGGCCCACAACCTCAACAACGTCCGCCAGACGGTGGCGCAATCCCTCACCGGTCTCGATGAAATCGTGAAGGCGCTGCCCAAAGGCACGTTCCTGCGCGTCGATCTGGCGACGGCATTCGATTGCCCGTTCGACGGCGGCGTGCCGCTGATGGATCTTGTCGAGGCAGTCAAACAGGTCGCGGCCATCGCGCCCAACGCCGAACTCGCCCTTTGCGACACGACCGGCCGCGCGAACCCTTTCGATGTTGCGCGCCGTTTCGATACCGTTCAGATGTTGCCGGAAACAGCTGGCAACACCTGGGCCTTCCACGGGCACAATACCTTCGGCCAGGGGGTCGCCAACGCGCTGGCCGCGTGGCAATCCGGGGTGCGCGTCTTCGATACCGCCGCCGCCGGGCTGGGGGGATGCCCCTTCGCCCCCGGCGCCACGGGCAACACGGCGACCGAAGACCTCGTCTTCGCCTTCAACGAAGGGGGGCGGAGCACGGGCATCGACCTGCCTCGCCTGCTGGACGTCGCGGACCGGATCGCCGCCCTGCCCGGCGGGGTGACGGGAAGCCACCTGCGCCATGTCCCCCGCGGGCGTGCCGCGTGACGGGGGCGGCCCCGGTGGCGTCCGGTCCCGCCGGAATGAACTTGTGATCGATCGGTCGACCATGTTCGACTGACCCAAACGTTAAAGGAAAGAGAGCGGACATGAACCTTGCGAGACTGGCGGCAGAGGCCGCGGAGCGGGGCAAACCCGTAAGGGCCGGGTTGATCGGGGCGGGAAAGTTCGGCTCCATGTTCCTCAGCCAGGTGCCGACGATCGCGGGGCTCGAGGTCACGGCCATCGCCGATCTCGACCCCGACCGGGCGCGCGCTGCCTGCCGCGAAGTCGGCTGGGACGACGAGCGTATCGAGGCAACGACCTATGTCGGCGACGGCGCGGCACTGGCCGCCCGCGATGACGTCGACGTGGTGATCGAGGCCACGGGCAACCCCCGCGCCGGGATAAACCACGCCGAGGCCGCCTTTGACGCGGGCAAACATGTCGTCATGGTCAACGTGGAGGCGGACGCCATGGTGGGCCCCGCCCTTGCGCGCCGGGCCGCCTCCGCCGGGGTCTGCTATTCGATGGCCTACGGCGATCAACCCGCCCTCGTGTCGGAAATGGTCGACTGGGCGCGGGCCGCCGGTTTCACGGTGACGGCGGCGGGCAAGGGGACGAAGTACCTGCCGGCCTATCACACGGTCACCCCCGACGATGTCTGGGGCCACTACGGCCTCACCGCGGAAGAGGCGAAGAAGGCGGGGATGAACCCGCAGATGTTCAACTCCTTCCTCGACGGGACAAAGAGCGCCATCGAGATGGTGGCCATCGCCAATGCCTGCGGTCTCGATGTGCCGGAAGAAGGGCTGGGCTTTCCCGCCTGCGGGGTGGACGATCTGGCCCATGTCCTGCGACCGCGCGAGCTGGGCGGTCAACTCGCCCGGCGCGGCATGGTCGAAACGGTTTCCTCGCTGGAGCGGGACGGCCGCCCGGTCTTCCGCGACCTGCGCTGGGGTGTCTACGTGGTGCTTGAGGCGCCCAACGACTATGCCGCGGCCTGTTTCAAACAATACGGGCTGCCGACGGACAGCACCGGGCGCTTCGCCGCGATGTACAAACCCTTCCACCTGATCGGGCTGGAACTGTCGATCTCCGTGCTGAGCGTTGCGCTCCGGCAGGAGCCGACGGGCCAGTCGCGAGAAATGCGCGGCACCGTGGCGGCGGTGGCCAAGCGCGCGCTGAAGTCGGGTGAAAAGCTCGATGGCGAAGGCGGCTATACCGTCTACGGCAAGGCGCTGCCGCTGGCGACCGCGGGGGCGGCGCTGCCCATCGGTCTGGCCCATGGCGTGACCCTGCGCCGCGATGTGGCGGCGGGCAAGCCGCTGTCGCTCGACGATGTGGATCTGGCCGATGACAAGGCGACGGCGATGTACCGCGAAGTGATCGGCGCCGCCCGGTCCTGAACGAATGAACCGCCCCCATGGGGGCGGTATCGCTTTTTCATTCCGACTTCTGCAAAGTCACAGCGCCCCGGGATAGCCCGGGGCGCTGCAATGCGTCAGATGTTGCCCGCACCCATCTCGCTGGCGATATGATCCGCCTGCCGGATCGCAAGGGCCACGATGGTCAGCGTCGGGTTTTCCGCCGCGCCGGTCGTGAACTGCGAACCGTCCGAAACGAACAGGTTCTTGATGTCGTGGGTCTGCCCCCACTTGTTGACCACACCGTCTTCGGCCTTCTCGCTCATCCGGTTCGTGCCCAAGTTGTGGGTGGACGGATAGGGCGGCGTCGGGAAGGTGCGCGTTGCCCCCACCGCGTCGTAGATCGCGGCGCCCTGCTTGTAGGCGTGGTTGCGCATGGCGACATCGTTGGGATGGTCGCTGAAATGCACATTCGCCACCGGCAGGCCGAACTGGTCCTTGACCTCGGTGTTGAGCGTGACGCGGTTGTCGGACTGCGGCATATCCTCGCCCACGATCCACATCCCGGCCATGTTCTCGTACATGTCGAGCGCGGTGGTGAATTCACGCCCCCACGCCCCGGGATCGAGGAAGGCAGCCATGAAGGGCAGACCCAGCGACAGGGTTTCCAGCTCGTACCCGCCGACGAAGCCGCGCGACGGATCGTGCTTTGCCTCGTCCTGGATGATCCCGGCCATCGTGGTCCCGCGCCACATCTTCACCGGCTTGTCGAACACGCCGTAGACCGACCCGGTCATGTGGCGCATGTAGTTCCGCCCGACCTGATCGGAGGAGTTCGCAAGCCCGTTGGGGAACATGTTCGAGGCGGAGTTCAGCAGCAGCCGCGGGCTTTCGAAGGAGTTGCCCGCCACCGCGACGATCCGCGCCTTCTGCATCTGCAGATCGCCCTTCTCGTCGAAATATTCGACGCCGGTAACCTTGCCGCTGTCGTCATGCAGGATCCGCGCCACATGCGCCTTTTCACGCACTTCGAGGTTCCCTGTCGCCTCGCCGCGCGGAATGTCGGTATAGGCGGCGGACCATTTGGCGCCCCATTTGCAGCCCTGGAAACAAAAGCCGGTCTGCTGGCAGGGCATCCGGTCGTCGTACCAGTCGGAGTTGATCGCCATCTTGCCGGTATGGACTTCCTTGTAGCCGAGCTTCTTGGCGCCGGCTTCGAAGACGAGGTAGTTGTTGCACCCCGGAAGCCCCTCGCGCCCGCCGGTCCGGGTGACCCCCAGCTTGTCTTCGGCCTTGGTGTAATAGGGGGCCATCTCTTCGCCGTCGATCGGCCAGTCGAGAAGCGAGGCGCCTTCGACTTCGCCATAGGTCGTCTTTGCCTTCCACTCATGCGGCTGGAAGCGGATGGACGCGCCCGCCCAATGGGTGGTCGTCCCGCCGACGGCTTTCACGATCCACGCGGGAAGCCCCGAGAAGTCCTTTGCCACCCGCCAGTCTCCCGACGTCGTCCGCGGATCGAGCCAGGCCAGTTGGCCGAAGCTTTCCCATTCATCGTTGATGTAATCTTCGGGCAGATAGCGCCCGCCGGCTTCCAGCGCGACGACGCTGATGCCCTTCTGCGCAAGCTCGTTCGCCAGAACGCCCCCGCCCGCGCCGGTTCCGATAACGACGACGACACTGTCGTCGTTCTTGTCAAATGGTGCTGCCATAGTTCTGTTCCTCCCCTATGGCTCAGAGCCAGTTGATGTCGTTGAAGCCGCGGTCGATATAGCCGCCCTGGCTAAAGCTCTCGCCCTCGTAGCCAAAGATCGGCCACACGGCTTTCTGGTTGTAGAGCCCGGTGACGAGCCCGCCGCGGATCGTCTGGAAAAACGGGTCGTCCTCCATCGACCGCAGCACTTCCACACGGTCCCGCTCCCAGCCGAGATCAATGTAATTGGCGCCCTTCATCTCCCGCGCACGGTCGTCGAGCGCGGCGATGCCCTGGCTCACCATGTCGGCGTTCTCGGGCGTGTCGTAGCCCTTCACCGCCACCACGTAGTTTTCATCCGGCACCTGATCGTGCGGATAGATATCCCGGGCCATCTGCACCAGCGTTGCAAAGGTCTCGGGCTTCACCGCATCCATCTCGGACGCCCATGCCGCGTCCGGGGACGCGACGAAACCGGCCCCGATGACAAAGGACGCGCCCGCGGCGGTCGTGCGTTTCAGCAGATCCCGGCGGGTCATCCCGCGCAGGGTTTTCGTATTGGACATCTTTCGGTCTCCTCCCGTTGTGTCGTGAAGTTTTCGCCGCCGGGCCGTTATTTGAAGCGCCCGCCGCGTTCCAGAACTTCGATCTGGTATCCGTCGGGATCGGCAACGAAGAAGAACCGGGCGATACGCGTGCCGCCCGGCGCGAATTCCACAAGCTTGCGCGGTTCGAGCCCCTCCTTCTCGAACCGTGCATGTTCCGCGTCGAGATCATCGACCGAAACCGCAAGGTGCCCATAGCCATTGCCCAACTCATAGGGCTCGGTCTGGTCCTTGTTGATCGTCAGCTCCAGTTCGAACTCCGATTCAGGGTTCGACAGATAGACGAGGGTGAAATTCTCGAAATCGAGTCGGTCGGCGATCTTCAGGCCAAAGGCCTTGTCGTAGAAATTGACCGAACGATCCTCTTCGAGCACCCGGATCATCGAATGTATTTGCTTGGCCAAGGCCGTCTCCTGCATGTTTACCGATCTCTTCGGGGATCAGGCTAGCAGGCCGTCGGCGCGGGCCGGGTAGTATGCCGTTACTACCCGCACATGTTTTTCGGGACTATCCTGCCCCTATTCTGCCGCCATGGCAGCGGGGGTCGCCGTGCGAGAGATCTCCATAAACTTCAGACATGCGCAGCGCAGCAGCGACGTGAAGTTGGAGGGCTCGCCCCGTTGTTCCAGCACTTCTGCATGCAGTGTCGAGATAAAGACCGGGGTAGTCACGCCGTCGCGGGCCGCGATATCGTCCAGCGTGGCCCAGAAGGCATTTTCCAATCGGATCGACGTGCTCTGCCCGTTCAGCCGCAGGCGGCGGGTCGTGCAGGCATAGCGTTCCGGGTCCTGACCTGCAAAAACTTCACACATGCGATGATCCTCCCGTAATCTACGCATTGGCAGTATGCCGGGGTCAGCGGCCCTGAACTTCTACACGAGTTTTTACCCATCGTCCACTTCGGCCCGCTTCACAGGTATGTGCAGTATGTGACCGGCGAAACATTTGCGCGGCGCGGCCACGGGTCCCCCCCGTGGCCGCGCCGCAACTCATCCAATCAGTCGAACATGTCCGGCTGGGTTTTCACGAGGTCTTCCCAGATCGGCTGGAAATGCAGCCAGCCGATATAGTCGCTGCCCACGTGTTCGCGGCTGTAGCGCGCCCGGTCGGGCTTCACGAGGGTCTGTTCAAGGCCCGTGGCGTCCAGCATCAACTGCTGCTGGCAGCAGCGCTCCAGCGCGATGAACCAGAAAGCGGCGGATTCGATGCTGTGGCGCGACGCGGTGAGCAACCCGTGGTTCTGGTGGATCGCGGCCTTCACCCCCTTGAACGCCTTGGCCACGTTCGACCCGGCGTGGTTTTCCACCGCGACGGCACCGGCTTCGTCCCCGATGATCACGTGATCCTCGAAGAAGGCGCAGGCGTCCTGTGTCACCGGCTTCAGCGGCCGGCCCAGTGCGGCGAAGGCGGTGCCATAGACAGTATGCGCATGGCACATCGCGACGATGTCGGCGTGTTCCTCATGGACACCGGCGTGCAGCACGAACCCGGCGCGGTTCACGGCATAATTGCCTTCGACCACGTTGCCTTCGTGATCCACGAGGATCAGGTTCGACACCTTCACCTGGTTGAAATGCACGGCCATCGGGTTGGTCCAGTAAAGCTCCGGACGCTCGGGATCGCGGATCGTCAGGTGGCCGGCAAAGCCATAGTCAAACCCCTGCAGGGCGAAGGCGCGGCAGGCACCGACCAGCCGCTCCTTGAGGTGCTGACGTTCGTCCGCGACCGAGTCGAAGCTGGGCAGTTCAGGAAAGATCAGACCTTCCTGTTCGGGCTGATAGATCGAAATGCGGTTACCAAGGTCCAGCATGGGATGTCCTTTCGATTAGGGGCTCGGCGTTCATTTCCGTTCGGGCGATCCGCCCCGGCGATGTGCGCGCAAGGGCCGATCGGATGGCAGGAAGATACCCGTTTCGGGGTCGCGCGGGTATCCGGCTTGCGGGAATAACTGCTATTACCGCCGATTATCGTGGGCCCGCGTCAGCCAAAGACCGAAAGCGCGCCGGGGATGGCGATGAAAACGAGAAGAAGTGCCCCGTAGAGCAGAAAATAGGGCACCGAACTGCGCACCACATCCTCGAACCGTCGATTGGTTAGGTTCGTCGCGATGAACAGGTTCAGGCCCACCGGCGGCGTGATCTGCCCCACGGCCACGGCGATGACCATGTAGACCCCGAAGAAGATCGGGTCGATCTCCAGCGCTGCGACCACGGGCATCAGCGTCGGCGTCACGAGGATGATCGCCGCGACATTGTCGAGGAATGTGCCCAGAATGAGCAGCATGCCCAGGATCAGAACCATGATCACATAAGGATTGGTCGAGAATTCGATCAACGAGGCCGCCAACTTCTGCGGAACGTTCTGCGCCGACAGCACATAAGTAAAGATGTTGGAGGCCGCGATGAGAAACAGGATCGTTGCCGTCACCTCCACCGTCCTTTTCGAAATGGCGAAGACGCTTTTCAGGCTCAGGTTGCGATACCATGCAAATCCCACGATCAGCCCGTAAAGGCTGGCGACCGCGGCGGATTCGGTCGGAGTGAAAGCACCCGAATAGATGCCTCCCAGAATGATCACGGGCATCAGCAGCGCCACAAGGCTGTCCCGGACGATATGGACGGAATCGCGCATGTTAATGGGCGCGTCGCCGACATATCCCTTCCGTACGGCCACCCAATAGTTCACCGCCATGAGGCCCGCGGCGATGATGATCGCCGGCACGATCCCCGACAGGAAAAGATCCCCGATGGAGACGCCTGCAACCACGCCATAAAGGACCATGGTGATCGAAGGGGGCACGATCAGCCCAAGTATCCCCGACGCGGCAACCACGGCGGCCGCATCGGCCTGATCGTACCCGCGCCGGGCCATGGTGGGGATCATCACCGACCCGATGGCGGCGGTCGTCGCATTGGCCGAGCCCGAAATGGCACCGAAAATGGCCGAGGCGCTCGTCGCCACCAGCGAAAGCCCCCCGCGATATCGACCGAGGAAGATCGATGCGAGTGCGACCAGCTTCTCCGAGATCTTCACCTCGGTCATCAGGTTCCCCGCGAAGAGAAAAAGCGGGATCGCCATCAGCACGAAAACATCGAGACCGCTGTACATCCGCTGGATCACCAGCAGCAGCGGTATGTCGGTGAAAAAGTAGATGACCGCCGTCGAAGACAGCGCGAGCGCGAAGGCGATAGGCACGCCCAGAAAGATCAGAAAGAAGAACAGGGCGAAAAGCGTGAAGATCACGACCGTGCCTCCGCGATGGCTGCCGCCGCGTGATCCACGGGCGCAAGCAGCGTGTCCCGCATGATCCAGGCCCGTAAGGGCACCGCAAGCGCGTAAAAGATGATCAGGGCGCCGCTGATCGGAAAGGCCAGCACGATATAACCCTTCGGGATGCGCAGCGCCGGAGTAGTCTGGAACATGGCGCGATCGGCGAATTCGGCGCCCTTTACGACGAGCAGGATGCCGATTGCCAACACGCAGGCGAGGCTGAGCAGGGCCGCCGCCCGGCGCAGCGGAATCGGAAACCGCTCCTGAAAGTAGTCGATCGCCATGTGCGCGCGTGTTTTCAACGCCGCCGCAGCCCCCAGCATGGACACGAAGATCAACAGAATGCGCGCGCCCTCTTCGGAGCCGGTCAGGGGAGAGTTGAGCACGTAGCGGAAGATGACCTGAAGACAGACCAGCCCTGTCATCAACAGAAACAGGATGGCGCAGAAAGTCAGCAGCAGCCAGGTCACTCCATCAATGGTACGTCCCAGCCACACGCCAGGGCGCGGCGGGGCCGGGTGGGCAGGGACGGGTGTCGTCCCTGCCGGTCCTTTACGGTCGGTCACTGCCCGGCCTGTTCGATCGCATCGATGATCTCAGGCCCGAACTGCTTGCGGTACTTTTCGATAACCGGCCGGGTCGCTTCGATGAAGGGCGCCTTGTCCACATCGTTGATCTTCATCCCCTTCTCGGCGATTTCGGCCCATTGCGCATCTTCGGCCGCCAGCACCATCGCGGTGTGTTCGGCGGCAAGCTCCCGCCCGGTATCGAGAAGGACCTGCTGATATTCCTGCGGCAGCTTGTCAAAGGCCGCGCGGCTGATCAGCACCGGCGACGACAGATAGATGTGCCCGGTCCGCGACGCGTAGTCCTGCACCTCGTAGAACTTCTGGGTCAGGATATGCGCGGGCGGGTTTTCCTGCCCGTCGACAACGCCAAGCTGCAGGGCCGAATAAAGCTCGGTGAAAGCAATCGGAGTGGCGTTTGCGCCCAGCGTGGTGAAGGTATCGACGAAAATCGGGCCTTCGGGCACGCGCAGCTTGATGCCGACCAGATCCTCGGGCTTTTCGATGGGCATCTTGGAATTGGTGATATGGCGGAACCCGTTTTCCCACCAGCCGACCAGCACGGCGCCCTGTTCCTCGATCTTCTTGCCCAATTGGTCACCGATCTCGCCGTCCAGAACGGTTCGGACCGCATCGCTGTCGGAGAAGATGAATGGCAGGTTAATGATGCCGACTTCGGGAACGAAATTGGACAGGACCGCGTCCGAGGTCAGGACCATGTCCGTGGTGCCAAAGAATGCACCTTCCACAAGCTCCATCTGCTTGCCCAGCGAATCCGAGGGGAACACCTCGATCTTCACGTTGTTGTCGGTGCGCTCCGCCACCAGCTCGGCGAACTTTTCCGAAATCGTCTGGAAGTGGTGATCCGGCGCGCCGGTATGGCCGAATTTGAGCGAATAGGTTTCCTGCGCCAGAACAGGGGCCGCGGCAAGCGTGGCGACGGCGGCAAGGGCAAAGCGCGTGAAAAAACGTCGGTTCAACGTCATGAAGGAATCTCCTCCTCAAGAGTCCAGGGATGCCTTACGGCAGCAAGGGATCGGGGGGCCGCCAGGCCCCATCAAACAAGTTTCTGTCTGTGATTTTCTGCGGTGGCGATGAGCCCCGATCTGCCAATTTGATACGAAGCGGCAGGTCGAAACGTCAATCGAGCGGTCCGAATAACATATATTGCTACCCGTAATAACGCGGCCCGCCCGGCCGGGAGCGTCCTACCAGGGCGGCGTGCGGTAATGCTCTACCAGATGGTCGATGAAAACCCGGATGCGCGGCAGCAGGTCCCGCTCTGGCAGAAAGACCAGATAGAACGCGCTTTCATCGACGGATTGATAGTCTTCGAGCAACGGCACCAATTCCCCCCGGTCGATGGCCGGGCGCGCCAGATGTTCCGCCAGCCGCATGATCCCGGACCCCGCCAGGCACATGGTATAGAGCGACATGCCGTTGTTGGACCGAAAGTTGCCGGTGACCGCAACATTGGCCGCCTTGCCGTCCACCACGAAGGGCCAGCGGTTCAGATGATCCCGCGCCCCTTCCCAGAGCAGGCAGTTGTGATCGGCCAGCGCCGAGGGCGCATCGGGTTTCCCATGCTCAGCCACATAACCGGGCGAGGCGACGACGACGCGCTGCAGGTTGCACAGCTTGCGACTCAACAGGCTGGAATCGCGCAGCTGCCCCATGCGGATCGCAACGTCGATCTGATCCTCGATCAGGTTGGCGCTGTTGTCGTCCAGCGAGAGGTTCAGCCGGATTTCGGGATGAGCGGCGAGAAAGCCGGGCAGGATATGCACCAGCTGATCCAGCCCGAACGCGAGCGGTGCGGTCACCCGCAGATCGCCTGAGACCTTGCCCCGCAAGCCTTGTATCTCCGCCTCCGCCGCGTCCACGGCATCGACCGCACGGCGGCAGGCATGAACGAACTGCTGGCCTTCCGGCGTCAGGCGCTGACCCCGGGTGGAGCGGTGCAAAAGCTGCACCCCGAGTCGTTCTTCAAGGCGGCTGATCGTCTGGCTGACGAAAGGCTGACTGACGTCAAGGATATGCGCCGCCGAGGTGAAACCGCCGGTTTCCACCACCGTCAGAAACACGCGCATCGCCAGCAGCCGGTCGTCCTTCATCAAATCCTTCCTCTCGCCTTCTTCCGGGGGCCGGGCAGGCGATTCCCATGGATCATCCCCGTAGCCTTCCGCAAAGTAAAGGAACGCAAAGATAAGGAGAGGTGCGATCAGCCCCCCGGTTTCACCGGCTCATACCCCCCGTGCCGCACAAAGTGCGGCGTGAACACGCGCCTTGGCGGCGGCGACAGCGGACTCCAGCGTATTGCCCCGCGCCATGCCGCATGCGATGGCGCTGGCCAGTCGGCAGCCGGTTCCCCGCAGCGCCGCATCGACGCGGGGTGCGGGAAAACGCCGCTCATCCGATTCCGAGCGGTAGAGGATA
>NZ_LWEX01000317.1 GCF_001634885.1 Sulfitobacter sp. HI0040 | reverse complement strand
CACGGCGTTCGGCCTGATCTGGGCGAAGCTCATTCTGGCGGAGGCCTATGCGCCGTCGCTCTGGCTGGCGCTTCTGGCAATGTTCGTGGGCATGTACCTCGTGCAGCCGCGGCCTAAAGCCGCGCTTGCGGGGGATACGCCGATAGGCGATGCTGCCCGCTAGTCCGCCACCGCCTTGAAAGCCCGCCAGCCGATGGATCT
>NZ_LWEX01000316.1 GCF_001634885.1 Sulfitobacter sp. HI0040 | reverse complement strand
TAAAGCGGCATGTGCTCTCCTATTTGTATCGAGGCGCATTTCATAGGCAGGGCGGTTCCCCCTTGCGGCCCCACCACGAGAGACTGCGCGGTTAAACGTCTTGCAAGGGAATGGCCGATATACACGGTTTGGCCGCCGGGGCAAGGGCGGATCGCCATGGCTGGGCGACCTGCGGGCTGCCATGTCCGCCGCCCGTGCAGCCCCGACAAAGCCCTGACAAAACACCTGCCCCGCCGCGGGAGCGCCGTGCTTCCGCCATGATCGGTACCGACATTGGAATGAAGCACAAAACCATAAAAAAT
>NZ_LWEX01000315.1 GCF_001634885.1 Sulfitobacter sp. HI0040 | reverse complement strand
CAGCAGATAGCCATTGGCCCCGTGCACCTCGACCCCGTCGAAGCCCGCTTTCTTCGCCATTTCGGCGGCGTGCACGTAGTCAGCGACCACGCGGGGCATCTCTTCGGTTCGCAGTGCACGCGGCTCCGATGTCGGCTCGAATCCATTTGCGGTGAAGGTCTTTACATCGGCGGCAATGGCCGAGGGCGCGACCGGGGCATTGCCCTCGGGCTGC
>NZ_LWEX01000314.1 GCF_001634885.1 Sulfitobacter sp. HI0040 | reverse complement strand
GCGGTGGGGGCGTGATGGGCCGCCCGGCGCAACCAGAACTGCGCCCGCGTGCGCTTGCCGTCCGATGACAGGGCCTGCGCCATCGCCCGCGCGGCGGCGTAGCGTTCGGTATCGGTGTCGGCGAGCGCCCATGCCTGCCGGGCGGCCTGCCGGGCCTGATCGTAAAGACCCTGATCGCGCATCGCGCGGGCGCGGATCACATGGGCGCCCTGATCCTGCGGGTCCCGCCCCAGCAGCGCTTCGGCCAGCATGCGCGCCTCGTCGGGCGCACCCTGCCGGATCGCCTCCACCGCAAGGGCGCCCATCTGCTGGGGCGAAAGCGTGATATCGGACCAGCCCGGCACCGCCAGCCCCACCCAAAGGGCGAGCACGACGGTCCGGCGCAGACGCCCCCGGGCCGGTCTCATGGGGTTGCCGCGGGGTCCCGGTAGACGATGAAGCCGCTGGTGTCGCGGACCGTGGCATTGTCG
>NZ_LWEX01000313.1 GCF_001634885.1 Sulfitobacter sp. HI0040 | reverse complement strand
CGCGGGCCTTTGGTGCTGACGGAATCATCGGACTTGGCGGCGGCAGTTCACTGGACACGGCCAAGGTCATCGCAGCGGCGGTAGCCAACGATCAACCGATTACGGACATGATCGGGATCAATCAGGTCACCGATAAACGCTTGCCACTGATCCAGGTGCCAACCACGGCAGGGACCGGATCAGAGGTAACATGGGTGTCCGTGCTGACTTCGGAAAGCCACGAAAAAAAAGCG
>NZ_LWEX01000312.1 GCF_001634885.1 Sulfitobacter sp. HI0040 | reverse complement strand
CTGTCGGATATGTCATCGGCCTGCTGGTCGCAGTGATGGGCGTGACCATGGTCGTCCCCATGCTGGTGGACATCGCCGAAGGCCGGGGCCATTGGCCCGTTTTCGTCGAATCCGGCCTGATCACGATTCTGGGCGGCAGCCTGATCGCGCTGTCCTGTGCCAACGGCAACCGCGAAGGGCTGACCATCCAGCAGACCTTCTTTCTCACCTCCGGAGTATGGTTCATGCTGCCGCTCTTTGGCGCGCTGCCCTTCATGCTGGGCGCGACGGAGGCGAGCTTTACCGATGCTT
>NZ_LWEX01000311.1 GCF_001634885.1 Sulfitobacter sp. HI0040 | reverse complement strand
ATGATCGACGGAGAGAGCATCGGATTTGCTGTGTTGAACCACGGCAAGCGATCGGTTGCCATCGACCTCAAGTCAGGGGGCGCAGTGGAACTTCTGCGCCCCTTGATCGAGAAGGCCGATGTTCTGGTAGAGCAGTTCCGTCCCGGCGTGATGGACCGGCTCGGGCTTGGTTATGAAGCTGTGCGCGAGATCAATCCCGGTCTCATCTATTGTTCGATCACCGGCT
>NZ_LWEX01000310.1 GCF_001634885.1 Sulfitobacter sp. HI0040 | reverse complement strand
CGATGCCTCGCCGATCACAAAGGGCGCCGCGCCTTCGGGGTAGCGGTCCGCGATACGCTCGCCCATCCACATCCCGGCGAAGTGAAACGGCATGAACACCGTCCCCGGGCCAACCCGTTTCGTGACCAGCGCCTCGACCTGAACCGTGCCTTCGGGTGTGCTGACGCGGCATGGCTCGCCATGGGTGATCCCGACGCGGGCCGCGTCTTCGGGATTGATCTCCGCGAACATCTGCTGCTGAAATTCGGCGAGCCA
>NZ_LWEX01000309.1 GCF_001634885.1 Sulfitobacter sp. HI0040 | reverse complement strand
CCAAGTCTGATCGAGGAAGGCAAAGCAGGAGGCGGCTATGATGTGAAGCTCGACCGGCCAGGTGTTCCCTTGTTTCTGCAATTCAAACGATCCCACTGTATGGTCCGCCGAACGGCGAAGGAACACCAAGCCGTTGTGGCCTTGGGCGGGACACTGAACGTTCCCTACTACCGTTTCCCCATCACCGAAGCGAAGACCTCCGATCAGCATGAACTCCTGCTGGCGCTAGATGATGGCTCAAACCTCGTTTTTTACGCGGCACCCCGCTTTCACAGGCGAAACGAGATCAATCAAGCCTGGAGTCGGTCTGATGTCGCCCGGCGCTCGCTCTTCGTGGCTCCACGGATGATAGGCCCATTGGACGATGAGCAACACCATGTCGCCTTCGATGGTGGGAATACATGGCTGTGTTCGGAACCACGCGTTCTCGAAGTGCTAACCAACAGAGGGTTGGAGGACAAGCTGAACGGTTTTTTGAAGGAACACGATCAGCCGCTTGGAGAACGCCTGCCGTCGCTGGTGGCGGAAATGCATGAAGCCGAACGGCGCGGGCGGCAGAAAGCCGAGCTGCGTCGCGGCTCAGGTATGCCACAAGATACTTCAATTTCTGACCGGGGGGACATTCCGGTGGTTGAAACCTTGACGCGAAGGTCCATCGTGGAAGGAGAATCTGACGCAGCAAGCACGCCGGAACCCGAACCTCCGGTGTCGCGTGAGCCCAAGCCTCTCGGAAGCGAAGCAGCCGCACTCCGGCAAGTGGCAGACATCGCCGCGCATGTGTTCGAGGCTCAGTTGATCATCGTCCAGCCACGGTAAAGCAGTATGCAGGCCTGAAACCGCCGTATTCCGCTTGGGCATACCCCACAAAGAAAATTTCCGGGAACGTGAATGTCAGGGGACAACATCCCCGCTATCAGCGCGTCCATATGCAAACGCAATTCTGGCGCCGAATCAAATCAGTCAATCTGGCATGTTCACGACAGTCACCCCTTTGATGGAGTCGCGTGCCAACTCGACCAGATGGGCATGATGCGTGAAGAGGATTGCCTGCCCGTTTGTGCCAATCTCGGCGCAAAGCTGCAGGGCGGCCCGAGCGCGCGTATCGTCGAAGGTTTCCATGATATCGTCCAGGATCATCGGCAGCGGCCCTGGGTCGCGCGCAAAACTGCGATATCCAGCGAGGCGCAGCGCAAAGTACAACTGGCCCATCGTGCCCGTCGACATCTGTTCAATAGGAACCGTACTGCCATCAGATTGGATACCAACAAGCTTTTCACCTTCCGCCTGGCTCCAGACGTCAACACCAGTCCAAGCGGGGGTGGTCATAGTGACAAAGGCCTCTTCAACATCACGCAACATGCCACTGCGCCGCTCTTCAGCAAGGCGACGCAGCGCCCCGCGTGCCGCCAGAACCCCGAGCCGAGCCACCGCCGCCTGACGGGCACCGCTCCGGAGCTCCTCGAGCAGTGTCGCCTGTTCGGTTGCGAGATCGCTGCGGTCGGCGGCCTCAAAAGCGTCGCGGTACAGACGGGCAGCCTCGCGCTGTGCGTCGCGGGCGGTGTCGCGGGAGTCCTGTACGTCTTTCAGGGCGAGTTCCAGTTCTGCCGCACGCGTGGCGTCCGGCATCCGGTCCAATTCCTCGGCAAAGAGATCGGCGTCCACGCCATCGCGAGCCTTCTGCCGATCGCGGTCCGCCGTTGCCTTATTGGCGCGCAGACGATCCCGTTCAACCAGCTTTGCTACCCGGTCGCGCGGCAAGAGGTCTTGCCCACCCTGCCCTTCGAAACAACCGTTCAGATCGTCGATCGCGGCCTGAAGTTCGGTCTCCGCGCGGCGTTTTGACCTGTCCGTTTCATCCCGTCGCAACACGGCCTCAACTCGTTTTTCGTCAGCCCGCGTGGATCCAACCACGCGCGCACGAGCACGGTCGATGACTTGAACCGGGTCGATACCTGTCTCATCCTGAGGATCATCCACAATTCGAGCCAGACGCTGCGCGCCCTCTGCAAGGGCGGCAATCGCCTGCTCCAGGGCCTCGATCCGAGCGGAGAGCTTTCGATGCTCGCCATAAAGCTGCTGCAGGCTGCGCAGGTGCGGCAGGGCGGCTCGAATCGCCTCAAGCGAGCGATCCGGCAATGGCAGTGCCGCGGTCAACTGGTCAAGATTCACCTGCGCCGTTTCGCAGTCGGTTTGGCATTCCGCTGACTTGCTATCCAGCTTGTCTATGGTCTTCTCGCCCTCCTGCCATTTGGCCCAAGCCTTGCGATCACTATCCTCCAACGTCAATGCGCGTTGCACCTGCGCGGGCAGATCACCATTCGCTCGGTCAAGTCCAAGGGGCCGCGCAGCATCAATCAGCGCATCGCGGGCCACCTCCTGATGGGCAAGACGGGCTTTCAACGCTTCTTTCGCATTGGAAAGCTCGGCTGCCGCTTCAGCCGCTGCGGTCAGTGCCTGCTGACGCGCGCTGAAGGCTGAGGGGGTCGCATCTTCCCCCAATCCCAATGCAAGCGCCAACCTGGAACTGCGCTCCGACAGGCGGTCACGGAGAGTGACCAAGTCGTCGTGACGCGTCTTTGCGGCCCCATACCTTGCGTCGGCGGTCCGCACCTGACCTTGCGCCGCGAGCAGACGCTGCCGGGCCTCTGCGCCGATCAAGTAATGCGCGCGGGTGCCATCATCAGCATACATTGCTTTCTCGAAGTGATCCGCGGTCTCGGTGGTCAGATCGTCCCGGTGCTGCCGCCAAACCATGTCACGCCGACGCCGGGTCTCTTCGGTCACGACAATGTCAACGGCGTCAGGCGCGGCCTCTTGCGCACAAAGATGGGCCCGCGCCTCGGCCAGGTCTGCTGCGCGGGCGTCGAGGTCATTGCGCGCCGACGCAAGGTCGGCGGTCAGGGCCATCCAGTTCCGACCGACTTCGTCGAGCGTTTCGCGCGCCGGCAGGCCCTCAGCGATCAGTTCTTTCCAGGACGCCGGCAGACCAGCAGTGACCTTGGTCAGACGCGCCAAAGCTTGGCTTTGGTCGGTCTCGAACGCGGTAAGATCCGCCACAGTCTTCCAAAGATCGAAGGCGGCCCGAAGCGCTGTCATGTCCTGCGGTTCAGCGGGTGCTTCGCCCTGTTGGGCGCGGGCTGCTCCGGCGGCCTCCCGTGCGGCGTCGTTTGAAAAACTGGCGGTCAAGAAATCCTGGACTGCAGCTGCAAGATCCTCAAGAACGCCTGCCTCCAGGGCAACAGTCGATGCCGGCGCATCTGGCACCTGGAGGAGCCGCAAAACGGCGTCTATTTGGCGACTGAGTTTTTCCTGATCTTCGCGACGCCGGGCAAGATCGGCCCGCGCCGTATTGGCCCGTCCCATAAGCGAAGCTCCATCGATGGTCAGTTGATCGAGACGTTCCAACTCTGCCGTCAACGTCTGGGCCAGCTTGTCGACTGGGTTGTCTGCGACGACCTGATCTTGTTTGTCGATCTCTTCTTCCGCCTCCGCGATCCGGATCGTCTGCGCGGCGATTTTTTCGACAAGGCCCGCCACGCGCTCTGCCGCGCCGGGATGGAGGTTGGGGCCTTCGGGGAAATCGACCAAGGCCTCTGTAAGCTGCCCTATTTCCTCAGTTCGATCATACCAGACCTCCGCAGCTTTTGACGCGGCCTGTCTTTGATGGGTTTGCCGCAGCTCGGCATCAACCCCCTCAAACTCGGCTGCTGCCCGATCACGATCATGACGCAGGGTGCGCTCTCGCTCTGTCGTCAGGCGATCAGCCCGCAGTTCGCGGCCAATCTCTTTCAGGCGATCGCTACCGGTTTTCAGAATGTTGCCCCGGCCTCGTTTCTTATGAAATTTGTCGGCTCGCTCCGCCAGGGCATCTAGCGTTTGCGCCATGCCCGTCAGGCCAGAAAGACCCGCATGCAGAAGTTGCCCAAGGTCTCCCTGCGCCCCGGCGATCCGTTCGCCACCCTCGCGCAAGCCCTTCTCGTTGAGCGAAAACCGTTCCTCATAAGTCTCTCGCGATAGGCCGTGCAAAGCACCCGACAGGATTGCCTCGTTTATTGGGCGGTCCTGCGCGTCCAACAGTGATTGCGTCCTCTTGCTGTTACGGTGCAAAGCCATGGTCCCGCGCCCGGGCAGGTCAAGTTCTGCCCCCACCAAAAGATCACTTCGCTCAAACTTGAAGGCATAAGGATGTGCCCCGCCTTTAAACCCGAAAAGCAATTCCAGAAAGGCGTGATAGGCCGTGGACTTGCCCGCCTCGTTTGGACCAAAAATCACCGTCACATCGGGGACGCCTTCGACAGGCCTTGGAAATACAATCTCGGCGTCTTTGAAACGGCCATAGCGGATCAGGTCTAACCGGTTCAGCCTCATCGCAAAGCCCCCGCGTGCAACGTCAGAGAAACTTCCGCTATCGCTTCCTCCAGTAGTGCATCCAGCCCGCTCTCATCCAGCTCGTCCATGATTTCTGATGGCAGGGCGAGGCGTAGTTCTTCGAGCTGTTGCAGAGCGGCCTGCCGAAAGCCGTCTTCGGTCAGTTCGTCCTGCATGAGGCGAACGAGATCGTCAGTCTCGGCTCCCGGTTTGCGGGGCGGCGGAGCAGATTTGACCTTGTCGAGGAATACACCGTCGATGCTATCCAGCACTTCGACCGCCAGTTCCGTCACCAGTTCTGTCCCGTGGCGATCCGAGGTGACGTGCAGTCGCACCGCCATATCGCTTCCCGGCACTTGCGCGGACATCAATGTGTCGCGCAAGCTGCGCAAGACCTCCTGTTGGTCAGCACAGGCGCTCAAATCCAGCGCACATTCGGAAAAGCCAAGGTGACCAATGGCGCGGCGTTCGAATTCCGGCGTGCCCTCGCCCACCGAAACAATGGTCACGGTGCCACCGTTGCGTTCACCAAAATGGCGTGGCTGCGGGATACCGGGCATGACCGCCAGTACCGGTCCGTCGACACGCTCGAAGGGTGCGTGTATATGCCCGAGGCACCAGAGATCGTACCCATACGCCATCAGGTCCCGTTCGGCGCAGGGTGCATAAGGATCATGACCCTGAGCACCGTCAAGCGAGGTATGCATCAGCCCGACGTTGCGCTTACCCGGCACCGGTCGCGGATAATCGGGAAGAAAGCTCTTTGCCACATGTGCCGCATCAAAGGAGAGGCCATGGAAAGCCGTGCCACCGACCTCGACCGTCGGTGTACCCTTATGCAGAACATGGACATTCGGCCCCAAATCTCCATGCGCCTTGTGATCTAACAGCGCATCGTGGTTACCCCTGATCAGCACCGTGGGCACACCAGCTTCGGAAGCACGCGCCAACTGGGAAATCAGGAAGGCCCGGGCTTTCAGATCCGGGTAACCATTGTCAAAGATGTCGCCCGCCAGCACCAAAGCATCGACCTGCTCCGAAATCGCCAGGTCGATGATCTCGGCAAAGGTGTCGCGGCTGGCCTGTTTCAGCCGGTCGCCAAGGTCGGGATTCCGTAGCGCCACGGATCGGATGGGTGATCCAAGATGAATGTCAGCTGAAACGAGGAGGCGCATCATATCCCGTCCGTTTTCGTGAGAAAGTAAAGCTTTGAACATGTGTCCATTTAACCACCACCATCCAGGAGTCTGGTGACAAAACGGCTAGGCATCAACACAGGCCTTTGTTTCGGCAAAAAGCGACTTCAAATGGTGTCCCGACATATCCAAAATTGGTTCAAACATGAACGAATTTAGATGAATATTCTCGGGCGTCATTAGAGCTACACGCTTGATTGTGCGCAACACCCCCGCGTCACAGCCCCCCAATTTTTCATACTTCCGAATCAGTTTCCCAGTTTGGTTATTTCCGATGTTCGCCACATACACAGGGTCATTTATCTTACTGATCAACACTTCTTCGGCCAACAGCCGGATTCCGATTGAAAGAGCAATCTTCTGCTCTAGTGAAAGATTATCATCTTCGACCTCGCAAATTTCAATACAAGCGGTCATCAAAAGATCAAACACCGCTCCTTTCAGACTGTTGAAGTTGGCGAAACTTCCTTCCGCAAGCACAGATTGGTACATGCCGAACAGCTCGCCAACGGACACAGTCTTTGTTCGATCTTTGACGTGGAGTAAGGCTGTGAGTTGTCCGAACACCACTTCGTTACCCACATATTCGGCAAGATTTCGAACGAATGGTATTGATGCTACCAAAACGACGGGGTCGGCCAAATTCTTCTTCCACCCCGAAAATGGGTTATCGCTTAGGCTATCCGGAATAAGTTGAAGCGCGCCATTCAGACGATTACTCAAAAGTTTGTTCTCACCATAGACGCCAAGACGACCACGAACCGTGCGGTAGAAATCGTAATTGTGAGTCAAGATAATAAGGTGGAAGTCTTCGTTTGCGCGCATGTCGCTGAGATATTCGACAATAGCGTATTTGTTCTTGTAATCGAACGAGTCTGCTATATCGTCTATAACCACAAGTGTCTCTATCCCCGCTTTTCTGCGGGCTTCAACTTCAAATATGATGTTCAGAATGTATAGAGCACGCTTTTCACCATTGCTTAGACCTCTATCCAGAATGGCCCTATCCATTTTACGTGCAGCGCCTCCTCCCCGATCATCGACATAAAATGCAATCTGTGGCGCGGAAACATTGAGCACTGCATCACCTTTATTTTCCACCTGAACCTTGAATGGCACGGAGAAACGATCGTTGAACAACGCGATCACGGCCTCCCATTGTGTCTGTTCCTTCTCAGCTTCTGCAATGATTGCCCTAATCTTCTCTTTGCTTGAGTCATACTCTTGGATCAGTTCGAAATACTCATGGCCATTCTCAATTAGGTACGAAATCCAGACTTTTTGCTTCAAAGCATCAATATCCGAAAGCTCTGCGACAACGAACGGGTTTTCGATCAGATAGTCACGGAAGCTTCTCAGCTCGGCCGTGGTAAGTGTGCCGTCCACCTTTTGAAACATTTCCGCCAGTTTCGGATCTTTAAGTATTCTATCCTTTTCACCCTCTATTGCCGAGATCAGGTCCCCGTCAGTCTTTATCTCGCTTCGCTCACCATCATGATTGAGATTTACTGAGTGGCCACCATCAAACCATCCATTTGCCTTCAGATTTTTTGCAATCGTTTCGGCATTACTGTGATTGAAGACGCCCTTCTTAAAATATGAGGATTGATCTAATATTTGCTCATAAATTTTGGTGTAATCATCGATTAACGCCTTGACATCTGCATTTTGAAGCAGATCTATCACCTTGTCACTGAACAATACCTTGTATTTGAGGACTGAGAATGCAGAATGTGCACCTTCTCGAACTTCCCGCTCGAGTCTCGCAAGCGCGACCAACACATCTTCTTTCTTAACTTTGAACGCGTCGGCAATTGAGACGTCAATATCTTTCGTAAGTCCAGACGACTTCCGAAGGTTTTTTAAAAGTCCGTCTTTCTTTTCTGCGATTGATCCAAAAATTTGATCATATCGAGATTTTAGGTCTTCGCTTGCAAGCAATGTTGAAATTCTAGCCGATTGATATTTCTCATCAATGGGATCAATTACGAATATAGATTGGCGATCAAGCGCAGCACCTGTTTCATCGAAAATCCTGAATGTGCTTTCTCGTTCAGGAAAAAATATATCTTCCGGCTCCTTATTATTTGCGTATTGCTTCAGAGTTTTGGCAAGTGAAGTCTTCATTACACCGTTTGGCGCATACACGAGAACGGGCATGTTGTTATTTGAGAAATCAAACGTGTGAGCTAACGCATCAATACCATAGCAATTAGTAAAATTGACTGATACCTTTACTGTCATTTTTTTTGACACCCTTCATCCTAAAGACTAAATCTGGCCGACGCGGCCCATTCCATTCCGCAAGAGTTAACGACGACATGACTTAAGCCTTGCTGCCGCAACGCGGCATTTCTAACTACTGAAACAGTTTAGAAGCCAAGTCTGATAGTAAGTTGGGAGCGAGTCTAGACGAAGCTGCATCCAGAGCCAGCAAATCATGCGACAGGTATGGGTGAAATTTTTCCGAAACCAAGTTTCCTGCACCGGCGAAGATGTCGACGGGCTCGCCTGCAGCTATTCTATCAATCACTGTTTGCAGGTCAGGTGCTTCATCCCCGGCCTCCACCAGAAGAAACCCGTCATGCTGCTCGACTGAAAACCCTTCACTTCTGAGTGCGAGCGCGAGAGTCGACGTCTTCACCGTTCCGACCCGCGTTGCGATGATCGATGTATGCTCACCGAGAGAGTGGATATTCTCGGTCCGAAACCCTAGCAGTTGATATTGCGCACGCGCTTCCTCCAGCATCGTCAAGGAAACACTGTCCATGTAAGCCGGACTGGCATCCCCCTCGAGCACGGCGAACATTCGATCAATCACCTTGTCATGAATGTCACCTGGATCACCGCCAAAGACGGGAGGCACGCCCGCTTTCGCGGGCTTGACCATTATCACCTTCTCGCGGTCATGGATTTCCTGAACCACCCACCGCCGCCCAGAGAAAATCAGAAGCATCCCTGGGGCAAGAACATTGTCGATCGGCAGAGTCCCAAGTTCCCTCCCTTCTGCTACCAAGCGGAATTCCTCAGGCGTCTGAAACACTGCGTAGAAGCTGTAGTGTTCGACCAGCTTTTCGCCTGCAGGTCCCAAGAGTAGCAGTCCGCTTCCGGACTGTTCGATCAAACCGGTTTCGGTATGACCGATCGAACGCAACACATCCGCGAACACTTCGGTTGTGACCTTGCGAAAGGGGCCCTCGCGACACAGGATACTGTAGACCACACTGGCAGAAGCACCGCCACGTTGTGCTATGACCGACAGTATCTGATGGACGAGCGTCGAAAGATGAAGCGCCTGCGGTCTTGGCGGTTCGCACCACCCCTTAAGCAACAGGTCTATCATCGCGATAGACCGGATCAAACCAAGGCGAAGACGATCAACGAAGCTGCTTTCTGGCGTCAACTGAGTCTCGACGACATACTGCCGCAAGACGGCTGGCTGTCCCTCGCGTCGGCCGGACCGGCCGAGACGTTGTCGCAACGCGGCGACGCTGAATGGCGCGCCGATTTGGGCCACGCAGGTCACATCACCGATGTCGATTCCAAGCTCGAGCGTCGACGTGCAGACGGCAGTTGTCGGCTTTGCGGCGTCCTTTAAGCGGCGTTCCACGAAGTCTCGGTGTTCGCGGGAGAGGCTAGCGTGGTGAGGATAGAATTCCTGCGGCAGATGTTCCCTCTCGCAGAGTTCCCGCAGCCGATCTGCATAGATCTCGACTCGTTGCCTCGCCCCAGCGAAGGCGAGGTTGTCGCTGCCTCGAAGGTGCTTGAACAGATGGGCTGCGATGGCATCCGTTGCGGATGGGCTGTTTTCATCCTCATCGCCTGATACGTAGCCGCGAAGCTGGAGCCTCAATTCAGCCTCGCCGCCATCTGCTTCTATGAGCTGGACAGCGTTTGCAGCGTCAGGGCGAAGATAGGCCTTGGCGAGGTCCATGTCGCCCAGCGTAGCTGACCTGCCGGTCATTCGTGCGCATCCGGTATCCTTTTCATTCTTCATATTTTCAGACATCTGTACTCGACGAAAAAATGAGGCCAGACACCTTTCCCGCAATCACGGCTCAAGATATGATCGAGCCAAGAGCGAGCTGAGCCGATCCTGAAGTCGTATGCCAGACGGGGCAGGATCCTACGGTAACGCTTCGGCAAGGAGGACTTTCTGTTCTACCGGGCATTTCATGCCCGTCGGCGCGAAGCGCCGGGCCTGTCGGCGGGTAGCCTTCAGGTTGCCCGCCGACAGGTCACCCTGAAACCGTCCATCACCTCGATCACGCCACAACGCAAAAGGCCCCCACCTGCTGATGGGGGCCTCGATCCTCTCGGCGGTGCGGGCTGTTACTCGGCGGCCATCCGCTCGGCCTGCACAGTGCGGTCCATGATGTAATCCACGGCTTTCTGCGCCTCTGACGCTGCCCGGAAAATCGCGCGGCTGTCTTCTTTCATCGCTTCAAGCCATCCTTCGACATAGGCCGCGCTCTGGTCGAATTCAGGCTCCACCCCGATCTGCGCGCAAAGCATGCAGTTTCCGATTTCCGCGACCAGCTCCTCGAACGCGTAGGCCTTTCGGTCGTTGAACCGGCCCAAGCGGTCCAGCCGCTTTGTTGCGCCTGTCCAGTGGGCCTTATGCCGATGTCGGCATAAGGGGCATAATGCCGCGCTCCGGTTTATGCCGCGCCGACCCTTACAACCTGTTGCGTTGCGGTTAGATCGGCGCAGCATATCGGCATAATTCAGAGCGCTTCGAGGAATGCCAGGAGTTCGTCACCCGGTCGATATCGTCCACCCGTCTGGTCAACCGGCTTTGTCAGAGCCATCGCCTTTTCTTTCAGTTCGATATCGGCGTGGATGTAGACCTGTGTCGTCTCAATCGATTCATGGCCCAGCCAAAGGGCGATAATCGTTCGGTCCACACCGCTCTGTAGAAGCTGCATTGCAGCGGTGTGGCGCAAGACATGGGGTGTGACGCGCTTCAGTCTGAACGTCGAGCTGGTCGAGGCGGCGGTTGCCGCATGTTTCCGAACAATTCGCTCAACCGCATCTCTGCTGAGCGGCCTGCCACGGATGGTTGCGAACAGGGGATCGCTGGGCTCAGTCCGGCACTGCGCAAGCCATGCCTTCAATGCAAACCGACTGTCTGTCCGAAGCGGCGTTGCGCGTTCTTTTCGACCCTTGCCCACGCATCTGAGGTGCGCTCCGGTGCCAAGCTCGACATCGCCAACGCGAAGGCCGATCACCTCCGATACACGCAAGCCGGTTTGGAGCATTGTGAGAAGCAGAACGCGGTCGCGCCGCCCAAACCAGGTCGTCTGGTCAGGTGCCTTCAGCAAGGCCTCCATCTCGTCACGGGTCAGGAAGTCCACGACGCGTTTTTCGTGCCGCTTGGACGGCATCGCCAGCACCTTCTGGCAATGGTGCAGGAGCTGGGGCTCACAGCCCGCGACGTATTTGAAGAACGAGCGAATGGCCGCGAGGCGAGTGTTCCGGCTTCGCGCGCTGTTACCTCGTTCCTCCTCGCAGAAGGTCAGGAACCGACCGATGATGTCGGCGTCAATGTGAGCCACATGTAGCTCAGTCGGCGGCAGCCTTGTCTGCGCCTCGGCGTATCTCAGCAAGAGCCGGAAGGTGTCGCGATAGCTGGCAATCGTGTTTGGACTGGCCTGCATCTGGGTCAACAGCCGCTCGGTGAAGAACCGCTGCACATAGACGGGCAATGGATAGGTTGCGATCATGATGCGTCCTCCAAAACCCGCCGTTCGGCCCGCGCCGCGGCTAACTGCATCAGCTCGGGCACGGCCTCGATGTACCAGAACGTGTGCTTGGGCTCGGAATGGCCGAGATAGGTGCTGAGCTTGTACATTTCAGTTTCGATGTCCCGGCCATCCCGGAACCAGTCCAGGATGGTGTGAACGGCAAATGTGTGCCGCAAATCATGGATGCGTGGCCCATGTCCGTGGCGGTTGAAGGCTTGTGGTGACCGAAGGCCGATGTTTCTGCTGACCTGCGCGAAGTTGTAGCGTGCCCCGCAATCTCCCGCCGGTTCGCCATCCTCTTTGATGAAGAACCGGGATGATTGCTGCGGAACCAGACGATCCCGCAGCTCGGCATATCGAACAAGCCAATGAGCGGTATCCTCGTTGACGGGAAGCTGTCGATCCTTGCCATTCTTGGTGTTTCTGAGCGTTAGGATAGCGCGTTCCAGATCGACGTCATGCTGATCCAAAGACAAAGCTTCGTTCACGCGCATCCCCGTCACCGCGATCAAGCCGAACAGGGTCTGCCACAATGCGGCACGGAGGCCATAAGGTGACGGCAGTCGACCGGCTTCAACGACAAGATCCGCGATCTGACTGGGCGCATAGATGTAGGGGACACGCCTTCGGTATCGGCCTGTGACAAGCTGGCTGGACGGGACCTCGGTCCGATTGTCGTGCTCCGCAAGCCAAAAGGCGAACCGGCGCACCATACCAAGGCGATGAGACTAAGTGTTGTTGTCCGCGCTGCCGTAGTTTGCCTTCCAATCGAGGAACAAGGGCGTCGAGATCCGATTGAACCCGTTTTCACCGGCATAAGTCGTGAACTTGCGCAGGACCCGTTCCTCAAAGGAGAGGTCAAACCCCATCGAACGCCGAAGGGCCAGATATTCATCAAGTCGTTGGGACAGCGTCTTCATTGGGCGTCTCCCGAAGTTGGCCAGGGGCGCGAGATCGAGCGCAGGGCAGCCACATCGTATTGCGCATAGATGGTTGTGGTCATTGCAGATCGGTGACGCAGCACGTCCCCGATCTCAGCAAGCGAAGCACCCTTTCGCAGCATGTCGGTGGCCAGGCTGTGCCGCAGAATGTGGGTGCCTATATAGGCTTGTGGCGGGCTAATGCCGGTCGCGTCATAGGCGTCTCGCAATATCCATCGCAGGATTTGCGCGTCCTTGAACCTCTTGAAGGGCGGTTTCACCGACACGAACAGCGCGCGGTCCGGGCCCCGGCGCTCATTCTCGATGTAATCGACAATCGCCTCACCAACCTCCGCCGACATCGGCATCCGATCGTGCAACTGCCTCTTGCCGCGGATCAGGATTTCTCCAGCGCGCCAGTCGATGTCATCCAGTTCGATCGCTGTCACTTCCGGCGCACGAAGACCGAGACGGGCGATCAGCATCAGCATTGCATAGTTGCGCCGACCCGTTTTCTGGTGGTCGCGCACCACCTCAATGAGCCGGTTGACCTGTTCCGGCTCCAGATACCTCGGGATGCCGGTCGGTTTGGGCTGCCTGGCTTTCGGCACAGCATTGCTCAAGTTGCGCTCAGTCTTTCCGCTCCAGAACAGGAACTGGAAGAGGTTGCGAAGATGCGATGGGCCTGTCTTGTCCCGCGGCGCGTTTTGTTCCTTGCGCAACCAAAGTATGAACCCAGTGATGTCGTCTGGCTTGATGGTGTTCAAGTCACCCAGGCCAGAGCCGAACTTCGCAGTCAGGAACCGATCAAAGAACCGTAGGCAGTGATAAATTGTGTCCTCAGACAAGCCGCGCTGACTGCGAAGATAGGTTTCGTATTCCCGTTTCAGGCAGGCCCTCGGTGACATGTCGAGCGGCGGTTCTGAGCGCGGCGGTGCGCCTGCATTTTCAATGAGATAATCCCTGAACCGATTGATGCGGTACCGACAGTGCTTTTGGTCTCTCGCAGAAGCCGCACTGATGATCGACGTCGCCAGATGGTCCACACGATCATCGGTCAGCTCAGTGGGACAGACGTCTGCCTCCAGCATCGCCGCCCAAAGCGCCTCGGCTGTGGTTCTGTAATTGGCGATGGAACGGAGGCCGTATCCCTCCGCCTCGATCTGTAGGGCAAAGCGATCGGCATGGCTGCCAGCTTTCAGTTTCCGCCTCGTCGTTTGATCTGGGTGCGTATCGTTTTCCATGAGTGTTTCCTTCTTTTGGTTGAAGGTTGCACCTATGGCAGATCGCCGGCCCCAATTGCGCAGTTCGCCACGCTCACATGGCGGTTCTGAACTACAGTCTTATGCAGCCGGAAAACGACAAAAACCGCAGGAAACAAGACTTCGCCTGAACAAGCGCGGCATAAACCGGAGCGCGGCATTATGGGTCAGCTCATGCGCCAAGGTGCCGTAATACCCTGCGGCCCTGTGAAAGGTGCCAATCGGCGGCATGTGAATGCGGTCGGTCTTGATGTTGTAATAGGCGCGCGGCTCCTCGGTCACGTCGATCTGCGCGCCACTCGCGGCAAAGAACGCCTCCAACTCGGGGTCGGCCACAGTGCCAAGATCACGGGGCGGATCAGGCTGGATATAGAATTCAGTGGGCAGGCCCTCGATCTGATCGGCGTTGAACACACGGTAGGCCTTGGCATAGGGGATCTGGCGTTCCTCGCCGTTCTCGTCCTCACGCTCGACGGTGCCGTATTTCACCACGGTTGCGGATTTCTCGCCCTTGCCGACACGGCCCCCAAGCTGCTTGGCCTGATTGAACGTCATCCAGCGGGCAGAGGTATAGTCCTTGGCCATCGCGGTCGCCCAAAGCATCAGGATATTGATGCCTCGATAGGCTTCGCCGTTGAACCGTTCCGGCAAGCTGACCGATGCCCCGCCGCCGGTCCATGGCTTGCGCCAGGGCGGTGTTCCCGCCTCGATCTGCGTGATGATCTGATTTGTGACATGGGAATAAACGTCAAATTTCTCTTTGGTCATTTGTGACCCTCCTTGAGTGACGCGGTCTGGGTCTATCGCCCTTTCCGCCAATGGGCGGGCCTTCCTGTTCTGGTCTTTGGAATGCCCATGCATTCCGAAGGGCAGAGGAGGTAAGGGCAAAGCCCGTCCTGCGGCCTGGCGGGGCCGTGACAACCGGGTGGAGGGCGTGAATTTGGGAGGGAACCGCGCGCCTGCGCGTGGGAGGAACCGGAATTCTCGACCGGAACCGACGCCAACGGCGGCGCTTGCCGGTTTTCTCGGCCCTGCCAGGATGGCAGGCGGATCAACAGGATTTGGAAACTGTCAGGGTTGGGGTGAGCGGGCGTCAGCCCGTCGATCCCCTGCCCTGTCTATCGCACACAGCGAGACCGGCACACTGCCGGGACCACTGACCACTATAGAGCCATACCTAATTCGATAATATACGATTGATGCCTTCGTTAGATTCCGGCACAAGACGACCATCATTGTTTCTGTTGGTATGCGCGATGAACCAGACGATTGACCTCGAACTAAACGTCACCACCGAACAAGGCCTTCGGGCACTTGCTGAGGAGGGACACACGGTCGAAGTGCTGTGCAAAGCCGATCCTGAACGCAAGGGACCAAGCTGGTACGGCCTGTGGATCATGCGGACGGTTGGGAGTGATGGGCAGGCGAAAATCCTTGTCACTGCCAGGACGCGCGTGACGCAAAATGCGATTAGGGTGCGCGAATTCAAGACGGCAACCGGCGTGATCTCGTTTTTGATTGGTGTTGGATTCTCTCAGGCGAGCATTCCCATGAAGAACGGGGAAACGACCTTTCATCGTCTCGTCAGTGACTGAGGCCCGAATCGCGGTCGATATCACGATCCTTCTCGACTTCCTGATCCTTCTCCCGGTCGCGTTCGTCTTCAATCTCCAGCGAAAGGGGCGGCCCCATCCCATAGATTTTACTGCTGCGCGGGCGGGCCTTGGTTTTGATCCTGCACAACGAGCTCGTCAGGGACTCCCGGATGAGGTCATTCTGCAGGGGTGGCTCTGCGGATTTCCGAATGGCGTCGTGAGCGTGCGTAGACAGCTGAGGTTTCCTGAGACGGGGCTGGTTTGGATCAAGAGCGTGTTCTGAACTCCTATGTAAGTTTGCGCTTTCGACCACCGGACTGACTTTACCGGAAGCTGTGGCTGTGATACTAAACCTCAGAACATAGATCCAGAGATCGGTGGTTTGATATCAATGCCAGGGCGCAAAACACAGCGTGAACAAGCAAAAGAGATGCTCTGGGAGAGGGGCATCGTCCGGCTGTCTGAATTCAAGTCAGCGGGCATCACGGCTGCGACCATCGGCCGGATGCGGGACGATGGCGAGGTAATTCGTCTGGCGCGAGGACTATATCAACTACCGGATGCACCGCTGGATGCCAATCACAGCCTTGCCGAAGCGGCGAAGCGTCTTCCCAAAGGTGTTGTCTGCCTTACATCCGCGCTCGCGTTTCACGAGCTCACCGATCAACTGCCTCGGTCCGTCTGGATAGCAATCGGCAAGAACGATTGGTCCCCGCAGGATGAGCCAGCGCTGCGCATCGTTCGGTTCACGGACACTCTCCTGGCCCAAGACGTCAAGATGACATCGATTGAAGGCGTCCCGGTCAAGGTCTTCGGTGTCGCCAAAACCATCGCCGATTGCTTTCGGCATAGGCGGTCGGTTGGTCAATCGGTTGCTCTGGAGGGGCTTCAGGAGGCGCTGAGACAGCGGAAGGCTACTCCGGCAGAGATTGCACGCTCGGCGGCCAGCGGCGGCGTCTCCACAATCGTCCGCCCGTATCTCGAGGCGCTCACGGCGAATGGTTAGAGAGATCAAGAATATGGGCGCGTCGGTTCGCTCGCGGCTGCTCAAGATCAGCAAAGACAGCGAACAAAGCTATCAGCTTGTCCTCACACGCTATGCCAATGAGCGCTTGCTCTATCGCTTAGCAAAGTCTGCGCATGCCGAACGTTTTGTTCTCAAAGGTGCTGTTTTGTTGATGGCTTGGTTCGACGAACCCTTTCGCGGCACCCGTGATGTCGATCTACTGGGCCACGGAGATCCTGACCCAGGCGCCGTTCTTGGCGTTTTCAAAGACATCTTCGCAGGGGACGCACCGGACGGCGTCCAATTTGACGCCGACGGTGCGCAGATTGGACGTATCCGCGAAGACACCGAGTATGGAGGGCTGCGGATCAAGACCACCGCTAATGTTGGTGGTGCCCGGGTTTCGATCAGCGTCGATGTCGGGTTTGGCGATGCCATGGAGCCCGAACCACAGATTCTTGATCTGCCTGGACTACTCGACATGCCGACTGCGCCGCTCCGGGGGTATGCGCGCGAAACCGTCGTCGCGGAGAAATTCCAGGCGATGGTGGCCCTCGGCCTCACCAATACGAGGATCAAGGACTATTATGACGTCTGGTTGCTCAGCCGATCATTCGAGTTTGACGAAGCGCAACTCGGCCGCGCAATCGCGGCGACATTTGAACGGCGCGATACGGCCGTTCCGACAGAGACCCCAGATGCGTTGACGGCCGCGTTCAGTAAAGACGAAGCCAAGCAGCGCCAGTGGGCGGCTTTCAGTCGAGACGTTTCCTTCGACCCGGGACCGCTGCCACGCGTAGTTGAAACGTTGGCGGGATTTCTGATGCCGGCCGCGGTCAGATCATGCCCCATAGCGTGGTGTAACTCGCGGCTGGCCGGGCGCTTTCGACGGCCGAGCTGATCAGTCCGTCTGCGTTGCAGGCAGGCTGATGATGGGATCATCGCAGACCGGTGCCAAGGTTTCCAGCGTCATGTATCGCGCACGCTGCACAGTCCATTCTTCGGTCTGCTCCATGAGGATGGCGCCGACGAGGCGTCGTATGGCAGCCTCATTTGGAAAGATCCCGACGACGTCTGTCCTGCGCTTGATCTCGCCGTTCAAACGTTCAATCGGATTCGTCGAATGCAACTTCGTCCGATGCTGTTGG
>NZ_LWEX01000308.1 GCF_001634885.1 Sulfitobacter sp. HI0040 | reverse complement strand
CAGTGAGTTTTCGTATAACCGTCACCGACCATGACGATATCGGCTTCGACTGCGAAGAGGACGAAACCGTCCTCGACGCGGCTGATCGCGCGGGCTACGCCATTCCCTACTCATGCCGCAAGGGCGTGTGTTCGTCCTGCGAAGGCGGAATCGCGGCGGGCGAGGCGATGGTGCGCGGGCAGGGGGTTCAGGCCGGTCCCGCCGAGGGCGTCAAGCTGTGCCAGGCCCGTCCGCTGACCGATCTTCAGATCACGCCGACCCGGATCCAGAAGGTGGAGCCGGTGGAGCGCAAGACGCTGGAGGCGAAGGTGCGAAAGATCACCCGCCCGGCGCCGGACGTGGCCGTGATCCAGTTCCGCCTGCCGATCGGGCAACGCGCGCCGTTCCGCGCCGGTCAATACCTGCGGGTGGTGATGGAGGACGGCGACAGCCGCAACTACTCCATGGCGAACCCGCCGCAGAAAAACGACGGGATCGA
>NZ_LWEX01000307.1 GCF_001634885.1 Sulfitobacter sp. HI0040 | reverse complement strand
GTTCCGCGAGTTCGACTTCGCCGGGCAAAAGGCTACCGGGCGGCCAATACCCCTGCACGATGCGTTGCAGGATATCCGCCTTCAGCTCCTTGTACCCGATCGCCATTCCGATGCTTCGCCTCTGCCACGCAATCTGATGCAAAAGGTACAGACATAAAGTGGATATATCTAGGCAAAAGGGAAGGGCCCTCAGGCGCAGATCGGTCCCTGCACCAGCCAGAGCAACCAGAAAGACATCGCCAAGAAGGGCCCGAGGGGCATGGCCCGGTCCCAGGGAGGCCCCCGCAGGAGCGCATAACCCAGCGCGGTAGCCGCCGAAATCAGCACAACC
>NZ_LWEX01000306.1 GCF_001634885.1 Sulfitobacter sp. HI0040 | reverse complement strand
GCGCGGCCCATCGCTTCGCCCACGTCCCGACCGATCCAGTCATGGCCGGGGCGTTCCACGGCACCGACGAGCTTCAACCGATCGCCGTTTGCGACCTGTTCGATCAGCATCCGCCCCATGCGCCCGGAGGCGCCCGTGATGGTCACGCCTGGTGTCTCGATCATCTGCCTGCTCCTTCTGTGCCTACCGCAGGTTTAGACCGCCGCGCGCGGCTTGGCAAAGCCCGG
>NZ_LWEX01000305.1 GCF_001634885.1 Sulfitobacter sp. HI0040 | reverse complement strand
CCAAGGGGCATAACTTTCCGAACCTGACACTGGTGGGTGTGATCGACGCGGACCTTGGCCTGATGGGGTCGGACCTGCGCGCCGCCGAGCGGACGTTCCAGTTGATGCGGCAGGTCGCCGGGCGCCCGGGGCGCGCCGAGGCGCCGGGCACCGCGCTGCTGCAGACCTATCAGCCCGATCACCCGGTGATCCGCGCGGTGCTGGACGGGGACGAGGAAGGGTTCTGGAAGGCCGAGGCCGCCGCGCGCCAGCAGGCCGGGGTGCCGCCCTTCGGCAGGATGGCGGGCATCATCCTCAGCGGGCCGGACGCGGCGCAGGTCTTTGACGCGGGCAATGCGCTGGCGCGGCGGGACGCGCCGCTGCGCGCCATCGGGGCGCAGGTCTTCGGCCCCGCGCCGGCCCCCATCGCCCGGGTGCGCGGGCGACATCGGGTGCGGCTTCTGGTAAAGGCCGAAAAGTCCGCCCCCCTGCAGGACGCGCTGTCTCGCTGGATCGCGCAGGTCCCCATGAAGGGAGAAATGCGGCTGGCCGTCGACGTCGACCCCCAGAGCTTTTACTGAGACAGCCCCGCCGCGCACCGGGGGTGTCGCACCCCCGGACCCCCGCGAAGTATTTCCGATCATGAGAAGGGGG
>NZ_LWEX01000304.1 GCF_001634885.1 Sulfitobacter sp. HI0040 | reverse complement strand
GCTGAAGCCGTCGCGGGCGCTGGCCTCGCTCATCGAAAGCATCAGGGCGGCCCATGCAGCGGAACAGTTTGACTAACGTCAAACTCCACTTCACTTGTTCCATATTTTTTCAACGCTATAAACGAAGCACGCTCGCCCCGACGCAGTTTTGGGGGAAGATGTGGGACAAACGTACAACCAGCCCTTGGGCGGCAACGAGATGCCGCGCTTTGCCGGACCATCGACGATGATGCGGCTTCCCGCCTGCGCGGATGCGGCGGGGCTGGATGCCTGTTTCGTGGGTGTGCCGCTGGATATCGGCACCTCGAACCGGGCGGGCACGCGTTTCGGCCCGCGCCAG
>NZ_LWEX01000303.1 GCF_001634885.1 Sulfitobacter sp. HI0040 | reverse complement strand
GAATCAATCGGCCAAAACTGGCCGATTCCGAATCGCGCCATTGAATTTTCGGGTGGGAACCCTTGAATTATTGTTAAGCGCACAGGAACAACGGTGGAACATATCCTGTGGATAAGTATGTGAATGCATTTAGTTGGGAAATCGTGGGAAAGCGTGCGCGCCTGCAACAGTGATCTACATATAGTGTATTCTTAAAATTTTATAACAAATAGTGCCGTTGTTTTCGCCCATATTT
>NZ_LWEX01000302.1 GCF_001634885.1 Sulfitobacter sp. HI0040 | reverse complement strand
GAGGCCGACACGTGCCTTGAACCACTGACGTTCCGTATCGACCAGGGATATCAGCGAAATGGGGACGTCGCAGATCCGGGCGGCAAGCTGCACGATCTCGTCGAATTCAGCCTCTTCGAACGTGTCGAGGATATCGTACCCCTCCAACGTTCGGAGGCGTTCTTCGTTTTGAGGATGAAGATTGGCACGCACCGGGCAGTATTCCTAAATTCTGTTCGATGGGGGCATGAACAACGACCCA
>NZ_LWEX01000301.1 GCF_001634885.1 Sulfitobacter sp. HI0040 | reverse complement strand
CGGCTACCGCAACGCGGGCAAGCGGGCCATCCGCATCGACATGCTGGAACGGCTGGCCGACATGCTGCGCGCCGAGGATTCGCGCGGCGGGTTCGAGGCCAAGGCCGACATGCTGTCGATCACCGGCATGACGCTGGAGCAGTTCGCCGACCTGATGGAAGGCCTCGGCTACCGCGCGGAGAAGGCCGAACGCACCAAGGTCAAGCCGGTGGATAAGGCCGTGCCCCATGACGGCACCCACAAGATGATGGACCCCGGGGCCGATACCGAGGTGCCGGAAAAGGTCGACGGCCCGGTGAACGATACCCCGGCGGACGATGCGCCCGACAAACCGGTAATGGACGTTGCGGCGGGGCAGCCCGAGGGCGGTATCGTGGAACGGCCCACCCCGGCGGAACCCGCCGA
>NZ_LWEX01000300.1 GCF_001634885.1 Sulfitobacter sp. HI0040 | reverse complement strand
CTGCCGGATGCCGCGACACATCGTCGCTGGCGGGAAATGCCCCTGTCGGAACAGGTGGGTAAGACCCCCGAAGAACTGATCCTGCCGCATCCTCGCATGGAGGATCGCGCCTTCGTTCTTGTCCCTCTGGCAGAGGTGGCGCCGGACTGGGTGCATCCGCTCACCGGCCTGACCGTAAGGCAGATGCTGGCCCGCCTGTCCAAGGATGACATCGACGGTGTGACCGCCTTGGAATAGGTGCTTGTAAACCGCTGGAAAGGGGCCTAGATACACTCATTCCAGCAACATCTGATCTATTGGAGCATCCCATGGCCCGCGTCACCGTCGAAGATTGTGTGGACAAGGTTCCCAACCGATTCGAACTCGTCATGCTGGCCGCGCACCGCGCCCGCGAAATTTCCGCAGGCTCCGCCGTGACCGTCGATCGTGACAATGACAAGAATCCCGTCGTTTCCCTGCGCGAGATCGCCGAGGAAACTCAAAGCGCAGACGAACTGCGCGAGCGTCTGATCGAAAGCAATCAGAGCCAGATCGAAGTCGACGAACCCGAAGAAGACGCGATGGCGCTTCTCATGGGGGCGGAACAGGACAAGCCTGAAGAAGACAGCATGTCCGAAGAGATGCTGCTTCGGCAACTCATGGCGGCGCAGGGGCAGGGCTGACGCCTTCCCCCGCCGGGGTCAGAGGCGGATGGCATGAGCAGCGCCGATATCACGGCTGACGATCTGATCACGCTGGTTCAGGCCTACAACCCGAAATCCAACGAAGCGTTGATTCGCGGTGCATTCGACTATGGCCGCGAAATGCATGAGGGCCAGTTCCGGCATTCGGGCGAGCCCTATTTTACGCATCCCGTCGCCGTCGCGGCGATCCTGACCGAGCAGCAGCTCGACGATGCGACGATCATTACAGCCCTGCTGCATGATACCATCGAGGATACGAAAGCCTCCTACGCGGAGGTGCAGGCGATCTTCGGCACGGAGGTCGCCGAACTCGTCGATGGTGTCACCAAGCTGACGAACCTGCAGCTCAATTCCACCGAAACCAAGCAGGCCGAGAACTTCCGCAAGCTGTTCATGGCCATGTCCAAGGACCTGCGGGTCATCCTCGTGAAGCTGGCCGACCGGCTGCACAACATGCGCACCATCAAGTCCATGCGCCCGGACAAGCAGTTGCAGAAGGCGCGTGAGACCATGGATATCTATGCCCCGCTGGCGGGACGCATGGGTATGCAGTGGATGCGGGAGGAGTTGGAGGATCTCGCCTTCAGGGTGATCAACCCCGAGGGCCGCGCAAGCATCATCCGCCGCTTCATCACCCTACAACGCGAAACCGGCGATGTGATCCAGCGCATCACAGGCGACATGCGGGTGGAACTGGAAAAGGCGGAGATCGAGGCGGAGGTCTTCGGACGGGCAAAGAAACCCTATTCCATCTGGCGCAAGATGCAGGAAAAGGATCAGTCGTTTTCCCGCCTGTCGGACATCTACGGTTTTCGCATCATCACTGACAGCGAAGAGGATTGCTATCGCGCGCTGGGCGCGATTCACCGGCGCTGGCGCGCGGTGCCGGGGCGGTTCAAGGACTACATCAGCCAACCGAAGACCAACGGCTACCGGTCGATCCATACCACCGTGTCCGGTCGGGACGGAAAGCGGGTGGAGGTGCAGATCCGCACCCGGCAAATGCACGACGTGGCAGAAACCGGGGTGGCGGCCCACTGGTCCTATCGGGACGGCGTGCGTTCGCGGAACCCATTTGCGGTCGATCCGGCTAAATGGATTGCCCAACTGACCGAACAATTCGACGCCGAAGAGGATCACGAGGATTTCCTCGAAGCTGTCAAGCTGGAGATGTACGCCGACCAGGTCTTCTGCTTTACCCCGAAAGGTGATGTGGTCAAATTGCCGCGGGGCGCCACGCCTATCGACTTTGCCTATGCGATCCATACGCGTATCGGCAACACCTGCACCGGGGCCAAGATCGACGGGATGCGCGTGCCCTTGTGGACGCGGGTCAAGAACGGCCAGTCGATCGAGATCATCACCGCACAGGGCCAGACGCCGCAGGCAACCTGGCTGGACATCGCCACCACGGGGAAGGCGAAGGCCGCGATCCGGCGCTCGCTGAGAGAGGTCGACCGTGCGCGTTTCATCAAGCTGGGGCAGGAACTGGCGCGCGCGGCCTTCGATCACGTGGACAAGAAGGTTACCGACAAGGTGCTGCGCACGGCGGCACGGCATCTGCGGCTGGATTCCCCCGATGAAGTGCTCGCCCGGCTGGGCAGTTCGGAGCTTACAAGCAGCGAAGTGGTGCAATCCGTCTATCCGGACCTCGCGCCGCGCTCATCCGACCAGATCGATTCCCGGCGCGCGGTCATCGGTCTTGAACAGGGCCAGTCGTTTGACAGGGCGCCCTGCTGCGAACCGCTGCCGGGGGAACGGATCGTCGGCATCACCTTCCGGGGCAAGGGGGTGACCGTCCACGCCATCGACTGCGAAAGACTGTCGGCCTACGAGGATCAGCCGCAGCGCTGGCTGGACCTGCGTTGGCACGATGGGAACCATCCGCCCGTCTACGGTGCCACGCTCGATCTGACGATGGGCAACGGCGCGGGCGTTCTGGGGCGGGTCTGCACCTTGATCGGCGAGACCTCCGCCAATATCTCCGATTTGGAATTCGTAGAACGCAAACCCGACTTTTACCGCCTGTTGATCCATGTCGAACTGAGGGATGTAGAACATCTTCATTCCCTCATGCTGACCCTCGAAGCCGAAGGCGACGTGGCCGCTATCAGCAGGTATCGCAACCCGGACCCCGGCCCCGGCCTTACACGGCCATCGGATGCAGGGGTTCTCAGCCCGCCGCTGGACGCCTGACTTGATTTTCAAACGCCGTGATCCAAAGCCGACATTGCGCGCATTGGCAGAGTTTCTCTGGCCCCGCGGCGGATGGGCGCGTGCCTTTCACTACGTGAAACACCGGATGCGCCGTCTGCCGGACAGCCCGGAGCGGATCGCCCGCGGGATATGGGCCGGCATATTCACATCATTCACGCCGTTCTTTGGCCTTCATTTCATCATCGCCGCGCTCATCGCGCGCATGATGCGCGGCAATATGCTTGCAGCGCTGATGGGCACATTCTTCGGCAATCCGCTGACATATCTGCCGATCGGTCTTTCGGCGCTGGCCACGGGGCATTGGGTGTTGGGCACTCAAGTTGACGCCAACGAACACCGCTCATTCGGAGAGAAGTTCATCGACGCGGGCCGCGATCTTCAGGACAATTTCGTCGCGCTCTTCAGCGGTGCGCCTCAGGACTGGTCGCATCTGGCGGTTTTCTTTGACGAAGTTTTCTATCCCTACCTGATCGGTGGCATCCTGCCGGGAATAATCAGCGCCACCGTGGCATATTATCTGTCCGTACCGGTGCTTCGGGCCTATCAGAAGCGACGCAAGGGCCTGATAAAAGCCAAATTCGAAGCACTCAAACGCAAGACGGCCGCGAAGGCGGATGCCCGTCGCGGAACGGATCAGACATGAAAAGCAGCCCCAGCGGGAGACCGAAGATGAAAAAACAGGACAAGCTGAGGCTCGGGGTGAACATCGATCATGTCGCTACGGTCCGCAACGCGCGCGGCGGGGACTACCCTGATCCGCTGCGGGCCGCAAAGATCGCGGAACAGGCAGGGGCGGATGGCATTACGGCGCATCTGCGCGAAGACCGCCGCCACATCTCCGACGCCGATATCGAAGGGTTGATGGATGTCCTGACCGTTCCGCTGAACTTCGAGATGGCTGCCACTGAAGAAATGCAGAAGATCGCTTTGCGCCATCGCCCTCATGCGGTCTGCATCGTGCCCGAAAAGCGCGAGGAACGCACCACCGAAGGCGGGCTGGAGGTCGCGCAAGATGAAAACCGGCTGGCCCATTTCATCGCGCCGCTCCGCGAAGCCGGAAGCCGTGTGTCGATCTTCATTGCGGCGGACGAGCGCCAGATCGAAGCGGCAAACCGGATCGGGGCCGAGGTGATCGAGCTTCATACCGGGGCCTATTGTGATGCCTTTGCCGAAGGGCACTGGGACAGGGCGCAGGCAGAGCTCCGCAAGCTGGAACAGATGGCCCAGTTCGCGGATTCGCTCGGTCTCGAAGTTCACGCGGGCCATGGCCTGACCTATGACACGGTATCGCCCGTCGCGGCCTTCCCGGAAGTGCGGGAGCTCAACATCGGCCACTTCCTGATCGGGGAAGCGATCTTTCTCGGGCTGGAGCCCGCGATCCGCGAAATGCGCCGCCTCATGTTCGAGGCGCGGGAAGAGTGAGCGGAGACGTCACACCCACCGCCGCCGAACAGACCGTAATGGCGGACGTGTTGCGCCGGGCGCGCGAGACCGAGGGACCGGACAGCAAAGCTCCGATCGCGGCGGCCATCATGCACGGCGACGACGTGATCGCTTACGGCGTGAACGAGGTCCATCTGGCGCATGACCCCACCCGTCATGCGGAGATTGTGGCGATTTCCGCGGCAACCGCCCGGATCGGGAAGCCGGACCTTTCGGGCTGCACGCTTCTGTCGTCTCTGCAACCGTGTGAGATGTGTCTGTCGGCCATGCAGTTTTCCGGCATTCGTCGGCTCATCTTCGCATCGGAACAGGGGGAGGTCGCGTCAAAGTATTTCATGTTCCCCGAGTTTGACATTTCGGCCTTCCGCGAGGCTGCTAAAGAGCCTTTCGAATGGTGTGGCGGCATCGGCACCGAAGAGGTGCTGCACCTTTATGAGGACGGCGACGCATGATCCTCGGCATTGGAACCGACCTTGCCAATATCGAGCGGATCGAAGGTACGCTGGCCCGGTTCGGGGACCGTTTCCGGAACAGGGTCTTCACGGATATCGAGCAGCGCAAGGCGGAGCGCAGGCATGACGTCGCGGGCACTTATGCAAAGCGTTGGGCCGCGAAAGAGGCTTGTTCCAAGGCGCTCGGTACGGGGCTGCGGATGGGTATCGCGTGGAAGGACATGGCCGTGAGCAACCTGCGCAGCGGGCAGCCCGTGATGCATGTGACCGGCTGGGCGGCGGACCGCCTCGCCAGCATGACCCCCCCGGGGCACGAGGCAATCATTCACGTCACCCTGACGGACGATCATCCATGGGCGCAGGCCTTCGTCGTGATAGAGGCGCGACCCCTTCAGCAGGCGGTCACCGCTCCGCCCACCCCATGAGCCAGCGGGTGGCGGGGCAGGGTCGCTTGACTTGGCTCCGGCCCGCCCGCATGTAACGCCAGACCCGAACGAAGGAGGCGCCGCATGGCTGCCAAAGAAAAGAAATCAGACAATGCGTTCATCGAGACCATCAAGACCGTGGTCTATGCGCTGCTGATCGCCGGTGTATTCCGTACCCTGTTTTTCCAGCCGTTCTGGATCCCTTCCGGGTCGATGAAGGAGACGCTGCTGATCGGCGACTTCCTCTTCGTCAACAAGATGGCCTACGGCTATTCATACGCGTCCTGTCCCAGCGTCATGCTGCCGCGCTTCGGTATCGAGATCGACGCAAAGGATATCTGCGGTGTCTTCGACGGCGATAATTCGCGGCTCTTCGGGTCGGAACCCGAGCGTGGCGATGTCGTCGTTTTCCGCCACCCGGTTTCCGGACGGGATTATATCAAGCGGCTTGTCGGCCTGCCCGGCGATACCATCCAGATGCGCAATGGTGTGCTGCACATCAACGGCGAAGCCGTCACGCTGGAAGATGCCGGCGTGTTCGAAGAGGTCATGGCGTTGCAGGGGCCCCAGGGTTTGCGCCCCCGCTGTGAAAACGGCCCCGTGGGCGAAGGCGGTATCTGCCGCAAGAGCCGGAAGCTCGAAACGCTGCCCAACGGGGTGCAGTATCCGATCCTCAACATCAGCAATCAGCAGTCGGACAATACGGGTGTCTACAGTGTGCCCGAGGGGCATTACTTCTTCATGGGGGACAACCGCGACAATTCCGCCGACAGCCGGTTGGCCCAGCGTGCGGGTGGGGTGGGTTTCGTCCCCTTCGAGAACCTGATCGGTCGCGCCGACCGGGTCATCTTCAGCTCCGCCGGGCGGTCCATGCTGTATTTCTGGACTTGGCGGGCGGATCGCTTTTTCGAAGCGGTACGATGAAACTCGGGGCGGAGCTCAAGGACTTCGAAGCGCGGATCGGGCACCGTTTTGCACGGCCTGAGCTTCTGGTGCGTGCGGTGACGCATGCTTCCATGTCCTCCGCCAACCGCGATGACAACCAGCGGCTCGAGTTTCTCGGGGACAGGGTTTTGGGCCTCGTGATGGCAGAGGCGCTTCTTTCGGCGGATCGCAAGGCCAGCGAAGGGCAGTTGGCCCCGCGTTTCAACGCGCTTGTCCGCAAGGAAGCCTGCGCCGCCGTCGCGCGGGAGGTCGACCTCGGCAAGGTGCTGAAACTGGGCCGGTCCGAAATGATCTCGGGCGGGCGCCGCAAGCAGGCGCTGTTGGGCGACGCGATCGAGGCGGTCATCGCCGCCGTTTACCTCGACGCGGGTTTCGATACGGCGCGTGATATGGTGCTGCGCCTTTGGGGCCGTCGGGTCGAAACGGTCGAAGCCGACGCAAGGGATGCCAAGACCGCCTTGCAGGAATGGGCACAGGCGCGCGGCCTGCCGCCCCCGGCCTATACGGAAACCGCCCGCAGCGGACCGGATCATGCCCCGGTCTTCACCATTGCCGCCCGCCTGAACGATGGGCAGGAGGCTGAGGCCACCGCTCCGTCCAAACGGGCGGCGGAACAGGCGGCAGCTGCTGCCCTCTTGTCGAAACTGGAGATCGACCAATGACCACCCGTGCCGGATTCGTCGCCCTGATCGGAGAGCCGAACGCAGGGAAATCGACCCTCCTGAACCGCATGGTCGGGGCGAAAGTCAGTATCGTGACCCACAAGGTGCAGACAACGCGCGCGCGCATCCGCGGTGTGGCGATGGAAGGTGACAGCCAGATCGTCTTTGTGGATACGCCCGGGCTCTTCCAGCCCCGCCGCAGGCTCGATCGCGCAATGGTCGCAGCGGCGTGGAGCGGCGCGGCGGATGCCGATGTGGTCGTTTTGCTCGTCGAAGCGCACCGCGGGGTGACGGAAGGGGTCGAGCGTATCCTCGAAGGACTGGGAGAAGTTGCACAGGGGCGGCGGGTGGCGCTGGCCATCAACAAGATCGACCGGGTCGAGGCTCCCGTGTTGCTTGGGCTGAGCAAGGATCTCAATTCGCGGTTCGATTTCGTCGAAACCTTCATGATCTCTGCCGAGAAGGGGCATGGGGTGGACACGCTGCGCCATTGGCTTGCAGGCGAAGTCCCGGAAGGGCCGTGGCTCTACCCGGAAGATCAGATCGCGGATCTGCCCATGCGTATGATCGCGGCCGAGATAACGCGCGAAAAGCTGACCCTGCGACTGCATCAGGAGCTGCCCTACCAGCTGACCGTGGAAACCGAGAGCTGGGAAGAACGCAAGGACGGTTCTGCCCGGATCGAACAGTTGATCTACGTCGTGCGGGACGGTCACAAGGGGATCGTTCTTGGCAACAAGGGTGAAACGATCAAGGCCGTGGGCAAGGCCGCGCGGGAAGAACTTGAGACGTTTCTCGGGCGTCGGGTGCATCTCTTCCTGCAGGTCAAGGTGCGGCCCAATTGGCTGGATGAGGCCGAGCGCTACAGCGAGATGGGGCTCGACTTTAAGGACGGCAATGCCTGAGGACAGTCGGGGGCTGACATGGCGCGGCTGACGGCGCGGTTCTGGGTGGACGCCTACCTCACCCGGTTGCGGCTGCATGACATCCCCGCTTTCGTCGTGGCTCATGGGGACGACACGGGCGGTGCCGTTCTGGTGAAGCTGAGCACGCTGGACGGCTCGGCCACTGTCTTTCATCGGTCCTTTGACCTGCAGTCGGGGGATCGCCGCTGGATGGAGCTATCCAGCGGGTCGGAACCTGACGTGGACGCGGCGATTGACCGTCAGCGCGGTTTCGATCCTGACCTCTGGGTGATCGAAGTCGAGGATCGCGCGGGCCGGCATCTGCTGGCGGAGGATGGGCTCGCATGATCGAATGGCGCGGTGAAGGCATCCTGCTGAATGCGCGCCGCCATGGCGAGACATCGACCATCATCGAGGTTTTCACCGAAGCGCAGGGCCGCCACGCGGGCGTTGTACGTGGCGGGACAAGCCGCAGGATCGCGCCGATCCTGCAGCCGGGCGCCCAGATCGACGTCACGTGGCGCGCCCGGCTCGAAGAGCACATCGGTGCCTTTACCGTCGAGCCGCTGCGCAGCCGGGCGGCCACCGCCATGAGCGGGCGGCTGTCACTCGCGGGGCTGAACGCGGTGACGGCGCTGCTGTCCTTTTGCCTGCCCGAGCGCGAAGCCCATCCGCCCCTCTATCGCCGGTCGCAGGCACTGCTGGACCTGTTGGGGCAGGATGACCTCTGGCCGCTGGCCTATCTGCAGTGGGAAGTCGCCCTGCTGGCGGAAATGGGATACGCGCTCGACCTCGACACCTGCGCCGTTACCGGGCAGCGCGATGACCTTGTCTATATCTCGCCCCGGACCGGGCGCGCGGTATCCCGTTCGGGGGCAGGCGAATGGGCCAGCCGCCTGTTGCCCCTGCCGGACGTTTTGCGCGGCGAGGGCGCTGCCGACAACGCCGAGATCGTAACGGCACTGGCGACGACAGGACATTTCATGAGCGCACATCTCGCCCGGGGTCTGGGGGATCGTCCGCTGCCGGATGCACGCGCCCGGCTCGTTTCGCTTATTGCTCGAGCGCCTTGAAAACGAGGCTGAGCCCATCCGTGTTCGACAGGATCATGACCTGATCCGATACCTCGACCAGCGTTGCATCCGTCAGGGCGCGGAAGTACGCGGTTTCCGCCGCAAGGGCGGGGCAGGCTTTTCGGCTGCTTTGGATCTGGCCCGCCTTGAACCATGGATAGGGCACTTCGATCGTGCTCGCGAATTCATTGCAGGGGCCTGTCCCGGTGATCTTGCCCTTTTCCGGAAAGGCGATGGTCGCATCGGCGGCAAACGTGGTGCCATTGAGTTCTACCAACTTCCAAGTGGCGTCCCCCCCGCCATAGGCGCGAACGGTTTCGTCCTTCTTGCAGCCGGAGAAAAGGGTGACGAGGGCGGCAGCGCAAATCAGGTATTTCATGCGGTGGCTTTCATCAGGTCAGGGCGAGCACGGTATCGATCATCGTTTCGACGGCATGGAGCCGTTGGGCCGGATCAGTGCCTTGTGTGAGCGGAAGACCGACGATTGTGCCCAGCAGGGCAAGGGCGAAGCCCCTGTTGCCAAGCCCAAGCTCTCGCAGCAGTTCGGTCACATGTTCCAGTCGTTCTGCATCCAGCGCGCGTAGGCGGGTCGCCACTCCGGCGTCGGAGCCGGCCCAGAGGCGCATGCTCTGTTCATTAGGGTCAGACAGCAGGGAATCGCAGAAATCACGAAGCTTCCGATCCGCGGGCGCCGCTTTCTGACGAGCGGTCAGAAGCGCGGCTTCGGCCTCCCGGCACCACATATCCAGCAGGGCCGCCTGAAATGCGGGCACATCGGGGAAATGCCAGTAAAACGATCCCTTTGTGGTATTGAGCCTGCGCGCGAGCGGCTCGGCGGCCAGCGCGCGTGGTCCCTGCTCCTGCAAGGCCTGCAGGCCCACGGCAAGCCAGATATCAGGTGTCAGGCGATGGGTGCTCATATCCGTGCATAGGATGGAGCACCCCGCGAAACAAGAGGCGGTTCTCGGGTCGGCGGATTGCCGACCGCCGTGGCCTTAGCCCAGTAGACGCCGGGCGATCACCTGCGCCTGAATTTCCGCAGCACCTTCAAAGATATTCAGGATACGTGCATCGCACAGAACGCGGCTGATCTTGTATTCCAGCGCGAACCCGTTGCCGCCGTGGATCTGCAAACCGTTGTCCGCTGCCGCCCACGCCACGCGCGCGCCCAGAAGCTTGGCCATGCCCGCCTCCACATCGCAGCGGCGCCCCTGATCCTTCTCGAAGGCGCTGAAATAGGTGAGCTGTCGTGCCACCATGATCTCCACCGCCATCATCGCCAGCTTGGAAGAGACCCGGGGGAATTCGATCAACGCCTTGCCGAACTGCTTGCGGTCTTGCGCATATTGCATCGAGATATCGAGCGCGGACTGCGCGACACCGATGGCGCGCGCCGCCGTCTGGATACGGGCGCTTTCAAAGGTTTCCATCAGTTGTTTGAAACCCTTGCCTTCGACACCGCCCAGCAGGTTTTCGCCCTTCACGTGGAAGCCGTCGAAACCCAGTTCGTATTCCTTCATGCCGCGATAGCCGAGCACTTCGATCTCGCCCCCGGTCATGCCTTCTGTCGGGAAGGGATCGGCATCGTCCCCGGGGGTCTTTTCGGCGAGGAACATGGAAAGCCCACGGTAATCGCTGGTGTCCGGATCGGTCCGGGCCAGCAGGGTCATCACATGGGTGCGCGCGGCATGGGTGATCCATGTCTTGTTGCCGGTGATACGATAGTCTTCACCTTCCTTCACGGCCCGGGTCCTGAGCGAGCCCAGATCGGAACCCGTATTGGGTTCGGTGAAGACGGCGGTGGGCAATGTCTCCGCACTTGCGATACGGGGCAGCCATTTCGCCTTCTGCTCATCCGTGCCGCCCGCAAGGATCAGCTCCGCCGCGATTTCCGACCGGGTGCCGAGGCTGCCGACACCGATGTAGCCGCGCGAAAGCTCTTCCGACACGACGCACATGGAGGCTTTGGACAGGCCGAAGCCGCCGTATTCTTCCGGGATGGTCAGCCCAAAGACACCCATCTCCGCCAGCTCCTCGATCACCTCCATGGGGATCAGCTCGTCCTTCAGGTGCCATTCGTGGGCGAAGGGTTCGACCTTTTGCGCGGCGTAGCGGCGGAACTGGTCGCGGATCATCTCCAGTTCCTCATCGAGCCCGGAGGCGCCGACCGTGGCGTTGGCGGCATGTTCCTGCATCTGGCGAACAAGCTGGCTGCGCGCGTCCTGAGTATTGGCGGCGCGGCAGAGATGGCGAACCTCCTGCGTGGAGAGGTTGGAGATGTCCTCTTCGGAAAGGCCCAGATCCTGCAGCCGAAGAACCTCACCCTGGTTCATCTGGATGCCGCCGGCGATCTGGTTGAGGTATTCGCCGAATGCGATCTGGTGCAGCAACTGCTCGGTCTCGCCGAAGCGGCCTTCTGCCGCCAGTTTCTCCGCCCAGGTCTGCATCTGCCGCAGGGCCTGCGCATATGTCGCCAGCCACGCCAGCCCGTGGGCGGCGGTCTGGTGGCGTTCAATCAACGCGGCGGAGACCTTGCCGTTTTCGCTGACCGTCCCGCGAACGGTATCGACCGCACGTTCCAGCACGGCGTCCACCGGGGCGATGGCCGCGCGTGTCAGGTCCAGAAGACCGGCGAGAAGGGCGCTATCTTGCATGGGCATGTCCTGACCGTCATGTGGCATGAATCTCTCCTTTGCAGCTTGGCCCGGGGATACCTTCTTCGCAGGTGCAGCACAATAAAAATACGTTTTGCTGCGTCGTTTTGGTCAAAAGTTGCGCAGCGTTTTTGCCCGTGCAGCGCCGGATGCAGGTGATATGTAGGCCGCATGGACAGTATTTTCGCTCTGGTATCGGTTTCCGAATTTCTTTTTGCACTGGGTATCGCGGTGCTTGCGGGCTTTGTGAAAGGGGTGGTCGGTTTCGCCATGCCTCTTGTCCTCATTTCGGGCCTTACAACGTTCATGTCGCCGGAGCTTGCCTTGGCCGGGCTGATTCTGCCCACGCTGGTCTCCAACGCGATGCAGGCGCTGCGGCAGGGATTTGCGGCGGCGTGGGAATCGATCGTCCGGTTTCGGGTGTTTCTGCTGGTGGGGGGGATCACGCTTTTTGCGTCGGCCCAGATGGTAAGGCTCGTCTCAGACCGCGCGATGCTGTTGATCATCGGAGCGCCGGTCGTCCTCTTTGCCCTGCTGCAGCTGAGCGGTTACCGGTTCAAGGGCGTTCGGAAAACCCCGGCGCTGGAGGCTTCCGTCGGCGGGTTCGCCGGGTTGATCGGTGGCGTTTCGGGGATCTGGGGGCCACCGACCGTGGCCTATCTGACGGCACTGGAAACGGCGAAGCGGGACCAGATGCGCATTCAGGGCGTGATATACGGGCTGGGGGCTGTCGCGCTCATGGGGGCGCATATCGGTTCAGGGGTGCTGAGGGCCGAAACCGCGCCATTTTCCGCGACGCTGGTCATCCCCGCGGCGCTGGGCATGTGGATTGGCGGGCTGGTTTCCGACCGGTTCGATCAGGACACATTCCGGCGCGCGACGCTTTTCGTGCTGCTGCTGGCCGGGTTGAACCTGCTGCGGCGTGCCTTTTTCTAGGGCATCTGCCGCGCGACGGTGACACCGGAGACATCTTCGATGAACGTGACAATGCGGTTTTTCACTGCATCGTCCTGAATCGCGGCAAGAGCTGTCACGATTTGCATGTTGGTGTCCTTCGCCGGGGCGGCGTTGGCATTGTCATGCAGGCCTTCGAAAAAGTACGACGGCGTCACATCGAGTATTTGCGCCAGTTCGAACAATCTGCTGGCGGCAACCCGGTTGGACCCGATTTCGTATTTCTGGATTTGCTGGAACGACAGGTTGAGCTGCCGGGCAACATCGGTTTGCGACAGACGCCTAAGCGTACGGATCTGCTTCAGCTTCTGTCCGACGTGGATATCGACGGGATGGGACATAGAATACCTCTGGTTGAACGCACCTTAGTGAATAAGAAATTTCAGCATGTATTCAACTGGATAGATTCAAACAAATTATGAAGATGTATGTACCCTGTTTATAAGATAATATGTACATTATAGTATGATCCTTGTTGCACTGACGTATGATTTAAGTACCGTTAGATAGTAAATCAGAGGTTGAAATGACAGAATCCGCTCGGCATGCGAACGGTGAAGAGCAAGCCGTTCCCCCCTTATTGTTTGAGATGATGCGCTCATTTCTGATGCTGGCGCATACGCTGAACCTGACGATTGCGGTCAAGGAGCTTGGAAGCACGCGCCAGACGCTGCGCCGTCACATCATGGCGCTCGAAGAGCAGATGGGTGTAACGCTTTTCGTGGTGGAGGACAGGCGCTATCACCTGACGGAGGCCGGTCGCGCCGCGCTTCCCGAAGCGCGGGAGCTCGTTTCGCGGGGGAAATACTGGGTTCGGGGGCAGTCCTACCACACCGAAGGTCTGTCGCGACTCGCCCATCACGAGACGAACGGATGGAGTTTTTACCAGCAGCATCAGCCGATTTCGAACATCTGGGATGCCGATTCGCCGCTTTTGCGAGAGGCCACCGTGGCATGGGCCCGCAGCGGGGGCTGGCTGGAAGACAAGGGCATGGCCAAGATTCGCCCCCATGTACTTGTCTACCGCGACAGTCCCAGCGGCTGGATCTGCGTGGAATTGGGGGAGGAATCCTTTTACTCACGCTGGTGGGGCTGGCGTGATGCGCGCAGCGCCATCGGGCGCCCATTAGGGGAGTTCCCGGGGGGCGAGGATTTTGCCCAGATGCTGGAACAGCCCTTTCGTGAAATTCAGGCCTCCCGCGGGGTGCGGCTGGATGAGGTCGTGACGCGTCTGCCGCGTGAAAAGGGGGGGAAACCTGTTCCCGTCGCCTATCAGCGGCTTTTGCTGGGCGGGCGCTTTCCCGACGGCAGTTTCGCGCTGATCGCGGTGGTGGACCGGTCCGAAAAGATCGGGATTGCCGGTCTCGACCAGTCCGTGTTGGAGGCGATGCCGCTGGATGCGACCACTTCCTTTGAAGCGTCAGCCTGCAATATTTGAGCGTTATGCCGCATAATGGGATAATGTCGGGCCGTAGTCTGCCCGATAGGAGCCCTTATGACGCTGCACAATTTTCAAAACGATGAAAGATTCCTAGCTAGTAGCACCGAAATCCTGAACCGACTCGGCATCACAATCACGACAGGTACAGATTTCGATGAATACCGTGACTTGCTTGCCATGGCGCGTCCTGATCAGGTGATCGGTGCTCCGTTCGACCCCGACAGGCACGATCTGGGATCGGAAAACGCCTTTTGGCTATTGGGTCACGATGGCGAAGGCAAGCTGATGCACACGCAGGCCATGCGGGTTCTGGATACAGGGGCGCGCAGCCTTGGCGATTACATGCGCCACGGCTTTCGCGACTTTCCCCCCGCCGTGGACGGTCTGGACCTTGAGCGGTCACGGTATCGGGCAGGGCCGGGGGCGCAACGGATGAGGGGCTGTATCGCCTATCATGGCGAGTTCTGGATCGGCGGTTCGCCCGGCCAGTTCCGTGGCAGCGGGCTGTCCAGCATACTGGGGCGCTATGCCTTTCTGGAGGCGATGCACCGTTGGGATCCGGATTACGTCTTCGGTTTCATGCAACGGTCCGTGGCGTTCAAGGGCTTTGCCGAACGCCATGGGTACATGCATTCCGAACCGGGCGCGCTGCGATGGTTCCTTCAGGGTAAGGAAACGCCGATCGAAGGTTTCATGGTCTACATGCACCGTGAGGATCTGCACTACATCCTCGATATGCCTTTGGCCGAACTGGTGCCGATGGCGGCCTGAGCGCGCCGCAGGGGCAGGGGACCGCGCCGCACGCGGCCCCAGCCGAATAACGAAGCTAGATCAGCCGATGGCGGCGGCGCGCACGTCATCGTCGATATGCGGCAGGTATTGCTCGAAGTTGTTCGAGAACATGGCGATCAGTTTCGCCGCCTGCCGGTCATAGGCCTCCGGATTATCCCAGGTGCGGCGCGGATCCAGCAGGATATCGGCAACGCCGTTGACCGAAACCGGAACTTCGAAACCGAAGTTCTTGTCCTTGCGGTATTCCGCATCGGCCAGCGAACCGTCCAGGGCGGCGGTCAGCAGCGCCCGCGTCGCCTTGATCGGCATGCGGGAACCTGTGCCATAGGCGCCGCCGGTCCAGCCGGTATTGACGAGCCAGCAGGTTGCACCGTGCTGGGCGATCTTATCCCGCAGCAGCCTGCCGTAGACTTCGGGCCGGCGCGGCATGAAAGGCGCCCCGAAACAGGTGGAAAACGTGGGCTCCGGCTCGGTCACACCGCGTTCGGTCCCCGCCACCTTGGAGGTGAAACCGGAGAGGAAGTGGTACATCGCCTGCGCGGGGGTGAGCCGCGCGATGGGGGGCAGGACGCCGAAAGCGTCACAGGTCAGCATGATGATGTTCTTCGGGTGCCCGCCCGTGGCCTTCGTGGAAGCGTTGGAAATATAGTGCAGCGGATAGGCGCAGCGCATGTTGGCCGTCAGGCTGTCGTCCTCGAAGTCGAGCTCCTTGGTTTCCTCATCGAACACCATGTTCTCGATCACCGTGCCGAACTTCTCGGTTGTGGCGTAGATCTCGGGCTCCGCTTCGGGGCTGAGGTTGATCGTCTTGGCGTAGCAGCCACCTTCGAAGTTGAAGGTGCCGTGATCGGACCAGCCGTGTTCGTCGTCTCCGATCAGGGTCCGTTCGGGGTCGGCGGAGAGGGTGGTCTTGCCCGTGCCCGACAGGCCGAAGAAAACGGCGGTATCCACCGGGTTGCCGTTCGCATGGTTTGCGGAACAATGCATGGGCATGACGCCCTTTTCCGGCAGCAGGTAGTTCAGCAGCGTGAACACCGATTTCTTGTTCTCGCCCGCGTATTCGGTGCCACCGATGAGGATCATCTTGCGATCGAAGTTCATGGCGATCACGGTTTCGGACCGGCAATCATGCTTTTTGGGGTCGGCGCGGAAGGACGGGCAGTTGATGACCGTGAAGTCGGCCGTGAAACTGTCGAGATCGGCACGGTCGGGCCGGCGCAGCATGTGCCGAATGAAAAGACCGTGCCATGCCAGTTCGGTGACCATGCGCACATTGATAGCGTGGCGCGGATCCGCGCCGCCCACCAGATCCTGGACGAAGTAGTCCTTGCCCTTCATGTGCTCCAGCATGTCCTTGTGAAGGGCATCGAAACCTTCGGGCGTCATGGCGGCGTTGTTGTCCCACCAGATGGAATCGGCCACGCTGTCGGTCTTGACCACATGCTTGTCCTTGGGCGACCGGCCGGTGAACTTGCCCGTGGTCACGAGGAAAGCGCCCCCGCGGCCAAGTGTGCCTTCGCCCCGGGAAAGGGCGGTTTCGACCAGCGCAGGCTCCATCAGGTTGTAATAGACATTGCCCAGCCCTGTGATGCCCTGATCCTCTAGGCGGAACTGCGGGTTGACCCGTCCTGATGTCATGTATGTGTCTCCTGTGGCGCGCCATGGGCGGCGAACGATTGGCTTTGCGGGCCGGGACAGCCCCTGCCCCGGCGGGGCTCGCCTGCCTCTTAGCACGTCGATTCCAAAGATGAACAGGCGGGTTCGGGGTAGTTAGCGCCACCATGGCGAAGTTTGGCGCCCGGTCCTTACATGGTTTGCGACGCAAGCGAGGATCGGGGGCACGTCACGCGTGAAAGTGCGGCAATTTAGCCATCCCTAACCAAATTGTGGCGGAAATGGAACGCGTGGGCAGGCCGATTCGCACTTAGCCATTGATTCGACTGGCGACATTGGGGATCAATGACCCAAAAATAATACGTGTATTGAGCAGCACAAGGAAACAGGCGATGTCCAAGATAGCATTGGTCGACGACGACAGGAATATCCTGACGTCCGTCTCGATGACGCTGGAGGCCGAAGGCTTCGAGGTGGAGACTTATAACGACGGTCAGGCGGCGCTGGATGCGTTCAACAAGAAACTACCTGACATGGCGGTGCTGGACATCAAGATGCCCCGCATGGACGGGATGGACCTGTTGCAGCGGCTCCGCCAGAAGACGGCGATGCCCGTCATCTTCCTCACCTCCAAGGATGACGAGATCGACGAGGTGCTCGGCCTTCGGATGGGTGCCGACGATTACGTCAAGAAGCCCTTCAGCCAGCGCCTCCTGGTGGAACGCATCCGGGCGCTGCTGCGCCGTCAGGACGCGGTGGACACCGACATGGTCGGCGACACCGAGGAAACCAAGGTGATGGAACGGGGCGACCTGCGGATGGATCCGCTGCGCCATTCGGTCAGCTGGAAAGGCAAGGATGTCTCGCTCACCGTGACGGAATTCCTGCTGCTTCAGGCGCTCGCCCAACGGCCCGGTTTCGTGAAGTCGCGCGACCAGTTGATGGACGTGGCCTACGACGATCAGGTTTATGTGGACGACCGCACGATCGACAGCCACATCAAGCGCCTTCGCAAGAAGATGCGGACCGCTGACAATGACTTCTCCGCGATTGAGACCCTCTACGGTATCGGTTACAGATACAACGAAGAGTGACCTGATGGCGGTGGTCGAAAGGAATTTCGTGCGGGATCTGTCTCCTCCGACACGGGACGGCGATGTTGTCCTCGGCGACGATTGGGTCGCGCCGGATAGTGAAGCCTCCGGCGAACTGATCGCGCGGCGACAGCGGCGCGGGCTGTTTTCCCTGCGCGCCTCGCCCCTGACGCGCAAGATCATCACTTTCAACCTCATCGCCCTCAACGTGCTCGTCGCGGGCATTCTCTATCTGAACTCCTCGCGGGACAGTCTTGCATTGCAACGCGCCGCTTCGCTGGTCGCCGAAGCGGAGCTGATCGCCGACGTGATCGAGGCGCAGTTGCCCGCCGGTGCGCCTGTCAGCCTTGCGACCGGCGATGGCGTGGACGTGTCCACGACACTGGGGCAACTCGATCTGCGCAACGGGATCGAGGTATATGTTTATGATCCGTCCGAAACGCTTATCGCGCGTACGGAAGGGGGCAAGGAATTTCCGGAGCGTGTCTCGGGCCCCGAGAATGCAGATCGAACCATCCTGACCGACGGTCTCAACTGGTTGTGGCAAAAGGTTTCCTCGCCCTTTCAAGGGCCCGGGCAACCGATCCTGCCGGTTGAAGAGCAATTGCGGAGCCTCGTGGCAAACAGCCTGACGAACGGCACCCAGATCGAAGACGGGATCGATGCAACGGGCGGCACGCTCTTTACCGTCGTGACCCCGATCGAACAGGCCGGTCGCGCGGTCGGGGCCGTTGCGGTGGCGAGTGCCACGGGAGAGATCGACAGCCTTGTCAGGAGCGAGCGGGAGCGCGTGCTTCAGATGTTCGTGATCGCGACATTGGTGAGCATCGGCCTCAGCCTCGTGCTGGCCTCCACCATTGCCAATCCGCTTGCCGATCTGGCCGCCGCCGCCGAGTTGAGCCGCGACCGGGACGCACGGAAGATGAACCCTGGGCGCATCCGTATCCCCGACCTGACCGCCCGCCCTGACGAAATCGGGCGGCTGTCCGGCGCGCTGCGGGGCATGGTGTCCGCGCTTTACAACCGTATCGACGGAAACGAACAATTCGCGGCCGACGTTGCCCATGAAATCAAGAACCCGCTCGCATCTCTGCGTTCCGCCGTGGGCACGCTGCGGGTGATCAAGCGCGACGACCAGCGCCAGAAGCTGCTGGACGTGATCGACCATGACGTACGGCGGCTGGACCGGCTGGTGAGCGACATTTCCAATGCCTCCCGTCTGGACAGCGAACTCGTCAAGGAAGAGGAAGAACCCTTCGATCTTCTCCAGATGCTCGGCAATCTGGGCCAGTACCTTGGCGAGGATGCCAAGAGCAAGGGCATCGATTTCATCACAGACCTGCCGGATAGCCCGGTCATCGTGCACGGGTTGGAGGCGCGGCTCGCGCAGGTCTTCGTGAACCTGATCACCAACGCCATTTCCTTCTGCGAAGACGGGGACGCCATTCGCGTCTGGGCCCGCAAGCGTGAAAACCGCGTCCTTATCGTGGTAGAGGATACCGGCCCGGGCATTCCCGATCAGGCCCTGTCCAAGATCTTCAAGCGCTTCTATTCCCAGCGCCCCGAAGAGCATTTCGGCAACAACTCCGGCCTCGGGCTCGCCATTTCCAAGCAGATCGTGGAGGCCCACGGCGGCGTCATCTGGGCGGAGAACATTCGCCCGACGGAGGCCGATATCACCTCCGATCCGCTTGGTGCGCGCTTCGTCGTGGGTCTGCCGACCTGACACATGCGCGAAAGCGTCGCATCGCCCGAGGGTTCACCGACGAGTATCACGGTCCACGGCAGCTGTGTCGCCATCGATGGCAGGGGCCTTCTGATTATCGGGCCATCGGGCAGCGGAAAGTCTTCTCTCTCATTGCGACTTCTGTCGCTCGGGGCGCAACTGGTTGCCGATGACCGCACGGTGCTGAAGCGGACCGATGGTCATCTTGCCGCAACGGCCCCCGGGGCCATTGCCGGAGTGATCGAAGCGCGCGGGGTGGGGCTGTTGGTACATCCTGCGCAATCCGGGGTGGTTTTGGCGGCGGTCGTGGACATGGGTACCGAAGAAAAAGCACGTCTGCCCGAACGTCATATTCGGACCTATCTGGGGGTGACTTTGCCCTGTCTTCACAATGCCGATAGCCCCCATTTCGCGGCGGCGCTGCTTCTTTATATGAAAGGCGGTATGAAGCGCTTCGATGACTGAACTGGCCACCTCTCCACGCCGCCTCGTCTTTGTCACGGGGCCATCCGGCGCAGGGCGTTCCTCCGCCCTGAACGTGCTGGAAGACGCCGGATTCGAAGCGATCGACAATCTGCCGCTTCGGATGCTGCCATCGCTGCTGGGCGATACCACCCATGCCGGCCCCATCGCATTGGGTATCGATGCGCGCAATCGCGATTTTTCCACCGATACCGTGCTCGACCTAATGGTGGAGATGTCGGCGCAGGACGGGATGAAGGTGGAACTGCTCTACCTCGATTGTTCGACCGATGTGCTGCTCCGGCGTTTTTCCGAAACCCGGCGGCGGCACCCGCTGGCACCCTCCGCCCGCCCGGCCGACGGTATCCGGCGTGAACAGGAATTGCTGAAACCGTTTCGCACGCGGGCCGATGTGCTGATCGACACGACGGACCTGAATGTGCATCAGCTTCGCACAGAGGTAGAGCATTGGTTCGCTCCCGGTGGCGCGCATCACCTGAGTGTTTCGGTGCAGTCGTTTTCATACAAGCGCGGCCTGCCGCGCAGCGTCGATACGGTCTTTGACTGTCGCTTTCTGCGCAATCCCTACTGGGTACCCGCCTTGCGCCCCCACAACGGGACCGAGGCGAAAGTGGCCGAACATGTGATGGCCGATCCGCTCTACGAGGCGTTCGCGCAACAAGTGCTCGATCTCAACCTGCTCCTGCTGCCTGCCTACCAGAATGAGGGAAAGTCTCATTTTGCCATCGCTTTTGGCTGTACGGGAGGACAACATCGTTCCGTCACGCTGGCCGAACACCACGCAAAGAGCCTTGCGGAGAAGGGGTGGCAAGTGTCAATTAGGCATCGCGAACTGGACCGGCAGCATCATGATGAGGCGCGGACGTGATTGGTATTGTGATCGTGGCACACGGCGGACTGGCGCAGGAATATCTTGCGGCCATCGAGCATGTCGTGGGTTCGCTGCACGGGGTCCGGGCGATTGCCATCCAGGCCGACCATGACCGCCCCGCGAAAGAGCGCGAGATCTGCGCCGCCGCTGACGAAGTCGATCAGGGGGCAGGCGTCGTCGTGGTCACTGATCTTTTCGGGGGGTCGCCTTCGAACCTCAGCATGCAGGCGTGCCGACCGGAAAACCGGCGCATCATCTACGGCGCCAATTTGCCAATGCTGATCAAACTGGCGAAATCGCGCCATCTCGACGTGCCGACCGCGGTGCGCTCTGCCCTTGAAGCGGGAAAGAAATACATCGATGCCCAGAACGTCAGTGTGGCGGAACGGGGTAAGGCAGTATGACGCAGATCAAGCTTGAAATCGTAAACGAAAAGGGGCTGCACGCGCGCGCCTCGGCCAAGCTGGTCGAGGTGGTGGAAGCCTTCGATGCGCAGGCCGAGGTCGCCAAGGATGGCATGTCTGCCTCTGGTGACAGTATCATGGGGCTTCTGATGCTGGCTGCGGCACGGGGCAGCGTGATCGAAGTGCAAACCTCCGGCCCTGACGAAGAGGCTTTGGCCGAAGCGCTCCGGGCCCTTGTTGCGGACAAGTTCGGGGAAGGGTCCTGAGCCAGCGGGGCCCCATAGCAAGCAGGGTACGCTCATGTCGATGAACGATACATCGCGACCGATCCGCCCTGACATGGCCCACGCACCGCCTGAGGATACACCCTTCAAGTACGACAGGCGCAGTCTGTCCTATGCCTCTACCTTCGACAGCCCGTGGCAATCGGCTGTGATCAAGGGGATCGAACTGATGACGGGAAAGCTTTCCGTCCTCAGGATGACCCGCCAGTTCGAGAAGCGAGGCGTGCCCGCAGGGCAGGCGTTCTGGCGGGCGGCCCTCGACATTATGGAGATTGAGCTGTTCACCCCGCAGGAACAGCTCGACCGTATTCCCCGCGAAGGGCCGACTGTCGTGGTGGCCAACCACCCGCATGGCATGGTCGATGGTATGATCTTTGCCGATCTTATCGGTCGGGTACGCCCGGATTACCGAATTCTCACCCGGTCCCTGCTGACATCGATCGACGAAGTCGCGGGCAGCTACATGATCCCGGTGCCCTTCCCGCATGAAGCCGACGCCCAGCGGAAGGGTGTGGAAATGCGCGCGAAGGCTATGAAGCATCTGGCCGATGGCGGTCTGGTTGCCCTGTTCCCCTCGGGCGTGGTGGCCGCCTCCCAAAGCTGGTTCGGCCCCGCGGTAGAGGCGGAATGGAACGTCTTTACCGCGAAGATGATCCGGCGCTCCGGTGCGACCGTAGTGCCCATAATGTTCCCCGGGCAGAACAGCCGCGCCTATCAGATTGCCAATCGCCTCAGCCCGATTCTGCGGCAAGGGCTGCTGCTGCACGAAATCGTCCATGCTTGTGGGAAGCCACAGGCGCCTGTCGTGGGCAGGCCGATCCCCCGGGCAGAGATTGACGCCCGCGCCGAAGACCCGCGCGCCTTCATGGCGTGGCTACGGGCGCATACGCTCCAACTCGAAGGTTAGGGCGCGAGACCGCCGCCCCTCAGCGCGTGGGGACCGGTTCATCGCCGCGATAGTCGTAGAACCCCCGCTCGGTCTTGCGACCAAGCCAGCCGGCTTCGACATATTTGGTGAGCAGGGGGCAGGGGCGGTATTTGGTATCCGCCAGCCCGTCATGCAACACGTTCATGATCGCAAGGCAGGTGTCCAGTCCGATGAAATCCGCCAGCTCCAGCGGCCCCATGGGGTGGTTTGCGCCCAGCTTCATGGAACTGTCGATGGACTTGACGTTGCCCACGCCTTCGTAGAGCGTATAGACCGCTTCGTTGATCATCGGCATGAGAATGCGGTTCACGATGAAGGCGGGGAAATCTTCGGCCGATGCGGCGGTCTTGTTCAGACGTTCGACCACTTCTTTGCAGGCGTTGAAGGTTTCCTCATCCGTTGCGATGCCCCGGATCAACTCTACCAGCTGCATCACGGGAACAGGGTTCATGAAGTGAAAGCCCATGAACTTTTCCGGCCTGTCGGTCCGGCTCGCCAGCCGGGTGATGGAGATGGAGGACGTGTTGGATGTCAGGATCGTCGTCGGCTTCAGATGCGGGATGAGATCCTCGAAAATGGCCTGCTTTACCGTCTCACGTTCGGTGGCTGCTTCGATGATCAGATCGCTCTTGCCCAGATCGGTCAGGGTCGGCGTCGTCTTGATCCGCGCGAAGGCCGCCTGCTGATCCTCTTCGGAGATTTTCCCGCGGCCCACCTGCCGCTTCATGTTGCCTTCGATGGTGTCCATCGCGGCTGACATGGCGTCCTCGCTGACGTCCGTCAGCAGAACGTCGTAGCCGGCCAATGCCATCACATGGGCGATCCCGTTGCCCATCTGGCCCGCGCCAACGATTCCGATTGTCTGGATTTCCATGCTCTGCCCCTTGGTCATTTGACCTAACATAGGTTGGTGTGGGGCGGGGCCGCAAGGGCAGCCGTACCCGCAGGCTTCGGTCCAATTCTCCCTTTAAGAAAATCGCAAATCCGCTGCTTCAAACCGTTCCCGGGTGAGATGAAAGGTGGGCCGGATGACCTATGAAATCATGAGGGGCGGAACGCTCGATTACGAGTTTTACAGGCATGGTCGGTCCAGGCTGCGGTTTCGCGGGCCGGCCAAGGACGGCACGGCCCCCTATGTGGCCTTTGTGGGGGGGACGGAGACTTTCGGCAAATTCATTCCCGATCCCTTCCCCCGGCTGGTCGAGGGGCTGATCCAAACCGATTGCGTGAACCTCGGCCTGTGTAACGCCGGGCTGGATGCACACCTGAGCGATCCGGATGTGGCGGAGCTGATCGCCGCGGCCCGTTTGCGGGTGTTCCAGATCATCGGGGCGCAGAACATGAGCAACCGTTTCTACACGGTGCACCGGCGGCGAAATGACCGGTTCGTTTCCGCGCGGACCCCGCTTCGCCTTCTCTACCCCGAAGTGGACTTCGCAGATTTTCATTTTACCCGGCATATGCTGATGCATCTTCATCGTACCGGGCCCAGACGCGTCGCGATGATAAGACGAGAACTGCAAGGGCTGTGGGAAGAACGGATGCGCAGCCTTCTGCGCGCGGCGGAAGGGCCATCCGTGTTGTTCTGGTTCGCACGGGGCGCGCCGCCCCAGCGCATGGACCGGCCCGGTTGTGCCATGACGGCGGACCCCATGTTCGTAACGCGTGGAATGGTCGACCGGGTAGCGCGCGATGCCACCGCCCTGACAGAGGTTGTCATATCAGGGCGCGCGGCTGCAGGCGACGTCGCGGGGATGCATTGCGATGAAATGGATTTGCCCGCCGCGGCTTCCATGCTGGGCGTTCGCGCCCACCGCGAGGCCGCCGAAGCCCTGGCGCAAACGATACGGCCCCTGATGTAGAAAGGGCCCATCGTTTCCGACAGGCCCTTCAGACGTTCGTTCAAGCGTGGATCAAAGCTTTTCGATCAGTTCCGGCACCGCCTCGAAGAGGTCGGCCACGAGGCCATAGTCCGCGACCTGGAAAATCGGCGCTTCCTCATCCTTGTTGATGGCGACGATGATCTTGCTGTCTTTCATACCGGCAAGATGCTGGATTGCGCCGGAAATGCCGAGAGCGATGTAAAGATCGGGGGCCACGACCTTTCCGGTCTGCCCGACCTGCCAGTCATTGGGGGCATAGCCGGAGTCGACAGCCGCGCGGGATGCACCGACGGCGGCCCCGAGCTTGTCGGCCAGCTTTTCGACCAGTTCGAAGTTCTCTTCGGAACCGATGCCACGACCACCGGAGACGACGACGCCTGCGGAGGTAAGCTCGGGCCGGTCGCTTTCGGCAACCTTGTCCTCGACCCAGCTGCTGAGACCGGGGTCTTCGGCAGCGGAGATCGTTTCCACCGAGGCGGAACCGCCTTCACCGGCTGCATCGAATGTCGAAGTGCGGAAGGTGATGACCTTCTTCGCGTCGCTGGATTTCACGGTCTGCACCGCGTTGCCAGCGTAGATCGGGCGTTCGAACGTATCTGCATCGACAACGCCGGAAGCGTCGGAGATAATCTGCACGTCCAGCAGCGCGGCCACGCGCGGCATGACGTTCTTGGCGTCGGTCGTGGCGGGTGCCACGATGTGATCGTAGTCACCGGCGAGCGAAACGATCAGCGCGGCGGTGGATTCCGCCAAGCGGTGACCGAGCGTTGCGTCCTCGGCGACCAGCACCTTGGAAACACCATCGATCTTTGCCGCCGCTTCGCCGGCCGCTGCCGCCGAACCGCCCGCTGCAAGTACGGTCACATCGCCCAACTGTTTGGCTGCGGTCACCGCCTTGGCGGTCGCATCCATGGACAGTTCGCCATCAGTCACTTCTGCAAGGAGTAGAACAGCCATTACACAGCCCCCGCTTCTTTGAGTTTCGCCACCAGTTCATCCACGGAACCGACCTTGATGCCCGCTGCGCGTGCTTCGGGTTCGACCGTCTTGATGATTTCGAGCCGGTTGGAGACATCGACGCCGTAGTCTTCGGGTGTCTTTTCTTCCAGCGGCTTTTTCTTCGCCTTCATGATGTTCGGCAGCGACGCATAGCGCGGCTCGTTCAGGCGCAGATCGACGGTAACGACGGTGGGCATGGAAACCTCGATCGTCTGCAGGCCGCCGTCAACTTCGCGCGTGACCTTGGCCTTGTCGCCTTCGATCTCGACGTTGGATGCAAAGGTTGCCTGGCTCCAGCCCAGAAGGGCTGCCAGCATCTGGCCGGTCGCGTTCATGTCATTGTCGATCGCTTGCTTGCCTGTGAGGACCAGCCCGGGCTGTTCCTCTTCGACGATGGCCTTGAGGATCTTGGCGACCGCCAGCGGCTCGATGTCCTTGTGCACATCGTCGGATGCCACCACGAGAATGGCCCGGTCCGCGCCCATCGCCAGTGCCGTGCGCAGGGTTTCCTGTGCCTGTTTCACACCGATTGAAACGGCGACGACTTCGTCCGCCTGACCGGCTTCCTTGAGGCGGATCGCCTGCTCGACGGAAATTTCGTCGAACGGGTTCATGGACATTTTCACATTGGCAAGATCGACACCGGATCCGTCCGCTTTGACACGCACTTTCACGTTGTAGTCGATCACGCGTTTGACAGGCACCAATACCTTCATGGGCGTTTTCTCTCCTCGATTTGCGACTCGACCCTTGGCCAAATCCTTGGAACTCTCCCCGTCGGTTTAACGAAGCGTGCCTTGTTGAAACAGGGCAAAATCGGCATCCCGGAGGGCCGCGACGCCGCGTTTCGCTGTTTTGGCCGTATTTCTCGGCAGGTGGCGGTTACCGATTGGCGCCGGGCACCCAGAGCACATCATCGGCCCCGGCGTTGTTCGCCATGCGCGCGGCGACGAAGAACCAGTCGCTCAGCCGGTTGAGATAGCGAACGGCAGCGCCGTTCACATCCTGCTTTCCGGCCAGTTCCACCGACAGGCGTTCAGCGCGCCGTGCCACGGTACGGCATACATGAAGATCGGCGGCCAGCTTTCGGCCCCCCGGCAGGATGAAGCTGCGCAGAGGTTCGAGTTCGGCATTCATAACGTCGATTTCCCGCTCCAGCCGATCGACTTGTGCATCGCTGATGCGCAGGGGCGGATATTCGGCTTCGGCATCCTTTTCGATATCGGGGCGGCACAGATCGGCGCCAAGATCGAAAAGGTCGTTCTGGATGCGCGACAGGGCCGCGTCCGTTTCATCCTTCGCGTCCAGCCGGGCGACGCCCACGAAACTGTTGAGTTCGTCGACCGTCCCATAGGCTTCGACGCGCGGATCGTGCTTTGCCACGCGGTCGCCATTGCCGAGCGCGGTATCGCCCTTGTCGCCGGTGCGGGTGTAGATCTTGTTCAGGACAACCATCAGCCGGTGCCTTTCATGAAATAGACGTAGGCAAGGATGAGCAGCACCGCGATGAACTGGGCGATGATCCGCATCCGCATCAGTTTGTTGCTGTTGCGCCGGTTGAAGGCTCCGCCGCCGGCAAAGCCGCCGAGCCCGAACATCAGGATGACGACAACCGCAATGACGGCGATTATAACGACAATGAAGAATGGATCGAATGTCATCTGGCTTCCTTTCCGTCGCCCAAGTCATGTAGCGGGGCAGGGTGGGGGCGCAAGGGCTTTCAGCGGCTCAACACCCAGTCGAGCGCCCGGGTCGGCAGGATTCTTCTAAGAAAACCCATGAGATAGGTAGGCGTCGTGACATAGTATCGCGCACGTGGACGGGGTGCTTCCAGCGCGTGTACCAGCTTCTTTACGACCGCCTCGGGGGGCAGTTCGAAAGGATCCGGCTTGTCGGTCTCTCGGTAGAGGCGCGCGATCAGTTCGCTTTCGTATCGTGCCCTGCGGGGGGAGGCGCGCCAATCAATCCATCGTTCGAAATGCGGGATGGAATTGGCCCTGATGCGCGATGTGACGGGCCCGGGTTCGATGAGGACGACATGGATGCCGGTATCGCGCATTTCGATCCGCAGCGTGTCGGTAAGCCCTTCGAGCGCGAATTTCGTCGCGTTGTAGGCGCCCCGCCAAGGCATCGTCACCAAGCCAAGAACCGAGGAGCACTGAACGATTCGCCCGTGGCCCTGCGCCCGCATCACGGGAAGGACGCGGCGGGTCAGGCTGTGCCAGCCGAACAGGTTGGTTTCAAATATCGCGCGCAGCCCCTCCGTGGGGAGGTCTTCGACTGCGCCCGGTGTCGCATGTGCGCCGTTGTTGAACAGCGCATCGAGGGTGCCGCCGGTATGTTCCAGCACTTGGGTGACCGCCGCTTCGATGGTTTCGGTGTCGCTGTAATCGAGGCGGGGGCTGATGAAGCCTTCGGCTCGTAGTTTCGCGCAGTCTTCCTCCTTTCGGCAGGCGGCGAAGACGGTCCACCCCCGCGCACGCAGGCCATGTGCTGCCGCATAACCGATGCCGGAGGAGCAGCCGGTGATGAGGATGGATCGTGCAGACATAAAAAGGCCCCCGTAAAACGGAGGCCATCTTCACGGCAAAGAGTATGAATGCAACCGAAAGGTGTCAGCCGTTGACGAGTAGGAAATCAGCGATCCAGCCTTCGGGTCCGCCATCGACAGAGCGCATGCGGACCCAGCCGTCGCCATTGTCGTCAAGCACTTCGACCGCGTCACCTTCGATCACCTGGGATACGACATCGAAGTTCGTACCCGGACCGCCGCGCACATTCACACGGGTCCCCGATACGATGCGCACGTCCCCTGCGGCCTGGGTCTGAAGCGAGGCATTGGTGGCCTGTACCGGCTCATCCGTGGCGATCAGGCTCTGCATTACGATTTCGGTTTCTTGAGCCTCGGCAGGCTGGGGTTGGTTGAAGCTTGCTTTCTGCGGCTCAAAGGCCGGGGCAGGGCGTGTGTCTTTCGCTTGGGAAATCTGCGTCAGATCCACGTCAGACCGCATGACGGCATTGTCGATGCGCAGTTTGCTGTCGTCCTTGACGACGGCGGCGGTCACCTTCGGTGTCACGCTCTGAATGCTGATGCCGCTTTCAGGCACCGAAAGGTCCTTTTGCGTGACGGGGCTCGCTTCGGCCAGACGGACGCTGGCAGGTTCGAAATCGGCGCCGCCGCTCATCTCGTAGAAGGCCCAACCCATGAAGCCGAAGGTCACTAGAATAAATTTGCCCATTGTACTGTCCTCAACCCGTGCGATTTGAGGCTTAACGCCGGAAACCCCCACTCGGTTCAATATCAGATTATGTGATTCTCTTTTAGGTGCTAAAAGTGAACGGCCTATCAATTCGGCATAGCCGCCTATGCGTCGGAGTTCGCATGCTCCGCGCTATTCCCCGGCTTGCCGGTTTCTGCCCTTTTGGCTAAGCAACCGCATGACCGATGTGACCTCCCCTCCGGAACCTGACCGCAACAGCCTCTCGGAACCCCTGCGCCGTGCCTTGGGCGACAGGTATCTGACCTATGCGCTCAGCACGATCATGCACCGTGCCCTGCCGGATGCCCGGGACGGTCTGAAGCCGGTGCACCGGCGGATCCTCTACGCGATGCGGGAACTGCGCCTTGCCTCGAACGGGGGCTTTCGCAAGTCGGCGAAGATCTCGGGCGACGTGATGGGCAACTATCACCCCCACGGGGATGCAGCGATCTACGATGCCATGGCGCGCCTGGCGCAGGATTTCAACGTGCGCTATCCGCTGGTCGACGGGCAGGGCAACTTCGGCAATATCGACGGCGATAACCCCGCCGCGAGCCGCTATACCGAAGCCCGGATGACCGCCGTGGCCGAGGCCATGCTCGAAGGGCTGAACGAAAACGCGGTCAACTTTCGCGAAAATTACGATGGCACCCTCACGGAGCCGGAGGTGCTGCCCGCGCAATTCCCGAACCTGCTGGCGAACGGGGCCAGCGGGATCGCCGTCGGCATGGCGACCAACATACCGCCGCATAACATCGCCGAGCTTTGCGATGCCTGTCTTCACCTGATCAAGACGCCGGATGCGCGGGACGATACGCTGCTCAACTACGTGCCGGGCCCCGATTTTCCCACGGGGGGCGTTCTGGTGGAACCACGCGACAGTATCGCGACCGCCTACCGGACCGGCAAAGGCGGGTTCCGCCTGCGCTGCCGGTGGGAGGTGGAAGACCTCGGTCGTGGGCTGTGGCAGATCGTGATCACGGAAATCCCCTATCAGGTTCAGAAATCGCGCCTGATCGAAAAGATCGCCGAACTGATCCAGACCAAGAAGATCCCCATTCTGGGCGATGTGCGAGATGAATCCGCCGATGATGTGCGCATGATCATCGAACCGCGGTCCAAGAACGTCGATCCCGAACTTCTCATGGGGATGCTGTTCCGCAACTCCGATCTGGAGGTGCGTTTCTCGCTCAACATGAACGTGCTGATCGACGGCGTCACGCCCAAGGTCTGTTCGATGAAAGAGGTCCTGCGCGCCTTTCTCGACCATCGGCGCGAAGTGTTGCAGCGGCGGTCCCGGCATCGGCTGGAAAAGATCGATCACCGGCTGGAGGTTCTCGAAGGGTTTATCATCGCCTTTCTGAACCTTGACCGTTTGATCGACATCATCCGCTACGACGACGACCCCAAGGCCGCCCTGATGCGCGAGGACTGGGGCAGGGATCATGTCCGGGCGCGGGATGAGGATGATTACGTCACGCCGCCCCCGGGGGAGGGTGAGCTGAGCGAGGTTCAGGCGGATGCGATTCTGAACATGCGCCTGCGCTCCCTGCGTCGGTTGGAGGAACTGGAACTGCTGCGCGAGCAGGCCGCTCTGATGGAGGAGCGCGCCGGGCTAGAGGACCT